>NZ_JAVREO010000337.1:0-211 GCF_031845445.1 Streptomyces chisholmiae | reverse complement strand
GATCGAGAGAGCACGGGAGGACAAACGCGCAGGTCAGCGGCCACGGATAGCCGGCTGGCTGGTCGCGAGCACCTCTCGATAGACCTCGTAATGCGTAGGTCAAGGGTTCGATTCCCTTAGGCGGCTCAGCGGTTCCGCAGCAGGTCAGCGGGCAAATGACAGGGCCCCCGGGTGGCTACCACCCGGGGGCCCTGTACACATTCTGTACACC
>NZ_JAVREO010000336.1:0-226 GCF_031845445.1 Streptomyces chisholmiae | reverse complement strand
GTGCCCCGCGCTCGGATCGCCGAGACGACATCTGTCGGCGCAGAGGAGTAGACTCCAACACAGGCCGAGCCCCCCTCCACCGCAGGTGAAGGGGGGCTTTCTGCTCGGCCAATGCTCGGCCGAACGGTCGGCGATCACAGAGGCGGGCCCGCCGACTCTCCGCCTGGGCGCTCGGGCCGCTCGGGCAGCTGGTCCGTCTCGTGGGTGAGCCAGCGCAGGAAGTCGC
>NZ_JAVREO010000335.1:0-235 GCF_031845445.1 Streptomyces chisholmiae | reverse complement strand
GCCCCTGGGCGGCGCCGGCCGCCGCCTCCGCCGCCTGATGATCGCGGGTCGCGGCCCGCACATCCGCCTCATCCGGCGGCTCCGCGTCCGCCCGCTCACCCTCCCGTTGCAGCCGCTCCGCCTCGTCCCCGGCCCGCCCCAACCAGTCCGTCGCATCCCCCAACGCCGACTGCGCCGACGCCAGATCGGCCTGCGCGGCCACCGCACGATCCAACGCCCGATCCGCCATCCCCTG
>NZ_JAVREO010000334.1:0-243 GCF_031845445.1 Streptomyces chisholmiae | reverse complement strand
GCCCCAACCAGTCCGTCGCATCCCCCAACGCCGACTGCGCCGACGCCAGATCGGCCTGCGCGGCCACCGCACGATCCAACGCCCGATCCGCCATCCCCTGCGCGGTCTGGAGCTTGGGCCAGTAGGTGTGCAACGCCTGAGCACACAGGGCGTACGAGTCCTCCAACTTGGTCAGATTGCCCGGCACCCCGTCGAACTCCCGACGAAACGCGTCCGCCGACAACCCCGCCCAGTCCAACATGG
>NZ_JAVREO010000333.1:0-253 GCF_031845445.1 Streptomyces chisholmiae | reverse complement strand
GCGCCGGCGCCGAGCCCGCGTGTGCCGGCAGCGCCACGCTCGCCACCAGCAACGCCCCGGCCGCCACCGTCACCCGGTGGTTCCCGAACCGCTGGCACAGCCGGCCGGTCAGCGTCATGGTCACCACAGCGCCGGCGCCGAGCCCGCGTGTGCCGGCAGCGCCACGCTCGCCACCAGCAACGCCCCGGCCGCCACCGTCACCCGGTGGTTCCCGAACCGCTGGCACAGCCGGCCGGTCAGCGTCATGGTCACC
>NZ_JAVREO010000332.1:0-255 GCF_031845445.1 Streptomyces chisholmiae | reverse complement strand
ACCCCGTCGACGTCGCCACCGGCGAACTGCTGATGTCCGCCACCGACGTCGAACTCCCCGGCATCCTCCCCCTGGTCATCGAACGCCACCACATCTCCAGCTACCGCGCCGGACGCTGGTTCGGCACCTCCTGGGCCTCCACCCTCGACCAACGCCTCATCCTGGACGAACACGGCGCCCAGTTCCTCACCGCCGACGGCATGACCCTCCTCTACCCCCGCCCCCTCCCCGACGAGCCGGTCCTCCCCGTCGAAG
>NZ_JAVREO010000331.1:0-255 GCF_031845445.1 Streptomyces chisholmiae | reverse complement strand
GCGACCACGGTGCTGACCAGCAGCCCGGTCCAGGCGTTCTGCATCACCTCCGGGTCGTACCAGCCCCACTCGACGGAGCCGCGGATCAGGAAGCCGTGCAGCAGGTAGCCGTAGAGGGTGCCGGCGCCCAGCGTGGTCATCCACGAGTGCCTGCCGGGGACCAGCGCCAGGAAGCAGGCGGTGAGCACCACCGAGCAGCCGAACAGCGCCAGCGTCATCAGCGCCCCGACCCACCAGGGCTCGCCCAGCTCCTGG
>NZ_JAVREO010000330.1:0-255 GCF_031845445.1 Streptomyces chisholmiae | reverse complement strand
GCCGCTCCACATCCCGATCCCGCCCATACGTCGCCAACAACGCCCCCACCTCGATCGGGTCCCCCAACACCGTCCCCGTCCCATGCCCCTCCACCACATCCACATCCCCACCCGACAACCCACCCGCGGCCCACGCAGCCCGAATCACCCGCTCCTGCGACGGACCATACCGCGCCGTCAAACCAATCGACGCACCATCCAGATTCACCGCCGACCCCGCCACCACACCCAACACCCGACGCCCACCAGCCCGCG
>NZ_JAVREO010000329.1:0-255 GCF_031845445.1 Streptomyces chisholmiae | reverse complement strand
CTCCGACTCGCCCGCCAACGCACCAGCGTCCTGTTCGCCATGCTCCGCGACGGCACCTACTACGAGTCCCGCACGCCCACGGACGTCAACCTCGCCGCATGACCCCAGCAAGACCAAAACACCCCAACCCCGACAAGGGCGCCTTGACGAAGGACATAGAGGCACCCCCCCGGGAGCCCCGCCAGCCGGCCGACCCCGGTCCGGGCCTCAGGGCCAGAGCAGGGACCGCGCCCAGCCGCCGTCCGTCGCCCGGGT
>NZ_JAVREO010000328.1:0-255 GCF_031845445.1 Streptomyces chisholmiae | reverse complement strand
CCATCTCCAAAAACCGCCCACCCCGAGGCAACAAATCCAACGACGCATCCACAAACCCACCAGCCAACGAATTCAACACCACATCAACACCCGCACCACCCGTCACCCCCAAAAACTTCTCCCGAAATGACAGATCACGCGAATTACCAATATGCGCGTCATCCAACCCCATCCCCCGCAACACATCCCACTTCCCCACACTCGCCGTCGCGAACACCTCAGCCCCCCGCAACCGCGCCACCTGCACCGCAGCCA
>NZ_JAVREO010000327.1:0-255 GCF_031845445.1 Streptomyces chisholmiae | reverse complement strand
CAGCCCCAGCCCTGGCAGACCCGAAGACAACACCCACACGCAAAAAAGCGCGCGACCGTGCCCTCAGACACCCAACAGCGTGCCCAACATCCATGACTCCCCCGACCCACGTTCCACACCCACCCCCCAAAAAGAGGCAAGTAGTACTAGCAAGGCCAACAGACCCACAAACGCCGAATAGTCAATGTTCCACCCATGAGCAACCACTCCAGAACACTCGTCTGAAGCTGGCCAAATGCTCCTTAGAAAGGAGGT
>NZ_JAVREO010000326.1:0-255 GCF_031845445.1 Streptomyces chisholmiae | reverse complement strand
CGAGGTTTCCGGTGGGTTCGTCGCCGAAGCTGATGTCGGGGCGGGCGGCCAGCGCGCGGGCGACGGCGACGCGCTGCTGTTGGCCGCCGGAGAGCTGGTTGGGGCGGTGCTTGAGGCGCTCGCCCAGACCGACGGTGTCGATGACCCGCCGCAGCCACTCCTGCTCGGGCTTGCGGCCGGCTATGTCCATCGGGAGGGTGATGTTCTCGATGGCGTTGAGCGTGGGCAGCAGGTTGAACGCCTGGAAGATGAATC
>NZ_JAVREO010000325.1:0-255 GCF_031845445.1 Streptomyces chisholmiae | reverse complement strand
TGATGTACTTCTCGACCGTGGCTGCCGATACCGCTCCGACCGAGGCCGCGAAGTACGACGACGACCACAGCGTGGGCATCCGCGACTTCAGGTGCGGGAACTCCTCGCGCAGCACGCGGGACGTGAAGCCCTTGAACTGGTTCGCCACGTATGAGGCCGACGACTTCGGGTCGTGCTTCACGAACAAGTGCACCTGGTCGGGCATCACCTCAAGGGCGATGACCTCCCACCCGCGTTCGTCGGCCTTCTGCCGGA
>NZ_JAVREO010000324.1:0-255 GCF_031845445.1 Streptomyces chisholmiae | reverse complement strand
GCCGTTGCGCACCAGCATCTTCCGCACGCCCTGGATGGTGTACGTCAGATGGAAGCGCCGGCCGATCACCGTCTTGATCCGCGCGAGCGTCCACCGCTGGTCCTCCCAGCCGTGCGCGGCGGGCCCCGTGGCCAGCTCCGCCTCCAACTGGGCGAACTGCTTCTGGCTCAGCCTCGGCAGCGACGCCGGTCCCTGTGACCGCAGAGCCCGCGGACCGCCCTCGTCCCACAACTGCCGCCAACGCTGCACGGAACG
>NZ_JAVREO010000323.1:0-258 GCF_031845445.1 Streptomyces chisholmiae | reverse complement strand
GCACCGGCCTCGTCGAACTCGCCCTCACCGCCGGCGACCACATCGGCTCCCCCACCCTCGCCGAACTGATGCTCCACACCCCCCTGACCCTCACCCCCCACACCACCACCGACATCCAACTCCGCATCCAAGAACCCGACCCCACCAACCACGAACGCACCCTCACCATCCACTCCCGACCCACCCCCGACACCGACTGGACCCAACACGCCACCGGCACCCTCACCCCCCACCAACCCGACCACACCGAAGACCCCA
>NZ_JAVREO010000322.1:0-286 GCF_031845445.1 Streptomyces chisholmiae | reverse complement strand
CACCTCCTTTCTAAGGAGCATTTGGCCAGCTTCAGACGAGTGTTCTGGAGTGGTTGCTCATGGGTGGAACATTGACTATTCGGCGTTTGTGGGTCTGTTGGCCTTGCTAGTACTACTTGCCTCTTTTCGGGGGTGGGTGTGGAACGTGGGTCGGGGGAGTCATGGATGTTGGGCACGCTGTTGGGTGTCTGAGGGCACGGTCGCGCGCTTTTTTGCGTGTGGGTGTTGTCTTCGGGTCTGCCAGGGCTGGGGCTGGTTCTCCGTGAGGAGGGGTGGTTTCGGCGGA
>NZ_JAVREO010000321.1:0-287 GCF_031845445.1 Streptomyces chisholmiae | reverse complement strand
TCCGCCGAAACCACCCCTCCTCACGGAGAACCAGCCCCAGCCCTGGCAGACCCGAAGACAACACCCACACGCAAAAAAGCGCGCGACCGTGCCCTCAGACACCCAACAGCGTGCCCAACATCCATGAGACCCCTGACCCACGTTCCACACCCACCCCCCAAAAAAGAGGCAAGTAGTACTAGCAAGGCCAACAGACCCACAAACGCCGAATAGTCAATGTTCCACCCATGAGCAACCACTCCAGAACACTCGTCTGAAGCTGGCCAAATGCTCCTTAGAAAGGAGGT
>NZ_JAVREO010000320.1:0-306 GCF_031845445.1 Streptomyces chisholmiae | reverse complement strand
CGCCAAATCCGGCAACAACACCCGCCAGGACACCCCATCCACCACCAAGTGATGCACCACCCACACCAACAACCCCGACTCCCCAGGCCCCCGATCCAGCCACACCATCCCCCACACCACACCAGCCCCCGGATCCAAACCATCCCGCAACCGCACCGCCTCCGACCTGGCGAGGGCGGACAACTGCTCCTCAACCAGCCCGCTGGCATCGACCCGACTCACTCGGTCGGCCACCGGCACCGAACCGACCGGACCCACCTCCGCACCCCAACCGCCATCCCCACCCGTCAACCGCCACCGCAACCC
>NZ_JAVREO010000319.1:0-311 GCF_031845445.1 Streptomyces chisholmiae | reverse complement strand
CGACGTGTTCGACGACGACGCCCAGGCCGTCATCCCCTCGCTGCGCAACCAACGCCCCCAGGCCGAGGCCCTCCTCCAGATGGCCGCCCGCCTGTGGGTACGGGGCGTCCCCGTCAACTGGCAGACGCTCTATGACCAGTTGGGCGGCGGCCAGACGCCACGCGTTGACCTGCCGACCTACGGCTTCCAGCGGGAGCGGTTCTGGCTGCGTCAGGGCGGGACCGGGGATGCCACCGGTCTTGGTCAGGCCCGGATCGACCATCCCGTCCTCGGTGCCGTCATCGAGGTGGCCGGCTCCAGCGAGATCGTGG
>NZ_JAVREO010000318.1:0-351 GCF_031845445.1 Streptomyces chisholmiae | reverse complement strand
AGGACTCCAACACCCGCCACAAACCAACCCCGACGGCGAAGAGCCCCACCTGAGCCCAACCCGTCCCCTCCAACACCTCAGCGTCACCGGAGAAGACCACCTCCCGCAACGACCCGTCACGACGCTCATCCACCAACGCGCCAACCTCGTCGAAAGCCTCCCGGAAAGCCGGGAACACCTCATACAACTCCCGACCCATCCCCACCCACTGCGAGCCCTGACCCGAGAAGACCACACCGACCTTCCCACCCACCACAGACCCCACCACATCCGCCAACTCCACATCCCCGCCCCAGGTCACCGCACGATCCGGCAACCCAGCCCGCCCCAACAACGACCGACCCACACCCA
>NZ_JAVREO010000317.1:0-373 GCF_031845445.1 Streptomyces chisholmiae | reverse complement strand
CGCGCCTCACGATTGACAAAGAACGGGCTCTCCTCCCACCGCACATAATCACTCAACTCATCACAGTGAATACTCGGCGGAATCACCTCCCGCCGCATCGCCAACGCCAACGCCATCACCGACACCAACCCAGACGCCGCCTGCGTATGCCCGATATTCGGCTTGGTCGACGTCAAAGCACAGAAACCATGCCGCTCCGACTCCTTACCAAACGCCTCAACCAACGCATTGATCTCAATCGGATCGCCCAGCCGCGTCCCAGTGCCATGCGTCACCACATAACCCACCGACTCGACCGGCACCCCCGCCCGCCCGTACACGTCCTCCAACAACCGCACCTGAGCCGCACCACTCGGCGCCGTGATCCCGTTCG
>NZ_JAVREO010000316.1:0-379 GCF_031845445.1 Streptomyces chisholmiae | reverse complement strand
AGCCTCTACCCCTTATTGGCGTTTTAGAGGCTTAACAATGCTATCTAGCCCTTCAATCTTCAGCCCTAGTGTCATTTCCATCAGCTGTCCTAACCGCCCTGCCGGAAACTCCCCTTTTTTATAAAACCATAATAGGTATTCCTCTGGCAGATCAATCAGTATGCAACCTTTATATTTACCAAACGGCATCGATGTATTAGCTATATCAATTAAGTCTTGTTTTTCCATTCTTTCCTCATGCTTTATCGATAGAAAGCCTTAGACATAAAAAAACGGCATTCACTGAATGCCGTTTTTCACTGTAACACTTTTTATAGCGGTAACTACAGGATTAATCCAACCACTGCCGCAGATAAGAAGCTTACCAGTGTTGAACCAT
>NZ_JAVREO010000315.1:0-379 GCF_031845445.1 Streptomyces chisholmiae | reverse complement strand
ACCCGATTCCGTCGAGGGCAAAGGCGCGTTCGATGACCACCGAACCGACGATGAGGCTGGTCATCGTCAGGCCCACGACCGTGGCCACCGGGGTAAGCCCATTGCGCAGAATGTGTTTGGTGACAACCGTGCGTCGCGGCAGCCCACGTGCGACGGCCGCGCGCACATGGTCACGTGCCGCCTCTTCGCGCAGCGCCGCCCGAGTCACCCGGATGACGTAAGACCCCGAGGCCAGCGTCAACGCCAGCACGGGAAGCGTCAGGTGGTGGAGACGATCGACCACGCCTTCGCCCGAGCCGAAAGTGGGAAACCACCGCAGGGTGACCGAGAAAATGAAGATGAGCACAGCTGCCGCAACGAAACTCGGCACGGCCACCCG
>NZ_JAVREO010000314.1:0-380 GCF_031845445.1 Streptomyces chisholmiae | reverse complement strand
AGAACAAGATGGGCACTGCGTTTGATTCGGACATCAAACCTCCAAAGTTCAGTCTGATGCGCTCAACCTTGGCGGGCTCCCATTTGTTCCCGGAGGAGTTCCCCCTTGGCCCTGGCTCGTTTCGCGACCACCACGGTGGCCGCCATCAGCAGGGCCGTGAAAGCCAGCGAAACGACCGTGTTCACGCCGTTCGCGACGTCTATGGCCAGGGAGAAGATGATCGCCAGGCTGATCAACATCCCGATCAGCAGGCCGATGCCCCACATCGCTGAGAGCGAAACGTGGACCCGGTGCCTGAACGCCGCCTCGCCGGGATCGGGAGCCTCGTCAGGGGCGGGCCGGACCCGTTCGGCGACGATCTGGGTCAGCGGTTTGCCGAT
>NZ_JAVREO010000313.1:0-380 GCF_031845445.1 Streptomyces chisholmiae | reverse complement strand
CCGCACGCCGACTCGACCTGGCCCGACACCCAGGACCTGCTCACGACGCGCTTCGGCAGCATGCCGGACGACCACGTCGACCTGATGACGCACGCGAACGCGGCGCGCCTGTTCCGCCATCCGCTTCCACCACCGCCGTCCTGGCGCGAGCCCGCGCGCGCCTGAACGCGCGTCGTCTGGAACGGTCTTCGTGACATCCGACGCGCGTCCGGCCAGGATGTCGGCGCGTTTCCCGGCCACGCGGACACCCGCGCTGGCGCCGAACGCGATGGTCGCGACCTCGTCGGCGCTCGGCACGTCCGCCGCGCTCGAGCTCTTCCGGCGAGGGGGCAACGCGGTGGACGCGGCGATCGCAGCGGACGCCGCGCTCGGCGTCGTGC
>NZ_JAVREO010000312.1:0-381 GCF_031845445.1 Streptomyces chisholmiae | reverse complement strand
CGAGCCGTCCCGAGCCGTCCCGCGTCGTCCCGTGCCGGGAACGGCCGAAGCCCCGTGCCAGGGACACGGGGCTTCGGGGTGGAGCGGAGGCGGAGGGATTTGAACCCTCGATGGGCTTTAAGACCCAAACCGCATTAGCAGTGCGGCGCCATAGACCGGACTAGGCGACGCCTCCTCCACACACCTCGCGCGGACGCGAGTGGTGCGTGCAGATGATGACACAGTCGAACGTCGTGCCACCAATCGGCGACCACGTTACTCGCCATGCGGGGGCCAGGGCAAAGCACTACGGCGTGGTGGCGCAACGTCCGGGCGGGAGGCGCGTTAGAGAGGCGTGGGGGCTTCGGCCTCCGTCGGTCGGGAGTGCGGGAGCGGTCGGCC
>NZ_JAVREO010000311.1:0-382 GCF_031845445.1 Streptomyces chisholmiae | reverse complement strand
CTCTGGGGCCACGACTTCTCCGTGGGCTTCAAGTGACAGTGACGAGCGCTCGCGCGAGGAACAGATGACCAGCACTCAGCCGATCGACCCGCGTACGTTCCGAAATGTGCTCGGCCAGTTCTGCACCGGCGTCACCGTCATCACGACGTTGCACGATGACGTGCCGATCGGCTTTGCCTGCCAGTCGTTTGCGGCACTGTCGCTCGACCCGCCGCTGGTGTCGTTCTGCGTTCAGAACTCCTCGACCACCTGGCCCAAGCTCAAGGACCTGCCGTCGCTGGCGATCAGCGTGCTCGGCGAATCCCATGACGAGGCGGCCCGCACACTCGCGGCCAAGACCGGGGACCGGTTCGCCGGGTTGGAGACAGAGTCACGCGAATCC
>NZ_JAVREO010000310.1:0-382 GCF_031845445.1 Streptomyces chisholmiae | reverse complement strand
CGGTAGCACTGGGAGGATGGCCATGCTCTTCGCGACTGTGTACCGCTGGCGGGACGACGCCCACACCAAGGAGGCGGCCACGTCGATCATGGATCACTACGCCCAGCTCGGCGGCGATCCAGACGGCGCGGTGCACTACGTCTTCGCCGACGGAACGGGCGGCATCCTGATCACCGAGCCCGAGGACCTCGCGCGGACGTACCAGACGTTTCTGCACTTCAACGAATACCTCGACCTCGACCTCACCGACCTCAAGCCGGTGATGCTCGTCGAGGACGCGCTCCCGCACATCACCGGCTACCTCGGAGGCTGATCTCCCGGGCACGTACCCGCCCGGCGCGGGGCCGACGCTGACGTAGCGTGTGGCGTGGCCGAGACGTGC
>NZ_JAVREO010000309.1:0-384 GCF_031845445.1 Streptomyces chisholmiae | reverse complement strand
ACATGTGCCGCACCCTGACCGCCGACACCACGTTCCACGGTACCGAGTTGAAGGCCGGCGAGAAGATCATGCTGATGTTCGAATCGGCCAACTTCGACGAAGCGGTGTTCGAGAACCCGGATGAGTTCCAGATCGACCGGAACCCCAACAGCCACTTGGCATTCGGTTTCGGGACCCACTTCTGCCTGGGTAATCAGCTGGCTCGACTGGAACTGCGGCTGATGGTGTCCCGGCTGTTGGAGCGCTTGCCGGACCTGCGACTGGTCGACGGCGCACACGTGCCACTGCGCCCGGCCAACTTCGTCAGCGGGCCGGAGGCCATGCCGGTCGTCTTCACCCCGACGGCTCCGTTGTCGAGATAGCCCGGCAGACAGTCATCAGCAG
>NZ_JAVREO010000308.1:0-385 GCF_031845445.1 Streptomyces chisholmiae | reverse complement strand
CCAGAGACCGGGCCCGTAGCGCACGGGCCGGGCTGGACACCACCTCGACGTTGGGCCGGGTCAGGGTGGCGATGAAATCCGGCGAGAACACCAACCGCTTGCAACCCAGCGGATGGTCCGGGGTGAGCCGTGCCCGCAGTTCCTCGTCGGCAACCGTTGATTCGAGGAGGTTGAGCGCGAGCGCCTTGAACTCCCGGGTCTTGTCGCTGCCGTTCTCGATCACGGCGATGTTGGACTCGCTGCGTAGCCAGAGCCGGGTCCGGTAGATCTTCTTCGCGAACGGCACGTGGGCGAACAGCCAGCGTTCCCGCGCGGTGTACGGCCGGTCGGGTTTCGGCAACACCCAGGTCGCCGAGCGCTGGACCGAATACACCTTCTCGGCGAC
>NZ_JAVREO010000307.1:0-386 GCF_031845445.1 Streptomyces chisholmiae | reverse complement strand
GTCGACGCGCGTGGGGTCCGCGCCGGAGGCGTCGAGTACCTCCGCGAGAGTGCCCAGCCGGTGCCGTGCGTCGGAGACGGTCTCGGTGGCGGTGAGGATCAAAGGCGCCACCTCGGTGCGGGTGAAGAACTTGGAGTGGTGGTCGAGCTCTGCCGATGCGGTGATGACGGCGATCGGCGGCACTTCGGCCTGGCCACGCCGCTGGCGCTCCTGCCGTTGGGCGACCGAGAGCTGCACGCCGGAGTAGTTCTCGATCCGCACCGTCGCCGCGCCCATCAGGATGACGTCGGCGGCGTGGCGCATGAGATTGAACACAGCCCGGTCACCCGGACCGCCCAGCCCGCCAGACTTGCCGTCCTCGGTGGCACCGCCGTCCAGGCTGCTGA
>NZ_JAVREO010000306.1:0-387 GCF_031845445.1 Streptomyces chisholmiae | reverse complement strand
CGTATGGCTTGCGCGTGCGCTACCGATTTCTCCTGACGGCGCAGCGTTATCTCGGCATGCTCCGGTTTCAGACCTGGGAAAATCGGCTGCGGGCCGAGGCGCTCGACTATTGCCGGAAAAACCCTCCGCGATCCGAGCATGTGCACATGCCGATCCCGCGCGTCCACGTCGGTGAAATCACCGCGGCAGAGTTCTATCGAAAGTACATCAAGAATCCGCACCCCGTCATCATCACCGGCCTTACCAGCGAATCGCACGCGGTGAAGAACTGGACTCCCGAATACTTCCGCAAATACTCCGACGATGTCGCCCCGCTGCAGACCGACAAGGAAAGCGATCTTTACGCCCGCACCAGCCGTTTCGGCGATTACCTCGACTACATTCAGA
>NZ_JAVREO010000305.1:0-388 GCF_031845445.1 Streptomyces chisholmiae | reverse complement strand
AACGCCCGAGTTGACCCGCGCCTACCTGTACGCCAGGTGCTTGACCATCGCCGGCGGGACATCGGAGATCATCCGCAACACGATCGCCGAGCGCCTGCTGGGGCTGCCGCGGGATCCGCTGGCGAAATGACAGACGCACCGCTGGCGGGGATCACCGTCGTAAGCCTGGAACAGGCCGTCGCGGCCCCTTTCGCCACCCGTCAGCTCGCCGACCTCGGGGCCAGGGTCATCAAGGTGGAGCGCCCGGACGGCGGTGACTTCGCGCGTGGATACGACACGGCGGCGGGCGGGCTGGCCTCGCACTTCGTCTGGTGCAACCGGGGCAAGGAGTCGCTGGCGGTCGATCTGAAGGACCCGCGCGCGCTGGCGGTGGTACGGGAACTCGTCG
>NZ_JAVREO010000304.1:0-388 GCF_031845445.1 Streptomyces chisholmiae | reverse complement strand
AGTCCATATCGACGGGATGGTTTGGCACCTCGATGTCGGCTCGTCGCATCCTGGGGCTGGAGCAGGTCCCAAGGGTTGGGCTGTTCGCCCATTAAAGCGGCACGCGAGCTGGGTTTAGAACGTCGTGAGACAGTTCGGTCTCTATCCGCCGCGCGCGTCAGAAGCTTGAGGAAATCTGTCCCTAGTACGAGAGGACCGGGACGGACGAACCTCTGGTATACCAGTTGTTCCACCAGGAGCACCGCTGGATAGCCACGTTCGGACAGGATAACCGCTGAAAGCATCTAAGCGGGAAACCCCCTCCAAGACCAGGCTTCTCACCCTTTTAGAGGGATAAGGCCCCCCGCAGACCACGGGATTGATAGACCAGACCTGGAAGCCTAGTAAT
>NZ_JAVREO010000303.1:0-388 GCF_031845445.1 Streptomyces chisholmiae | reverse complement strand
CCTCCTCGTCGAAGACGGCGCTGACGTCGAAGCGGCACACCACCAGCTCGGGGTCGGCGTCCTCGAACGGGGCCCCGAGCCACTCCCCCGGCTCGGGCAGCGCCTCGGCCGCCGAGACCCAGAGGGTGGAGTCCCCCTCCTCCAGGCCGAACTCCTTGTGCCGGGAGGCGATCTCGTCCGGTTCGTACTCCCCGAAGAGCACCCCGAGCGCGGCGTGGACGCTGGTGCCGACGACCGGGGTCGTGGAGCCGTCGCCGCCGGGTCCGGCGTCGATGTCGGCGAGACGCTGGGCCTGGGCGAGCAGACGCGGCGGCTCCGCGACCGCGTAGTCGCGCCGGATGAGCACGCTGAGCGCGCTGGGTTCGGCGGGTCCGGCGTAGGGCGGCAG
>NZ_JAVREO010000302.1:0-391 GCF_031845445.1 Streptomyces chisholmiae | reverse complement strand
GTAGTGGGTCGATCCTGTCAACCCACCACGCGACGTGCAGGGGTTCTACGAAATTGCCGGACCGGCTGGATCACTGGGCATACTCGGCGGCGCCGTCCTCGAGGACGAGCCGGGCATCGGCACCGTCGGGTCCGCTGGCTTCGGTTCGGAACACGGCCCGTCCCGGTTCGGTACGCCAGATCGACGTCGTCAGCGTCTCGCCCGGGAACACCGGCGAACTGAACCGCGCCGCCACTGCGTGAACCTTCGTGGCGTCACCGCCGCCGAGCTCGGCGACCAGCGCCCGCCCGGCCACACCGTAGGTGCACAGCCCGTGCAGGATCGGCTTCGGGAACCCGGCGAGGTTCTGCGCGAACCACGGATCGCTGTGCAGCGGGTTGCGGTCCCCGGA
>NZ_JAVREO010000301.1:0-391 GCF_031845445.1 Streptomyces chisholmiae | reverse complement strand
TCTCACGAGTCCCCACCATTACGTGCTGGCAACATGAGACAAGGGTTGCGCTCGTTGCGGGACTTAACCCAACATCTCACGACACGAGCTGACGACAGCCATGCACCACCTGCACACAGGCCACAAGGGAACCAATATCTCTACTGGCGTCCTGTGCATGTCAAACCCAGGTAAGGTTCTTCGCGTTGCATCGAATTAATCCACATGCTCCGCCGCTTGTGCGGGCCCCCGTCAATTTCTTTGAGTTTTAGCCTTGCGGCCGTACTCCCCAGGCGGGGTACTTAATGCGTTAGCTACGGCACGGATCCCAAGGAAGGAAACCCACACCTAGTACCCACCGTTTACGGCGTGGACTACCAGGGTATCTAATCCTGTTCGCTCCCCACGCTTT
>NZ_JAVREO010000300.1:0-392 GCF_031845445.1 Streptomyces chisholmiae | reverse complement strand
CTCCTGGACCACATCCTCCGCCGGCGCCTGCTTTCCCACCATCCGGTACGCGAGCGAGAACGCCGCTCCGCCGTGGCGGACGTAAAGCAGCTCGAAGGCGCGCGGGTCGCCCTTCTGGACGAGCTGCATGACCTCCTCGTCGGCCAGGTCGCGGATGTCGTGTGCCATTCAGTGTTCCTACGCGCCAGAGCCCGATCTGGATGATCCGCAGACGCGCCAAGTGCGAATAAGGGGAAAATCGCCCACAAGGAGGTGTCCCCATGGAAGAGCGCTCTCCCGCTCAGGTATACGCGCTGGTGATCGGTCTCACGCTTGTGGTGGCCGGCATCGCCGGGTTTTTCTACAGCGCCAGCTTCTCGACCGGCGACGGCGCGGAGCGCGAAGCCGTGCTC
>NZ_JAVREO010000299.1:0-392 GCF_031845445.1 Streptomyces chisholmiae | reverse complement strand
ACCCTGAGCGGCGCACCGATCGCGGATCCGAGCACGGCAGTCTCGCTGCCGTCCATGGAGGCAATGCGCGCGCGAGCGCTGTCCGGCAGCGGGGACTCGCGCGTCAGCAGCAGCTGGCTGTCGAGCAGGACACCGGCAGCGCCAGCCACGTACGCCGCCGCTGCCGTGTGCAGGCCGATCCCGCCGGGCCCACACCGGGGCTGAGACACCGTCGAGCAGCCGCTGTAACAGGACGAAAGAACCTTCCTCCCCGATCCACCCGCCGGTCTCGTAGCCCTTCGCAATGACCGCGTCGGCGCCGGCCGCCTCTGCTGCGTTGGCTTCGTCGAGCTTCGTCGCGATCGCGTACGCCTTGAGTCTCTCGGCGTGAACCCGCTCGATGAGTTCGCCGA
>NZ_JAVREO010000298.1:0-393 GCF_031845445.1 Streptomyces chisholmiae | reverse complement strand
GACATGGTGATGCCGGCGATGAAGCCTCCGCCGGGCAGGTCGTGGCCGCGAAGGAACAGGTAGATCGCAAAGACGACAATGACCGGAAAGAGCCACTGCATGATGACACGCGGAATCATCAGGTAGTCGACAACTGTTTCGTCTGACGTTCGCGCCTCGTGACGTACATCAAATGCCTTCTGTACGGCCTGCTGCTCCGGCGCTGACAGGCTTTCAGCCGCAGGCCGAAAGCGTCGCAGCAGGGCGAAAACCGTCAGGGCGACGACGCCGAGCACGGTAATTTCGCCAAGTGTGTCGAACGCCCGGAAGTCGACTAGCAAGACGTTGACGACATTTCTCCCGCCTGCCTCGCTGTATGACTTGTCGAGGAAGAAACCAGAGATTGTCTCGGGA
>NZ_JAVREO010000297.1:0-393 GCF_031845445.1 Streptomyces chisholmiae | reverse complement strand
CTTCGTCTTGCGCTCGTTCGGACGGATGCTCTCACCCGACGTGGGATCGCCCCTCACCCCCAACCCCTCTCCCCGAAGGGGAGAGGGGGGCAATACCACATTCGTGCATTGTACCCGGCCTTACCGCGTGTTACGGTGAGTTGCCTCACCCGTTTCGGGACCCAGCCCAGACGAGCGAACATTTTTTTCGCTTTCGTTGTCGCGATTTCAAGGGCGATTTCGATTTTATCGTTGCTGCGATCGCCCAGAGACGAGATGACAACTTTGTCCGGCACACGACTGACCCGTGTCAGTGATTTCACGCCGCCGAGCGTGCCGGTTCTTCTGCGCGATCTGCTGGCCAAGCACCTGGTCTCCCAGGAAGAGTGGGACAAGCTCGGCGCCGACGATCGC
>NZ_JAVREO010000296.1:0-393 GCF_031845445.1 Streptomyces chisholmiae | reverse complement strand
ATCTCCTTGTCCGCCAGCACGATCACGCACATCGACACGGCGATGAGCAGGGAGATGTCCGCGTCCTCCCGGACCACGTCGATGCCGTACGTGTCCCGGAGCGTCAGCCAGCGCCGCGAGATCTGGGCTAGCAGCTCACCGTCGTACTCGATGGCGAACTCGCGGTCCAGGATCTTGCCGCTGACGTCAAGCTCCGTACCGTCCGCCAGGGTCACCCGGTAGTGGTTGCGGAGCAGCGAGAGCCGCTTGCGCTTGACCTTGGCGAGCTCCTCGCCGCCGCGCTCGATGAGCATCGTGTCGCGCAGGCTGACCAGCTTCTGCCGCAGCTCGACGAGGACCCGGCCGTCGGCATCCTTCAGCTCGAAGGTGTCGCGCAGCCGCATGGCCTTGCCG
>NZ_JAVREO010000295.1:0-395 GCF_031845445.1 Streptomyces chisholmiae | reverse complement strand
TCAGCGGACCGTGTGCGGGACCCGCCCCCCGCGCGGGGCAGCCGGTTCCGACCGGCTGCCCCGCGCGCATGCACGCCGTAGCGCGCACCGGACCGCGCGCCGGTGCGTGCTCCGGTGCGCGGCCGGGGGCTTATACCGCACGCACCTGCTTGTGGCCGTTTCCCAGCGCGGCCGGGGCCAGGGGTGGCAATCTGCTGAGCAGTAGATACGCACAGCTACATAGCCGGAGGTGCACTTTCCGTGCCGTCCAACGTAAATCCCACAGTCAGGCGACGCAGGTTGGGCCAGGAACTGCGCCGCCTGCGCGAACTCAAAGGCATGACGGCCGAGGAGGTGGCGGAGCGTCTGCTGGTCTCGCAGTCGAAGATCAGCCGCCTGGAGAACGGCCGCCGTTC
>NZ_JAVREO010000294.1:0-395 GCF_031845445.1 Streptomyces chisholmiae | reverse complement strand
AGGACCGATGCCCGTTGCACTCACTGCGCCGCCCACACCGCCGGCGCTGCTCCACCCGCGCGGTGTCTGGTTCTTCAACTGGGTCATCCCCATCCTCGGCGGCTTGGTCGTGCTGCTCGCCGTGATCGACACCGTGCGCCGACGACGCCTCACCTGGGGCTTCCTGTTCCTGACCAACAGCATGTTGGTGTATTGGATGGAGACAGTGGGAGATTGGGGTCAGCAACTGATCTACAGCCCAACCTTCGCCCAGCACCACCTACTGGATTGGCTGCCCCTCAAAACCCCCAACGATCCGTTGTTCATGCCGTTCGCCTACGCCTGCTACTGGACCGTGCATGCCTGGATCGTCCTCAAGATCGGCCAGTTCCTGGTCAACCGCTACGGCTGGTCCC
>NZ_JAVREO010000293.1:0-396 GCF_031845445.1 Streptomyces chisholmiae | reverse complement strand
ATCAGGTGACGCTCGGCTATTACGACACGAACGAGATCGGCGAGGTTTTCATCTCGGGATCAAAAGCCGGCAGCACAACCGAAGCAGTCGCGCGCGATGGCGCAGTGCTGCTCTCGATCGCCCTGCAGCATGGCGTGCCGCTCGAAACCATCAAGCATGCGCTGACGCGTGAAGGCAACGGCACGCCGAGCACCATCATCGGTGCCGTAGTCGATCGGCTGACGGAGGCTAAAGCAGAAGATGAAAAAAGCGCGCAAGCAGAAACGTAAAGCTCCGAAGGCGCGGCCGAAGCTGGAGATGTTGCCGCCGCCGGCGTCGGTGCCGGCGCCACCATGGGTGATCCCTGCAAATCTCATCAGGCGCGGCGAGCTCGAAGGGACGCTTTCGGATTTGCGG
>NZ_JAVREO010000292.1:0-397 GCF_031845445.1 Streptomyces chisholmiae | reverse complement strand
GGATGACCAACACCAGTGCGACGGCGGCGAGCACCGCGGCGCACGCCCCCAGCGCCACCCGGCGGCGAACGCGGCGCTTAGCTGCCGTACGTCGGGTGGCGAGCATGTCGCGCAGGATCAGTTCCGACTCACCACCGTCGGTGGGTCCGGTTTCCAGGTCAGCCGGGTCGACCTTGCTCAGGAGCGCCGGCAGCGGCGCGAAATCGGCGGCTTGGGCGCGGCATTGGGCACAATCTTTGAGGTGCGCCTCGAAGCGTCCGCGTTCCTCGGCGTCGAGGCCGCCGAGGATGTAGGCGCCCAGAAGGACATGAGGTTCGTCGATCACAGCAGCCCCATCTCGTCGAACACCGCCCGCAGTGCGCGCACTGCGTAGTAACTGCGTGACTTCACGGTACCC
>NZ_JAVREO010000291.1:0-397 GCF_031845445.1 Streptomyces chisholmiae | reverse complement strand
ATCCGGGACCGCGTCGTCGCGATCGCGGGTGAGCACGTACGTGTCGGTGCCGGCGGGGCTCTCGGTCCCGTTGCGCACGCGCTCGACGAGGCTGCGCGCCGAGTCGGCGAAGTTGTCGACCACCGGCCCGATCTTCGTCTTCATCGCCGCCTGCGCTTCCTTCTTCGCGTGGTCGCTCGCGGCCGCGACCTCCTGGTCCTTCGTCGAGCTGGCCTGCTGAGCTCCGACGGTCGTTCCGCGTTGGTAGGCGATCGGGATCCCGAACACTGCCGCACCCACCGTGGCGAACATGGGAATGACAACCCCGAGCACCGCCACCGCGCTGTCCGGCGTCGAGGCGTCGAGGATCTTCCAGATGATCACCACGAGTGCGGCCATCACGACCGCGATGGTGAGG
>NZ_JAVREO010000290.1:0-397 GCF_031845445.1 Streptomyces chisholmiae | reverse complement strand
GTGCGCACCCTCACCCTGATCTCGCCCGCGCTGCCCGAGTGGCGGGTGCAGCGGCCCGCCGTGCCGACCGGTCTCCTGGCGGTGCCGGGGGTCGCCCCGCTCTTCGCCCGGCTCACAAAGGACTGGACGGCGGAGCAACGGACGCGCGGAGTCATGGCACTCTGTTACGGCGATCCGGCACGGGTCTCCGACGAAGCCTTCCGTCATGCGGTGGCCGAGATGGAGCGCCGGCTGGAACTGCCGTACTTCTGGGACGCGATGACGCGTTCGGCCCGGGGCATCGTGGACGCGTACACCCTGGGCGGCCAGCACTCACTGTGGCGCCAGGCCGAGCGGGTGCTCGCACCGACCCAGCTCGTGTACGGCGGACGGGACCGGCTCGTCTCGTACCGGATGG
>NZ_JAVREO010000289.1:0-398 GCF_031845445.1 Streptomyces chisholmiae | reverse complement strand
CTTCTACTGCCGTTTGATGCTGCGCTGCTTCGGGGTCCGAATCTCCCTGTCGGGCGGACCCATTCGCAATCTGAAGGGCGTGCTCGTGGTCAGTGGCCACGTGTCATGGCTGGACATCTTCACCATCGGCGCGGTGCTGCCAGGGTCCTTCGTGGCCCGCGCCGATCTCGTCGACTGGCCCGCGGTCGGCCGGCTGGCCCGGGTGATGAAGGTGATCCCGATCGACCGGGGCAGCCTGCGCCGGCTGCCCTCGGTGGTGCACACCGTGGCCGAGCGCCTGCGCGCCGGGCACACCGTGGTGGCGTTCCCGGAGGGCACCACCTGGTGCGGCCTGGCCTACGGCGCGTTCCGGCCCGCGATGTTCCAGGCGGCGATCGACGCGGCCAGACCGGTACAGC
>NZ_JAVREO010000288.1:0-398 GCF_031845445.1 Streptomyces chisholmiae | reverse complement strand
CCATGGAGATGCGGGCCGGCCAGTTCATCATGTTCTGGTCCACCCTCATGCACGCCTCGCACCCGCACGAGGGCCGCACCCGCGACATGCGCATGGGCTTCGCCTCCCGCTACGTGCCCACCTCCGTCGAGGTCTACCCCGGCACCGACGCCATCGAGGAGTACGGCGGCCGGGTCAGCCTCGACCGGTACGGCACCGTCCTGGTCAGCGGCGCCGACACCTACGGACACAACAAGACCGCCGAACGCACCACCCGCGACCACCCCTTCGTCACCCAGCCCCCGGTCGGCAGGTGAGGCCGAGGGGAACGGCGGCCGACGACGGCACACCGGCCGCCCTCGCCCACGCCCTGCTGGACACGGCGTCCCTCACCCGCGCCCTGCCGCACCGGGTGAGGG
>NZ_JAVREO010000287.1:0-398 GCF_031845445.1 Streptomyces chisholmiae | reverse complement strand
GGTCACAGGGTTTACCGTGTCCTCTAGTCGGTCCAAGGAGGACCACTGGTTTCGGAGGTTTTGGATGAACAAAGCGGAGCTCATCGACGTACTCACAACCAAACTGGGCACCGATCGTCGGCAGGCTACCGCCGCGGTGGAGAACGTTGTGGACACCATCGTCCGCGCGGTGCACAAGGGCGACAGCGTCACGATCACCGGCTTCGGTGTTTTCGAGCAGCGCCGCCGCGCTGCCCGTGTGGCGCGTAACCCGCGCACCGGCGAAACGGTGAAGGTCAAGCCCACCTCGGTGCCGGCTTTCCGTCCGGGCGCTCAGTTCAAGGCGGTTGTTTCTGGGGCGCAGCGTCTCCCGTCTGACGGCCCGGCCGTCAAGCGTGGCGTCACCGCAGGCCCGGTCA
>NZ_JAVREO010000286.1:0-399 GCF_031845445.1 Streptomyces chisholmiae | reverse complement strand
AGGGTAATCACAATCCCGGTCACCAACGGTGTGATCACCCGGCGCAGTTGGCCGATGAAGCGGCTCAACACGATCTGCACCAAAGCGCCGAAAAAGCACACGCCGAAGATCATCGCCATGATGTCTTCCGGGCTGCCGCCACGTTGCTTCACCAGGAAGCCCGCCGACAATACTGCGCCGAGGAACGCGAAGCTGGTGCCTTGCAGGCAGATCATTCCGGCGCCGATGCCAAACGGCCTACGCGCCTGGATGAAGGTGCCGACGCCAGAGACCATCAGCGCCATGCTGATCAAGTAGGGCAAGTGGGCGGTGAGGCCCAAGGTGGAGCCGATGATCAATGGCGGAGTAATGATGCCCACGAAAGCGGCCAGCACATGTTGCAGTGCGGCCAATAAGGCA
>NZ_JAVREO010000285.1:0-400 GCF_031845445.1 Streptomyces chisholmiae | reverse complement strand
CAAGCATCAGATTGCCGATCTTGAAAACTGGGCGGTGCAACCAGTTCCAGCCAACCGGCACCAATTCGTCGACCCCGTATCTGGTGAGGTCCTGGCGGAGCAGGTCCAGGTATGCAGATCGGGTGTCGTGATCCGTCACGGTCAAAAAACTGCCCCCTTACTCGGTTGCTGGTCAGGCCATGAGCCTAGCCTCCCGACAGCGTCTCCAGTGCATTTCAGATAGGACCAATGTCCTTGGAAATCTGGCACTTTGGCAAATCGATGAATAGTTCGTCGAGGCAATGCAAAAGACGCGAATTCGATCGCTTCGGGATTCCCGCCCACCATGTGGGGGGATACCCGGCTGCGGCCATACTGGCAAAGAAAGACCCACCCGAACTCGCCATCGAGCCTTCTCCTC
>NZ_JAVREO010000284.1:0-401 GCF_031845445.1 Streptomyces chisholmiae | reverse complement strand
ATCATGCTCGGCGGCGACATGGGCACCGCGATCATTCTCACGGCGATCCTGTTCGGACTGCTCTGGCTGGCCGGCGCGCCGACCCGGCTGTTCGCCGGAGTGCTGTCGGTCGCCGCCCTGCTCGGTGTGATCCTCATCAAGACCAGCCCCAACCGGATGGCCAGGCTCTCCTGCATCGGCGCCACCGAACCGCAGTCGGGCCCGGTCGACTGCTGGCAGGCCGTGCACGGCATCTACGCCCTGGCCTCCGGCGGGATCTTCGGCTCGGGGCTCGGCGCGAGTGTGGAAAAATGGGGCCAACTCCCGGAGGCGCACACGGACTTCATCTTCGCCGTCACCGGCGAGGAACTGGGTCTCGCGGGGACGCTGTCGGTGCTCGCCCTCTTCGCGGCTCTAGGCTA
>NZ_JAVREO010000283.1:0-402 GCF_031845445.1 Streptomyces chisholmiae | reverse complement strand
ACGGTATCGAGGATCATTTTGATCCCGATCGCTGCGAGCAGCAGCATGGCAACCCAATGATCGACCGTCCGGATTTTTTCGCTGAATCGGATGCCTGCGAGCCAGCCGATCACCGGCATCAGCGCTTGAAAGCCCGCAAAGCTCAGTGCAAGCTTTAAGGCATAACGGATACGGACGCGGCGCACGGTAAGGCCGCTTGTGATGGAAACAGCCAAAGCATCCATAGCGAGCCCGAGCCCAATGACGATGATGTTGATGATTCCCATGTTCATCTCTCCAATCGAGTGATAAATCACTCGAAAAATTCGTTTTGTTTAGAAAGCTCTCTAGATTCTGAAAGAATCGAATAATCTATGAATTTCTTTTACCTTTCTTGTGGGAAGCCTATAACTGTGCTATAAT
>NZ_JAVREO010000282.1:0-403 GCF_031845445.1 Streptomyces chisholmiae | reverse complement strand
GGGCTTGAGCGCGACAAGGACTACATCGACGTCGCCACCCGGCGCATCGCCAATGTGCGCAAGCTCGGCGCGGAAGACATCGAAGTGCAGTCGTCCAAAAAGTCCGAGCCGCGCGTGCCGTTCGGCGCTCTGGTCGAGCATGGCCTCGTGCGTCCCGGCGATCGCCTGTTCTGCCCGCAGAACCGCCACGTCGCGCGCGTGCGCGCCGACGGTTCACTCGCAAACGGCGAAGCCACCGGTTCGATCCACCGCATGGGCGCGCATGTGCAGAAGGCCCCGTCCTGCAATGGCTGGACGTTCTGGCACTACAAGTCGGATTCCGGCCTCGCCCCGATCGACCTGCTACGCCGCAAATTCCGCACGCAGATGGGGCTGTAGGTCGGCGATGGGTATTTCTGCGGAC
>NZ_JAVREO010000281.1:0-404 GCF_031845445.1 Streptomyces chisholmiae | reverse complement strand
TCTCCCCGAAGGACGCCGTGCCCCAGGCCCCCGTCCAGTCGCTCGACGTCAGCGGCCTCGCCTACGCCTACCCCGACGGCCACCAGGCCCTCTTCGGGGTGAACCTGACCGTGGGGCGCGGCGAACGCGTGGCGGTGCTGGGCCCCAACGGAGCGGGCAAGACCACGCTCGTCCTGCACCTCAACGGCATCCTGACGGCGGGCTCGGGCACGGTCCGCGTCGCCGGGCTCCCGGTGGCGAAGCGGAACCTGCCGGAGATCCGGCGCCGGGTGGGCATCGTCTTCCAGGACCCGGACGACCAGCTGTTCATGCCCACGGTCCGCGAGGACGTCGCCTTCGGCCCGGCCGCGTCGGGGCTGCGCGGCCCCGAGCTGGAGGAGCGGGTGGTGCGCGCGCTGGAACAG
>NZ_JAVREO010000280.1:0-407 GCF_031845445.1 Streptomyces chisholmiae | reverse complement strand
GCAGGCGACCGCCCGGGTGAAGTCGACCAGCGTGCACATCGACCGCACCTGACCCCGGCGCCCCGGCCGCCCCCCACCGGCGGCCGGGCGCCGAGCGCTGCCCGCACCACCGCGCGACCACCTCCCCCCGCCGCCACCGCACCGCGCCCCGCGCGGCCTCGTCCTGCCCGGACGGCACCCCGCCGACCGGGCCCGCAGTCCAAGGAGCCTCACCCTCATGTCTCTCCTGCTCACCCGCCGCCGTACCGCCGCCGCCGTCCTGACAGCCGCCCTCCTCGTCCCGCTCGCCGCCTGCGGCAACGACGACTCAAGCGCGAAGCCGTCCGACAGCTCCGCGCCCGGGTCCGGCGCCCCGGCCGCGAACCTGACCGTGCTGGCCGCCGCCTCGCTGACCGATGTCTTCAAGG
>NZ_JAVREO010000279.1:0-407 GCF_031845445.1 Streptomyces chisholmiae | reverse complement strand
ATGGTGGATGGCCCAGCCGATATTGAGATCCATCAGGTTCGAGGGGTTCAGCATCTCGACGACGACGCGGCCCGAGAATCGCGTCTTGGCTGCGGGCCGCCTGACGAGCACCCGCGTCGTGTACGGAGCATCGGGCGTGCGGATGACGGCGCCGCCGGCGGGCCAGTCGTATACGTTGGCCTTGCCCGAGACGAAGAACTCCTCCTCGACATAGCCTGTCCGGCGAGGTCTTCCGGCCGCAGCGCCCACCCGGCCCCGCCGAAAGCATGGCTGGCTTCCGTCTGCACAATCGGCCCCACCACACTGGTCAGCGGCGATGGCTGCGACGGTCCGCCCGCCGTCACGCAGGATGCCGCCATCAGCAAGGCGCCCGCCAGCATTGCCCTGATTTTCAAGCAGTCTCTCCC
>NZ_JAVREO010000278.1:0-408 GCF_031845445.1 Streptomyces chisholmiae | reverse complement strand
GGATCGTTATGTCCCGCTGGCGATCCTGCCGGTGTGGGACATCAGCGCGACGGTCGCAGAG
The DNA here is from genome assembly GCF_031845445.1 of Streptomyces chisholmiae. Classification (NCBI taxonomy): domain Bacteria; kingdom Bacillati; phylum Actinomycetota; class Actinomycetes; order Kitasatosporales; family Streptomycetaceae; genus Streptomyces; species Streptomyces chisholmiae. The sequence continues at coordinate 347 of NZ_JAVREO010000278.1, read as the reverse complement.
GCTGAGCGGGTGGCGGCCAAAGGGGCTCGGACGGTGTCGTTCCCGGACAGCCCGGTGCCACTGGGGTTGCCGTCGTTTCATTCCGACCCCTGGGATCCGTTGTGGCAGGTCTGTTCCGATGCGCAGATGCCCGTCTCCCTGCACTTCGGTTCCGGATCGTATGTGCCAGGGTTCTCGTTCTCTTCGATGAAGCCGGTGCCCGGCGAGATGGCGATGCCTGACGCACCGTTCGCCGTAGCGATCACCCTGTTCTCCACCAACCTGATGTGGACGACGGTCGACCTGTTGTTCTCCGGAAAGCTGCAGAAATTCCCGGACCTGCAGATTTCGCTGGCCGAGGGTGGCAT
>NZ_JAVREO010000277.1:0-408 GCF_031845445.1 Streptomyces chisholmiae | reverse complement strand
CATCCGAACTCGTCATGGCTGCCACTATGGGCGCCCGGTGACCTCGCGTTAAGGAACTTGCTCAGCGTGATCGCAATGCCCTCAGGCTGCCGCGGCCCCGATCATGGAGAACAACGGGTCGGTGGGACCGATGTCGAGGGTGCATTCGTGGGTCCGAGGATCCGGCACGAAGGCCCAGAACATCGCGCCCGCGGTGCCCATCGTGCGCATCTGGGCGATGGCATCACCGAGGAATTTCCGCCGCTGTTCCAGCGAATCGCAGGAACCGGCCTCCATCCCGATCTCGGCGACAAACAACGGCTTGCCCACAGAACGTGTCTGCGCGACGCGGCGCTGTAGGCCGTCGTACACGTCTCCGGGCAGATAGTCGGTCTTTTTTTTGATTTGGTTATCAAGGAGATCTACACC
>NZ_JAVREO010000276.1:0-408 GCF_031845445.1 Streptomyces chisholmiae | reverse complement strand
GTACCGCGATGGCTTCATTGACGAGTTGCGAGACCCGGCTGAAGTCAGCTGTGGGAACTACGGGTTCGGTCGTTACCGGTGCCGCTGTTGTCGGCGCGGTGGTGGCCGTGGGCGCGCTGGTGAGCGGCGGCGCAGGTGCTGGTTGTCCGCAGGATGAGACCGTGACCATGGCGGCTGCCGCTGCGCAGAGCTGGGTCAGACGTGATCGCGACACCGTCATCCGATCGACCGTAGTCGCCGGCGAGCGGACGCGCCCATGCGATGTTTGCACCGAGGATTGCAGTCACCATCGAGCAAAAATCCTCGGTCTAGTGGGTGGCACGGTCCTCAGGACTGGGATTTGGCTGCCGACGATTTCAGCGGTGTGCGCGGCTCCAGATGCTTGGCCCAACCCGATGCACACACCAC
>NZ_JAVREO010000275.1:0-408 GCF_031845445.1 Streptomyces chisholmiae | reverse complement strand
TCTTTGTCAATCGTGAGGCGCGGGCGTGGCCGGACGAGGGTGCGGCGCGTCGGGGTGGGGTGAGCGCTTTCGGGTTCAGTGGGACCAACGCGCATGTGGTGTTGGAGTCTTCGGGTACCGAGCGGGCGGAGATCGAGGCGGTCTCGGGTCAGTCGGGTGCGCCGTCGTTTGTGTTGCCGGTGTCGGCGAAGAGCGCGGGTGCGTTGTCGCGGGCGTTGGTGGCGTTGGCGGATGATCTGGCGGGCCGGGAGGAGGCTGGGCCCGGTGTGTTGGCCTCGGTCAGTCACACGCTTGCGGTGGGGCGGCACCACTTCGCGCACCGCTGCGCCGTGGTGGCCCACGACCGGGATGACGCGGTCCGGCTGCTGCGCGCGGCGGCCGAGGGTGAGAAGCCCCGCAAGGTCTACC
>NZ_JAVREO010000274.1:0-410 GCF_031845445.1 Streptomyces chisholmiae | reverse complement strand
GCGTCATCGCCGCCAGCCGCGAACCCGCCGCACCCGCACCCCGCGCCGGGTGACCCGCCGCGCGGATGGCCGCCGGGGCACGCCCTTCCCGTGCCCCGGCGGCCCCACGCACCACGACCACCCAGTCGGCACCACCAGATAGCGAGAGCCGTTCGTGAGCATCCCCCGCACCCCAGACCGGCGGGCCGCCACCTCGGCGGCCGTCGGGAGGCGGTCATGAGCCTCGACGCCATGGGCTGGGTGTGGAAGCACTCCCAGGCGCGCGGGAACGCCCGTGTCGCGCTGCTGGCAGTGGCGGATCAGGTGCGCACCCCGGCGTGTGAAGTGCGGCTCAGCTACGCCGACTTCCAGTCGGCGCTGAACGTGTCACGCAACACCGTCCGGTCGGCCATACGTGAAGCGATCGAGCT
>NZ_JAVREO010000273.1:0-411 GCF_031845445.1 Streptomyces chisholmiae | reverse complement strand
GGCTACTACGACGCCTACTACGGCTCGGCCCAGAAGGTGCGCACCCTCATCACGCGCGACTTCGAGCGGGCCTTCGAGCAGGTGGACGTGATCGTCTCGCCGACGACCCCGACCACCGCCTTCGCGATCGGCGAGCGCGCCGACGACCCGATGGCGATGTACCTCGCGGACCTGTGCACCATTCCGACCAACCTGGCGGGCAACGCGGCCATGTCGCTGCCCTGCGGTCTGGCCCCCGAGGACAACCTCCCGGTCGGGCTCCAGATCATCGCCCCGGCGCTGAAGGACGACCGCCTTTACAAGGTGGGTGCCGCCGTCGAGGCCGCCTTCGTGGAAAAGTGGGGTCACCCGCTGCTTGAGGAGGCACCGTCGCTGTGAGCAATGCACTGACCAAGGCCAAGGGCTTCAAGA
>NZ_JAVREO010000272.1:0-412 GCF_031845445.1 Streptomyces chisholmiae | reverse complement strand
GTGCGCGTTGACCAGGTGGTAGAGGGCCGCGCCCTCGTGCACCGGGGACACCAGCCACTCCTGGGCGGCCGTCCCGTCGTCCTTGCCCTGCTGCACCCGGGCACCGCTGCCCTTGGCCGCGCCGTGCACCTCCAGCACCAGGCCGCTGCCCACATTGCGCAGACGGTATGTGCCCGCCTCGACGACGGGCGCCGGATCGCTGCTCATTGCTCTGTTCACTCCCGGGACGTGGGGCTGTGGACCGACGACGGCGCCCCCACCGCCGTGACGGTGGGGGCGCCGGGGGCACCTGGCGCTCAGGCGCCGAGGTTGAACTCCGCCGGGTCCGGGCCGAGCCGCTTGCCCTCGTCCAGCGCCGCGAAGGCGGCGAGGTCGTCGGCGTCCAGCTCGAAGCCGAACACGTCGATGTTCT
>NZ_JAVREO010000271.1:0-412 GCF_031845445.1 Streptomyces chisholmiae | reverse complement strand
ACCCCATACTATGACCCAAGATAAAATGGGGGATATCAGGGTATTTTTCAGCGATTAACTGCGCATGGTCCATCACATTGTCAATCATCAGCTCAGCAGGATTGGGGTTACCCATATAGCCTAAGCAACCATTGTCATAGGCTTGCTGTCCATGACCCAAATGGTCAAACGTCAACACCGCAATACCATGATTTGCCAAAAATTGCGCAAAAGGTTGGTAGCGCCCTTGGTGTTCTGCCATGCCATGTACGATTAGTAAAGTAGCAACGGGCGGCACCTTAGGCAGATAGAATGTGTAGTTGTTATTCATCGCAAATTTCCTGTGTGTTATTTTATAATTAGGGTAGCATAAAAAAGCCGTCTAATGACGGCTTTAAATCAACGCACAAATTCACAAATCAATGCACATATC
>NZ_JAVREO010000270.1:0-413 GCF_031845445.1 Streptomyces chisholmiae | reverse complement strand
CGCAACACCTGGCCGTCCTCGACGGTTCGGAATTCCTTGTCGGGGTGGACGACTCGCCACAGCATCTCGTCAGCGGGATGCAGCAGCACCGGCGCGTCCAGCGCCTTGCCCAGTTCGGGCGCGACGGTGATGTGGTCGTTGTGGCCGTGGGTGCAGACCACCGCGACGACGTTGCGACCGCCCACGGCCTCGATGATCGGGGCGGCGGTGTGGGCGGCGTCGAACACCACGACGTCGGAGTCATCGCCGACGATCCAGATGTTGTTGTCGACGTCCCAGCTGCCGCCGTCGAGTTCGAAGGTGCCGCTGGTGACGACCCGCTGGATGTTGGATGCCGCGGTCATTTGAGGACGACCACCGAACGCAGCACCTCACCGGAGTGCATCTTGTGGAACGCGTCCTCGATCGCGTCC
>NZ_JAVREO010000269.1:0-413 GCF_031845445.1 Streptomyces chisholmiae | reverse complement strand
CCATTTACATGTTTATATCAACAAATTAAATAAATTACCTCTTTAATAACTATCTAGCTATTCAGGAATAAGATAGGTACAAGGGATAATAACACCGCGTGAAGTAGGTTGGGCGAAGTGGGTTTTGAACGAAAAATCACGATAATTCAGAACATCATATGGGATGTCCATTTTACTCATTATCTGGTTAAATTTCGTATCAATATACGTTAATCTGACATCTTCACGCGTTTCATTCAGTTTGTTTTCTAAAAAATCGTCATTGACCAATTGAATTTTGTGCAATAAATCCTGATCGCAAGCGATCACAACCCACTCAGACAAGGCTGATACATACTCAAATGAAAGCCCAGGAGAATACCCCCACTCTTGAGATCGGTGATATAGCTGCAACAATTGACGAATGAATACCG
>NZ_JAVREO010000268.1:0-413 GCF_031845445.1 Streptomyces chisholmiae | reverse complement strand
ATCCGGGGAGCGGCCGGCTGCGGCGCAAGAAGGCACGCGGATGACACGACTCCTCGAAGTAACCGATCTGACGGTGGACTTCCCCACCGACACCAGCGTGGTACACGCGGTGCGGGGCGTTGACTTTCACGTCGACGCCGGCGAGGTCGTCGCCCTCGTCGGGGAATCCGGCGCGGGGAAATCGGCCAGCGCCATGGCCGTCGTGGGTCTGTTGCCCGAGTTCGCCGAGGTGTCCGGATCGGTGCGGCTGCGGGGTGAGGAACTGATCGGCCGTTCCGACGCCGAGATGTCGCGGATTCGCGGCAACACGATCGGCACGGTGTTCCAGGACCCGATGTCCGCGCTGACCCCGGTCTACACCGTGGGTGATCAGATCGCCGAGGCGCTGCAGGCACACAACCGCGAACTGGGCC
>NZ_JAVREO010000267.1:0-413 GCF_031845445.1 Streptomyces chisholmiae | reverse complement strand
CGTCCGCGCAGGCCGCAACGATCCGGCCCCGCCCGCCACCCGGGCTGGGACGGGCCGCACAAGGCCGCCGTACCTTCTGCGTGATGAACTATGGCCCGGATTCAAGACGTTGATCTCGTCTCGAACAAGAGAATGTGAGGGACCGTGGACCTTGGTGGGGGGACGTGGCAGCGACTGACCGCCGTTGCGCTCGTCATGGCGGTGGCGGCCGGGTGTACGGGGCGGGGCGAAGACGCGGGCGGCGGACACGACGAAAACCTGCTGCGGAACCACGACTGGACGCAGATGCCGGGCACCACCGTGCGCAACGACACCCTGCGGGTCAGCGCATTGGATCGGCACATCGTGGAGCAGGACTCCTCCGGCGGCCAGCCCAACCCCCCGTTGAACCTGGCCGGCCCGCATCTCAGGTC
>NZ_JAVREO010000266.1:0-413 GCF_031845445.1 Streptomyces chisholmiae | reverse complement strand
CACCCCACGAGGATGCCGGGCCTGCGGGCTGCGCGGGACCGGTCCCGACCCGGCCGGGATCGCGGGCGGGTCCTGGCCGCGACGCGCGGCGCGGCGGCGCGTCAGGTCCCCGGCGGGTCGGCGCGTCCCGTCCCCGGCGGGTCGCCGTGTCCGGTCCCGGAAGGGTCGCCGTGTCCGGTCCCGGGCAGGGCGCCGCGTCCCGTCCCCGGTGGGGCGGTAACGCCGTCACTGGGGCCCGTACTTCCGGCCCGTCCGCGAGGTGATCCCGCCCAGCAGGGCGTTGGGCGTCACCTTCACCATGCCCATCAGCGCCTTGTACCGCGGGTCGGGGATCGACAGCGACCTGCCCCGCGCCAGATCGTGCAGCGCCGCCGCGACCACCTTGTCCGCGTCCAGCCACATCCAGCCGGGGA
>NZ_JAVREO010000265.1:0-414 GCF_031845445.1 Streptomyces chisholmiae | reverse complement strand
GCGCCGGTGGCCAGAACCATGAGAATCAGCGTGCGCAGCGCGTCGTCGGTGAGCCCGGCCGCCGGGAAGTTGTAGCGCCGCATCACGTCGGCGACCTTCTTGGCCGGCCGCTTGCGCGCAGCGCCCTTGGGTGTCGCGCCGTTGGTCGGTGTCTCGACCAATTTCTCCCCCAACCCCCCCGTGCCCAGCCTGGTCTTGCTGGCATGGTCGGAAACGCGTTCGCGAATCTTGTTGTTGAGCGGCAGATCCCAGGCCAGTGGCTGCGTCAGCGAGACCATCTCCAGGTCCTCGGCGATGGCCACGACCCGCACCGAAGCCACCGAACCGTCGACCGTCACCGTCAGCGCCCCGTCGGGTTCCTCCACGACGGAGGACACCTCGCCGAGCGCCGAGGACAACCGCTGCAGCAGTGAC
>NZ_JAVREO010000264.1:0-414 GCF_031845445.1 Streptomyces chisholmiae | reverse complement strand
GAATTCAGCCGGCGACCCGTCGACGCGGTTCTACACGTTGGGCGACTACCACGACACCTGGCGGCGAGATGACGACGGCCGTTGGCGCATCACCGAACGAGTGAAGTCCAACCGCGCGTACGTAGGGCCGCTCGAAATTTTTGGTAATTAACTAATTTGCGTCCACACCAGCTGTGGGTCAGACCTGTTTCGACAGAATCGGCAGTGCCCCGACAACCATCTGCATACCAACCCGCAACGCGGCTCGCAGGCCGGCGAAGTCACCGTCCGCGACCCAGTGCAAATATGCGTGTCGGCACACCTGAATTACCAACTGTGCCGGTAATTCTCGTGTGCTCGGGTTGCTACCCAGGTTAAACCGGGCAGCCAGGAACTCAGTAATCGGGCCGATGAGGTCCTGCCCCCAGTCCAACC
>NZ_JAVREO010000263.1:0-414 GCF_031845445.1 Streptomyces chisholmiae | reverse complement strand
ATCCAGTCCTTCTTGAGGTTCTTGCGGACCTGGACCACGAGGTCCCGGGCGATGCCGGAGAGGATCTCGTCGCCCATGAGGTCGCGGGCGCTGCCGAGGTCGGCAACCGCGTCGTAGAAGGCGAGTTCGTCGTCGCCCAGCGGCGGGGTGAACTTCTCACCTCGCCGCGCGTCCTCCGCAACCGTCTTGGCCAGTTCCACCAGCTGGGCGATGATCTCGGCGCTGGTGAGCTGCTGGCGCATGTATCGGGTCATCAGGTCCTGGAGGCGCTCCGAGAACGCGGTCTGGCGGACGATGTTGTGCCGGGTCTGCTCTCGCATCTTCTGCTCGACGAGGCGGCGCAGGGCTTCGGCGGCCAGGTGCGGGGTTTCGCTGTTCTGCAGGCGGCCGACGAGTGCGTCGTTGAGGTGGGTG
>NZ_JAVREO010000262.1:0-414 GCF_031845445.1 Streptomyces chisholmiae | reverse complement strand
TCCATATCGGATACCACCGCGATCCGTTTGAACGCTGAGTGATGGCGCAGCAGGCTGCCGAAGCCGAGGTTCAGATCCTCCACCAGACCGCCGGGTCCAAAGCCCTCGTAATCGGATGAGATGACTTCGACGATCCGGATCTCGCCGGTCTCCAACAGTGCGTCCATCGTCGGCCGGAATTCGCGGAGGTCGTCGCCGCGGACCCGGCCCGACACCTGGATCCCGAAAACACCCTTGGGCATGTCGGGAAGAACGTCGATCATCGGTTCTCCTCCCGTCTCACGCCTTGAGTCTGCACCCGATCGCCGACAGGTGATTCAGGAACGCGAAGACTCCCAGCGGCTGGAAATCTCCGACGGCATGTTGTCGGGTTTGACGCCGGCCCTGGTCCATCCGCCATGGCTACCCGGAGCA
>NZ_JAVREO010000261.1:0-415 GCF_031845445.1 Streptomyces chisholmiae | reverse complement strand
GGGGTGCACACAGAGCTTGCCGATCTGGCCCGTGCCGTCCGGATCGGTGAAACCGCGTACCGAGCCCACGACTTCGTCGCCGAGACGGGCCACGAACACCAGGTCGTCGGCGACTTCGTCCCGTACTGCGTCGAGGGTCTGGACGAGCGGGTCGATCCGGTAGTTGCCGTACAGCTCGGCCTCGCGCTGGAAGCAGAGGTACTGGAGCCGGAAGATCTGCTCCACGTCCTGTGCCGTCGCCGCCGAGATGATCACGCTCATGCCCATGTGTGCACGCCTCCCGCTCACCTGTCCGCCCGGTTGCCTATCGCCCTCTTCCCCGCAGTTCAGGGACGGCAACCTCCGCCGCGAGCATTCTGCGCAGACATCCAAGGCAACGGGAACGGATCGGGCCCAAACTCCCCTGTGACATACC
>NZ_JAVREO010000260.1:0-415 GCF_031845445.1 Streptomyces chisholmiae | reverse complement strand
GTAACGTGAATCCGGCCTCGCAGGCGAATACCACCGTGGCCCAGAATAATCCGATCCCGTCTGCCCGCCCCAGCCCTTCCACGACCACCGCTCCGACGCTGACCACGACGGCTGCGGCGAGCAACCGGCTGCGCGGCCGGTGGCCTTCCAGCAGTGGCCCCATCGTCGCCAGCGCGACCGGCACGCATGCCACCGCGACCGCCAGCACCGCAGGCTCGGCGTGGCGCGATCCGTACACCAAGGCCACGTTGAACAGCACCAGACCGCTCACGGTCACACTCAGCAGCCACAGCCATTCGGAACCCCTTGGGCGGCGCAAGGAATGGCCGGTGAACCGGGCACACGCGAGCAACAGCATGCACGCCACGGCGTAGCGCAACGCCTGCGCGGTGTGTAGTGGCGCGTCGGCGAGCAC
>NZ_JAVREO010000259.1:0-415 GCF_031845445.1 Streptomyces chisholmiae | reverse complement strand
CAGCGGGTGCCCCAGCGCGGGGGCGGCCCGCTGCGGGCAGTCGCGGCGCTCGCAGACCCGGCAGCCCATCCCGATCGGGGTGGCCGCCGAGCCGCTGGTGAGGTCGAGTCCGTCGGAGTAGACGACCCGGTGCGCGTGGCGCAGTTCGCAGCCGAGGCCGATGGCGAACGTCTTGCCCGGCTCGCCCCAGCCGCCGCGGTGCCGGGTGATCGCCCGCGCCGTCCACAGATACCGGGCGCCGTCCGGCATCTCGGCGATCTGCACATGGATGCGGCCCGGCGCGGCGAACGCCTCGTACACGTTCCACAGCGGGCAGGTGCCGCCCGCCCGCGAGAAGTGGAAACCGGTCGCCGACTGCCGCTTGGACAGGTTCCCGGCCCGGTCGACGCGCACGAAGGAGAACGGCACCCCGCGC
>NZ_JAVREO010000258.1:0-416 GCF_031845445.1 Streptomyces chisholmiae | reverse complement strand
CCATTCACTCCACGGTGCACCCCGACACCTGTCGGGAGATCGCAGAAAAGGCTGCCGCCCAGGGTGTTTCTGTCGTCGACGCACCGGTCAGCGGCGGACAGCAAGACATCGCGGCCGGCACCGTCACGGTGTTCGACGGCGGTGACGACGACGCGGTCGCTCGCGCCCGCGAGGTGCTGACCTCCTATGCCGATCCGGTACTGCACGTCGGCCCGGTCGGCGCCGGACAACGGGTGAAGTTGGTGAACAACGCGTTGTTCGCCGCGCAGATCGGCGCCGTGGCCGAGGGCGTGCGCCTGGGCGATCGACTGGGCATCGACGAGGCGACGCTACTGACCGCACTCCCCCACGGCAGTGCGGCAAGTCGCGCGCTGGGCGGTATCGCCGCCACCGGCTCCGCAGACGCATTCATCGCC
>NZ_JAVREO010000257.1:0-417 GCF_031845445.1 Streptomyces chisholmiae | reverse complement strand
GCTGTGGCCCAGGCCACATCGGGGATCCCACTGTTACCTGGAAGGTACCCCGATAGATGACCGATCAAGCTGTCGCCGGGAGTAAAGACACAGCTCACGACGTCCAGAGACTGAAACGCAACGCCGTCGGCACCGTCGGCGTCATCTTCATGGCGGTGGCGACCGCCGCCCCGATCACGGCAATGGTCGGCAATGTGCCGATCGCCGTTGGCTTCGGAAATGGTTCACATGCGCCGGCCGGCTACATCGTCGCAACCGTTGTCCTCGGTCTTTTCGCCGTCGGCTACGCGACGATGGCCAAGCACATAACCACCACCGGCGCGTTCTACGGCTACATCTCCCACGGCTTGGGCCGCATCGTCGGGATGGCCAGCGGCGGACTGATCACCATGGCCTATGTGGTGTTCGAGGCCTCAC
>NZ_JAVREO010000256.1:0-419 GCF_031845445.1 Streptomyces chisholmiae | reverse complement strand
GACCGAGGGCCTGCGCCAACAACATCCAGCCCAGTGGTCCCCAGGAGTATCCGGTCGGCGCCAGTGCGGCGGTTGCCTTGCGCAACAACGCAATCGCCTCATCGTGTTGCCCGCGGACCAATAGTACGTCGGCCATCAACACCTCGCCGATGGCACGACCGGGCTGCAGCAGTTGGGTGAAATCGGTGATGCTCCGGGCCATGTCCTGGGCCTGGTCGAGCCGGCCGGTCATCAACAACGCAGTGGTCTGGCCGAATCCGCTGGTGAACCGCAGCAGGCCGGGATGCCCCGCCGCCAGCGCGCGCCGTGCCATCGCGTCGACCTGATCGAAAAGCCCGGTCCGCGCACAACTCAGCGCCGCCGTCGACCCGGCCCAGCCGAGCGCCGTGTCGTCGGCGGCGGGGGAGGCCAGCACCTCC
>NZ_JAVREO010000255.1:0-419 GCF_031845445.1 Streptomyces chisholmiae | reverse complement strand
GTATCCCGGTGCTCGGTGTCTGCCGGGGCGCGCAGGTGCTCAACACGGCGCTGGGCGGCACCCTGCACCAGCACCTGCCCGACGTGATCGGGCACACCCATCATCAGAAGGGCAACGCGGTCTTCGGCACCTCGGCCGTGCGCACGCTGCCCGACACCCGACTGGCCGATCTGATCGGCGAGACGTCCGACGCGCAGTGCTATCACCACCAGGCCATCGACCGGCTCGGTGAGGGCCTGGTCGTCAGTGCCCGCGACAGCGACGGCGTGATCGAGGCCGTCGAACGTGACCCAGCGCTGCCCGGCGACGCATTCGTGCTGGGCGTGCAATGGCACCCCGAAGAAAGCCTCGATGACCTACGCCTGTTCACCGCTGTGGTGAACGCGGCCAGAACCTATGCGACAGAGAGGGTCTCATGA
>NZ_JAVREO010000254.1:0-420 GCF_031845445.1 Streptomyces chisholmiae | reverse complement strand
ATCCAGGTCACTGGCTCTTCCGCAGGTACGCCGCCGGCTGCCCCACCTGCAGCGCCGTCCATTGGCAACCTTGTTGCCACGACATCGCCTCCTCCGACCACCACGACGAACGACCCCAGTCGCACAGGCCCTGCCGAACAGCCAAAACGGTCCACGGAAGTCGAGGAACCGCCGTCGATCATCGTCGTGGAAGTCTTGAGTTTCGGAGGAGGAGAATAAGCCGGGCGTGAACCCACCGATGCGCTGGCACTCATCTCGTCGGCGCCGAATCGGGACCCCCGTTTGTCGCTATAGCCCAATCCTCGCCGCGACGCTGGCACAGAGCCCGATGAACGTCTCTTCGACGAGGCTCATCCGGCGGCCTTTCCAATGCAGGACGCCCCAGCGTCGGCGGAGCTTGCGTTTCCCCAGCGGCAGCGC
>NZ_JAVREO010000253.1:0-420 GCF_031845445.1 Streptomyces chisholmiae | reverse complement strand
CTCGATCCGCGCCGGGGTCACGGACTTCGGGATCACGATGTTGCCGGTCTGGAGGTGCCAGCGCAGGACCGCCTGGGCGGGGGTGCGGCCGTGCTTCTGGGCGATGGCGACGACCGTCGGCACCTCCAGCAGGCCCTTGCCCTGGCCCAGCGGCGACCATGCCTCGGTGGCGATGGAGTGCTCGGCGTGGAAGGCGCGCGCCTCGGCCTGCTGGAGCTGGGGGTGCAGCTCGATCTGGTTGAGGACGGGGACCACGGAGGTCTCGTCCAGCAGCCGCTTCAGGTGCTCGGGGTGGAAGTTCGACACACCGATGGCCTTGGCCCGGCCCTCGGCGTAGATCTTCTCGAACGCCTTGTACGTCTCGGTGTACGCGTCCTTGGCCGGAACCGGCCAGTGGATCAGATACAGGTCGACGTAGTC
>NZ_JAVREO010000252.1:0-420 GCF_031845445.1 Streptomyces chisholmiae | reverse complement strand
CGAACGGCACTTCGGTGATCCAGGTGGACGAGCCCGCCCTGCGCGAGACGCTCCCGCTGCGGGCCGCCGAGCACGCCGCGTACCTGGAGTGGGCGACGGAATCCTTCCGCCTGGCCACCGCCGGGGTGCGGCCGGACACCCAGATCCACACCCACATGTGCTACGCGGAGTTCGGCGATATCGTCCAGGCCATCGACGACCTCGACGCCGACGTCATCAGCCTGGAGGCCGCCCGCTCCCACATGCAGGTCGCCCGCGAACTCGCCGCCCACGGCTACCCCCGTGAGGCCGGACCCGGCGTCTACGACATCCACTCCCCGCGCATCCCGAGCACCGAGGAAGCAGCGGCCCTGCTGCGCAAGGGACTTGAGGCCATTCCGGCCGAGCGCCTGTGGGTGAACCCCGACTGCGGCCTGAAGA
>NZ_JAVREO010000251.1:0-420 GCF_031845445.1 Streptomyces chisholmiae | reverse complement strand
CAGGAATGGCTCAACTACGCCGCGCTGGACGTCGAGGTGCTGCTGGAACTGCGCAACGCGATCGCCGCGGTCCTCGAAGAGCAGGGCAAAACCGACTGGGCGGCACAGGAATTCGAGTACCTTCGCACCTACGTGGCCCAGCCCACCCGGCGTGACCGCTGGCGGCGCACCTCCGGCATACACAAGGTGCGCAACCCAAAGGCGCTGTCGGCCGTCCGCGAGCTGTGGACCGCCCGCGACAGCATCGCCCGCGGCCGCGACATCGCGCCCGGACGGATCCTGCCCGACTCGGCGATCATCAACGCGGCCACGGCCGATCCCAAGACCGTCGAGGAGCTCACCGCGCTGCCGGTCTTCGGTGGCTCCAAACAGCGGAAGAGCGCCAAGGTCTGGCTGGACGCACTGAACCGGGCCAGGGAG
>NZ_JAVREO010000250.1:0-421 GCF_031845445.1 Streptomyces chisholmiae | reverse complement strand
CGCCGCGACCCGGCCGATCACCGCGCAGGATTTCGTGTACGCGGTGAAGCGCTTCCCCGACCCCAACGCCCAGGTCAGCGCCATCACCTACTACAACGCACTGTTCGACGGGTTCAAGGAATACGCCGATGAGTTCGCCAAGGTTCCCACCGGCGATCTGGCCGCGGTCAAGAACTTCATCGATACCCACCAGATCAGTGGACGGAAGGCCCTGGACGACAAGACATTACAACTCACCCTGACCCGGCCGGCCAGTGATGTCCTCGACATCCTCACCCTCAACTTCGTCACCCCGCTGCCCGAGGAAGTGGTGTCGAAGTATTTCGCCGACAGCCTGGAGTTCCGCAAGAACTACGCCTCCAGCGGCCCGTACTTCATCGAGTCCCTCGATCCGGGCAAGCAGCTGACCCTGGCCAAGGTG
>NZ_JAVREO010000249.1:0-421 GCF_031845445.1 Streptomyces chisholmiae | reverse complement strand
GTGCACCGACGAGTTGGTTCGCGCTCTACCTCGGCCCCGCACTGGTGGTCGAACTCATCGCGCTGACCCCGCTTGTCAAGCGGCCCATCCTTTTCGGCGCGGTGGCCGGTCTCGGCGTGGCGACCGTCGGACTGAGGCTGGAGTCGTTGTGGATCGGCGCGGTCTATCACTACCCGTGGCCGACCAGCATGTGGGGTGAGGCGCTGGCGATGGCCATCCCGGTGGCCGTCGCGATGGGTCTGTGCGGCGCGCTGCTGGCGCTGGTGCTCACCGGTCAGCCGCTCCCCCGGCCCGCGGTGGGGATCTCCATCGTGGTGGCCACCGTGCTGGTCATCGGGGGCGCGGTGGCCAACGGGCTGCGCACCGAGGTTCCGCAAAATGCCAGTGCCACCATCACTTTGACGGACCTCCCGGCTGACAA
>NZ_JAVREO010000248.1:0-421 GCF_031845445.1 Streptomyces chisholmiae | reverse complement strand
CCCGCCCGTCGGCGGCCTTGCGCAGACGGGCCGCCATCCGCTCCAGGGCGTCGACCGTCAGCTCGGGGTCGATGGTGTCCTGGCCGATGCGGTGCTCGGGGTCGTCGTTCACCCCGCAGCGCTCGGCCATCACGGCGAGCACGTCCTGCTCGTCGGTCCAGCGGTCGCCGAGCTCCAGGCCCAGCCAGTAGTGGCGGTCACCGTTGGCGAGCTTGCGGTAGTGGGAGAGGTTGTTGTCCCGTGGTGTGGCCACGTCCCCCGCGATACGCGTACGGACGAGGTGGTCGACGAGGGCGGCGCGGCTGGGTATCGGCATGAACCCATTGTGCCGTCCGGGGTGCGGTACGTGCTCGGTAAGCCTCAGGAGCGCCGGGGAACCCCAGGAATCCGGTCAGGTCCCAGGGGTCCCGCAGGCCCCGGA
>NZ_JAVREO010000247.1:0-422 GCF_031845445.1 Streptomyces chisholmiae | reverse complement strand
ACGCAGGCCCGGAACTGGTCACCAAGCTCGTGCTGGTCGATGTGGTGCCAAGGTTCGAGAAGAGCGGCAGCGCCCGCATCCGCGATTGCATGTTCACCAACGTGGACGGCTTCGATTCCCTGGAGGAGGCCGCCGACGCCGTCTCCTCCTATCTGCCCCATCGCACCAAGCCACGTAGCCCGGACGGGCTGAAGAAGAATCTGCGGCTGCGCGACGGGCGCTGGTACTGGCACTGGGATCCGGCGTTCCTCACCAAGCCCGAGGACGACCCGTTCATCCGGGTGGAGAAGCTCGAGCAGGCCGCGATGAACCTGACCATCCCGATCCTGCTGATTCGCGGCAAGCTGTCCGATGTGGTCAGCCCCGAAGGCGTGCAGGACTTCCTGGAGAAGGTGCCCGCGGCCGAGTTCGTCGAGTTGTCC
>NZ_JAVREO010000246.1:0-422 GCF_031845445.1 Streptomyces chisholmiae | reverse complement strand
CTTGACAGACTGAAAGGAAACAAACAGATGAGCCGCTACGACATCACCCAGACCAACCGAGCCGTGGAGCGACTGATCGAGTCGACGGATGTCACCTCTACATGCTGCACTCCTACAACCGGCACCGCTACCTGGAGATGGCCGGACGCTATGAGGAGATCTTCGCCCCGGACATGACCGTCGAAAAGCCGGTCTACCACTTCATGCTCGGCAAGAGCGTCACCGTGGAAGGCACCGAGGCGGTCATGGGGCTGTACCACGCGTGGAAGGACACCGCCCAGTGCATCTTCTACGCCGACGACGAGAAGCTGGCCATCAGCGACGACATGATCGTGTCGACGTCATACATCTACCAGCAGACACCCGGGGTCCTCCTCGCCGCCGAAGGAGTGCCGGCCGACCCCGAGGCCACCTATCTGGTC
>NZ_JAVREO010000245.1:0-422 GCF_031845445.1 Streptomyces chisholmiae | reverse complement strand
ATCATCGACCGCGTCAAGGCCGGCGTGATTCGTGAGATCAGCGATGTGCGCGATGAAACCGGCCTTGCCGGTATGAAGCTGACCATTGATCTCAAGCGCGGCGTAGACCCGGAGAAGCTCATGCAGAAGCTTTTCCGTATCACGCCGCTGGAGGATACGTTTTCCTGCAACTTCAATGTGTTGATCGCCGGAGTGCCGCGCGTGCTGGGTGTGAAAGAGCTGCTCAATGAATGGATCGCCTTCCGCGTAGAATGCGTGCGTAGGCGCACTTTTTACGATCTGACCAAGAGCAAGGATAAGCTGCATTTATTGCAGGGCCTTGCGAAAATCCTGCTGGATATCGACAAGGCGATCCGGATCATCCGCCAGACGGAGGAGGAGAGCGAGGTTGTCCCCAACCTGATGATCGGATTCGGCAGAAT
>NZ_JAVREO010000244.1:0-422 GCF_031845445.1 Streptomyces chisholmiae | reverse complement strand
GGCATGGGAGCGATGACCGGGCTCTGGCTCGGGCCCGGCGCGCACAAGCTGGGCGCCGACGCGCTTGCCAAGCTCATCGTCGAAACCGCCGGCGCCGCTGCACAGGTCGCGTCGGCACGGCAGCAGTACCTCACCGAGGAGTTTGCCCAGCGCATGCAGGAACTCGGCCAGGCGCCGCTGACCCGTTGGGACGGCGGCTCTTTCGAACCCGAGCGTCAATAACCGCCGGGCAAACGAGTTGCGCGGACGGGATGGCGACTGCGCCGCAGTTCAGGGCGCCCAAGAATTGCTTATCCAGCAATTTTTGCCGTTGCACTAATTACCAGTACGAACGATCTACACGTGTAATTCGCACAAAATTCAGTTAGCTGCGGTCGGTCAGCGCCGCTATAGTTTATTGGTCTCGTGCCCACACAACCCCC
>NZ_JAVREO010000243.1:0-424 GCF_031845445.1 Streptomyces chisholmiae | reverse complement strand
CCGGTACAGGTCCTGCAGAACCGCGAGCCTGGTCTCGTCGTCGGCGATCCACTGTTGGAACGCCGTGCCCGTCCCGTACCACCCGGGCAGCATCACGCGGGACTGGCTCCAGGCCAGCACCCACGGGATGGCCCGCAGATCGGCGATGGAGGTGGTCGGTTTGCGTGAGCTGGGCCGGCTGCCGATGTTCAGCGCACCGATCTCACTGACCGGCGTCGACGATTTGAAGTACTCGACGAATCCCGGTGTCTCATGGACCAATTCGGCGTACGCCCGTTGCGCCAGTGCGGCGAGCTCGTCGAGCACCTGATAGGCAGGGCCGGCTTCGTCGCCGAGCCCCTCGACATCGAGCAGGGTCGATTCCAGCGTCGCAGCCAACAGCGTTTCGAGATTGCGGTGCGCGATGCGCGGCTCCGCGTACTTC
>NZ_JAVREO010000242.1:0-425 GCF_031845445.1 Streptomyces chisholmiae | reverse complement strand
CTCGTGGGCGGCGTGGTCGATGAAGTCGACCGACAGTTCCACGGTCACCGAGGCGCCCGACGGCACCCGCGCCAGCGCGCTGGTGAGGGTCGGCAGGGACAGGAAGGTGCAGGAGCCCTCGATGGCGACGCGCCAGGTGTCCTAACCCGTGGGCTCGGAGACGATGTTGGTGCGCACCACTCGCCACACGGTCAGTGCGACCGCCAGTGCGAGTCCGATCAGCACGCCTTCGAGCAGGTTGAGGAACACCACGCCGTCCACTGTGACCGCGTAGACCGCGAGATCGCCTGTGCGCTTGGCGGTTTCGATGTGGGCACGCTTGACCAGCTGGCAGCCGATGACGATCAGCAGGCCGGCCAGGGCGGCGGTGGGGATCATCTGGGCCAGGCCGGCGAACGGCACGGCGAAGATCAGGATCCACACGC
>NZ_JAVREO010000241.1:0-425 GCF_031845445.1 Streptomyces chisholmiae | reverse complement strand
GTCACCACGTTGGTCGCCTGTCCCGCGGCCCGGCCTTCCGCGTCGCCAAAGGGGCCGACGTTTGATGTCCCCGCGCGTCCCTTCTTCGCGATCTTGCCGAACCAGCCGTCCATGTGGATCTGGGCGATCGCCAGCGACGCGACCAGCGTGGCCGAGACGCCGCGATCTGGATGAACGCCGGCGTGCGACGCCTTGCCGAAAATCTCGACCTCCCAGCGATCGGCCCCGACAGCGCCGATGGTGAACTGGCCCGGCACGCCACCGTCGGCATTGAAGCCCATCGCCGGATGCCCGAGGTCGGCCAGTTTCGCGAAACGGGCGCCCCACAGGCCGCTTTCTTCGCGGACGGTGAAGAGAAACGTCAACGGCGGATGCGGCAGCTTTTTCTGCAGAATCGTCTCCGCCACCGTGACCAGGCACGCGAC
>NZ_JAVREO010000240.1:0-426 GCF_031845445.1 Streptomyces chisholmiae | reverse complement strand
AGCTGGCTTCCGGTCAGCGGATGCGGCTCGGTCGGGACGAAGATCGGTCCGGCATAGTATTCATGCAGGTCAGTGCCACAGATGCCGTTGAATCCGACTTTGATCTTGACGGTGCCGGGATTTGGGTCGGGCTCTGGGACATCGGCGACCTCGACCTTGTTCGGCCCGTAGTACACGGCTGCTCTCATGGTGGACGTTTCTAGGCCCGCAGGCCCGGCCTGCGTAAGGGTTGCAAGACGTTGCGATGTCATCTTGCAGGTCTTTTCACAGTCAAGCGCCGGGCCGGCTGCAACCCCGTGCAACCGCGCCGTCAGCATGTCGGCGATGCCGTCCCGGCCCTCGACGGTCTTGAGGTTCCAGGTGAAGGAGACCAGATCACGCCAGAAACTGTCGGTCGCGAATTTTCCGACGACGCGTTCGATGTCC
>NZ_JAVREO010000239.1:0-426 GCF_031845445.1 Streptomyces chisholmiae | reverse complement strand
GGATCATGTTGTGCAGCGGTTTGCGGTGCGAGCCGCGCCAGAATTGCATGCACCCGTTTTCGATGTCGACATCTTCGAGGGCGAGCCAGGCGGTGACGTTGAAGAGCTCGTTGCGGTCTTCCGGCTCGATGACGGGGCGAAGGGCCTTGCCCGAAAGCGTGAACGTGGACACTTGATGCCAGGCCGTTTCCGGAGCGCCCGGCGGCTTCGGCAGAAGCTGCGTGCGCCACAGGAGCAAATCGGGCCCGAGCAGCTGGGCAATGCGGTCGAAGACGCCCTGCTGCAGGGCCAGGCGGGCGACGGCCGGGGTATCGAGATGCCGGTCGCGGCCGGTGCGAAGACCGCCGTAGATTTTCGACGGCGTGAACTTGCCGGCGACCTGGTATCCCATCGCGATGTTGCCGCCTTCGAAGACTTCGCTTTCCA
>NZ_JAVREO010000238.1:0-426 GCF_031845445.1 Streptomyces chisholmiae | reverse complement strand
GTGTTCTCATGCTTCCTGATTGGCGCGCTGAGCGTGATCGGGCTGCCGCCGTTTGCTGGCATGTGGTCGAAATTCATGCTGATCACGGCATCGTTCGGTACGCGGGAGTGGGTGACGGCGGCGGCGATGATCGTGTCTTCCCTGCTTGGCCTGATTTACCTCGTGCCTGTGGCGATACGGGCCCTGCTGCAGCCGGCGGGCGATGGAAGTCCGCGCGGCTTCATCCGGCCGGGCGGGGCGCCGGGGCCTGCTGTGGCGGCGTTGATGGCCACGGCGGCGGGATGCGTAGCGCTGTTCTTCCTGGCTGACGCAGTGGCGAGCTATCTCGCCCCGATCGCGGGGAGGGTGCGGTGAGCGAAAAGAAGAAACCGCCGCAGTTGGGAGAGCCGGGCGAACATCCGCTGTCGGTGTTCCTGTTCTCATGGA
>NZ_JAVREO010000237.1:0-426 GCF_031845445.1 Streptomyces chisholmiae | reverse complement strand
CAACGGCTGAGCGAGGACCCGGTGCTGCGCGCCAGTGAGCGCGTGATTCTGGAACCGGAGTTCGACCAACTGCGCTCTGTCTTCGAGGTCGAGAAGGTCAGCGAGCTCTTTGCCGAGCTGCTGAGGTCCCCGCGGCTCACCGACATCGCCCGGCAGGTCCTCGACTCGGAGGTGTACATCCACCAGAGCCGGGTCAACTACAAGCCCGGTTTCGGCGGTGCTCCGTTCCACTGGCATTCCGATTTCGAGACCTGGCACTCCGAAGACGGCATGCGTCAGCCGCGCGCGTTCAGTTTCTCGATCTCGCTGACCGAGAACCATCCGTTCAACGGTCCGCTCATGGTCATGCCCGGTACGCACAAGTCGTTCATTCCCACGATCGGGGAGACGCCGCAGAACTACCACGAGGACTCCCTCCGGGTGGCC
>NZ_JAVREO010000236.1:0-427 GCF_031845445.1 Streptomyces chisholmiae | reverse complement strand
GGAGAGAAGCATGATGAAGCGAATGATGTGCTCGGGCGTGGCCATCGCAACCGGCATTCTGCTGGTGGCCTCTGCGACCACGGGCGTCGCCGTGGCGAAGCCGGACAAGCCGGAACACGCGGCGCAGACATCGGACGGCAAGGGCTGTCTCGTGCGCGACGGCGCGGGCGCCTATCACTTCGACGCCGAGTGCGAATGGCACACGGTGGTGAAGCGCGACAAGAACAATGCGATCCAGTTCTTCAGCTATCAGGACAAGGGCAGCTTGCCGGCGGGCGCGCCGAAGCCGAGCTCGGCGTCCAACAACTCCGTTGTGTGGCCGGGCTGCCCTGACGGCATCAAGGAAACGACGACGCCGAGTGGGCAGTACTCCTCGTCCTGCCGGTATGGGCAGGGCAACTAGCGCGTCCGGAATTCGGGCTGAACA
>NZ_JAVREO010000235.1:0-427 GCF_031845445.1 Streptomyces chisholmiae | reverse complement strand
AGGTCGCCGCCCGCGGTTTCGAGATCGCGGGTCATGGCGTCGAATTGCCGCAGGAGCGTGGTTCGATCGCGTAGCCTATCCACACGAACGTTGCGGTTGAGAGAGAAGTTGTCGAGATTGTCGCGTACGATGAATGCCTTATGACTGAGGCCGAGGTACGCGGGGCCATTCCGATAGCGATTGCCCACCGTCTCGTCGAGAGCCACATAAGTTGGCAGGTGATGACGTTGTCCCTGGCGCAAACGGCTGACCACCGAACCGAAATCCGGGCGGATCGCCGATCCCGATTCAGCGGGCTTTCGGACGCCGCAAAACAGTTCGACGGGATCGTGAAAGTTCGGGTTGAAGGAGAAGTTGCGCACCAGGGCCAGACGGTCGGCGATGGTCGCCTGGAGCGGCATGAGGTCGCAGATGTCGAAGCCGGGAA
>NZ_JAVREO010000234.1:0-429 GCF_031845445.1 Streptomyces chisholmiae | reverse complement strand
GATCCAGCAGATCGAACAGACGCCCAACATCTTCGTGCGCACCTGCACCGAGGTGGTCGGTGCCACCGGTGAGGACGACCATCTGGCGGCACTGGAGTTGGTGAACAGGCAGTCCGGCGAGCACGAGGAGGTGCGTGCTTCACGGCTGTGCTGCTTCATCGGCGCCACCCTGCGCACCTCCCGGGAGACCGACGAGATGATCCGGGTGGAGATCTGCGACGACGGGCCGGGTATCCCCGCCGAGGACATCAACCGCATCGTCACGCCGTTCTTCACCACCAAGCCGTTCGGCGAGGGCACCGGCCAGGGTCTGGATCTGGCCTGGCGCATCGTGGTGGAAAAGCACCACGGCGATCTGCGGGTGCAGTCCAAGCCCGGCGACACCCGGTTCATCGTGCTGTTGCCCTTGCAGGCCCCCGCGCCCGAAAC
>NZ_JAVREO010000233.1:0-429 GCF_031845445.1 Streptomyces chisholmiae | reverse complement strand
CGCTCACAAGGTCGACTGGCGCTGGGTGAAGGGTCATTCCGGCCACGCCGAGAACGACCGCGCCGACGCGCTGGCCCGCAAGGGCTGCGACGAAAACCGCCGCTAGCCGCCGAGCGCGCCGATCCACGCCGCAACGCCACGCCAGGCTTCTGATCCACCGATGATCGGCGCCGTCAGCTGGAACGCGAGCACCACCGCCCCCCCGATCAAGTAAACCGGGTGCGGCCTGCCGCGCGTACGCCAGTCATAGACGATCGCCACGACCAGCAGCAGGTCCGCCACGATGCCCGGCGGAATGGTCAGCGGCAGCGGCGGCGGAAGCGACAATCCGCCCGGCGGCGCCGGCGGCGCCAGCAGCACAGCGAACCAGCGCGCAATCGGCGCCTGCAGCAGGCTGATCGTCGCAACCAGCATCAGCCGCTTGTGGAC
>NZ_JAVREO010000232.1:0-429 GCF_031845445.1 Streptomyces chisholmiae | reverse complement strand
CCAGCAGACCGTCGAACGTGCTCATAACGGGTGCCATTGTCGCGCAGGTCATCGAACGGCCCGTGCCGAACGTCGCCACGAGCAGGTAGAACTGGCTGAGGCGGATCGCACGGAAGGCGGCTCAATTGGCGAGGTTTCGCTGGTGGCTCGGTCTGGTCTGCTGTGCGGCACTCCTGGCCGGCTGCGGGAACGCCACAGTGGTCGGCGGCCGGGCGACCTCGATGTTGTTCCTGCCCGACCGCGTCGGCGGCCTGCCGGTGACCGACGGCCACAGCGGCATCCGGCCCGACGCACCCGGACCCACGCGCCAGGCCGAGAACACCGACGGCGGCCAGATCGACGACCTGGCCCTGCTCGCCGTCGACGACATCGAGGATTTCTGGTCGCAGAACTACACCGGCGGCTCGCTGCCGGGAACCTTCACCCCCG
>NZ_JAVREO010000231.1:0-430 GCF_031845445.1 Streptomyces chisholmiae | reverse complement strand
CGACCGTACTGATGACCGCACCCTCCAGCGTTTCGGCGAAGGCGATGACCTCCGGGGTGTTGTCGAGCTTGCCGCGATGCTGCAGGCCCCGGGTCCAGGCGAAAATCGATGCGATCGGATTGGTAGAGACCTGCTTGCCCTGCTGATACTGGCGGTAGTGGCGCGTTACAGTGCCATGGGCGGCTTCGGCCTCCATCGTCTTGCCGTCCGGTGTCATCAACACAGAGGTCATCAGGCCCAGCGAGCCATAGCCCTGCGCCACCGTGTCCGATTGGACGTCACCGTCGTAGTTTTTGCATGCCCACACATAGCCGCCCTCCCATTTCAGGCAGGAAGCCACCATGTCGTCGATCAGCCGGTGCTCATAGGTGAGCCCTTTGGCGTCGAACTGTTCGCGGTACTCCTCGGTGAAGATGCGCTCGAATTCGTC
>NZ_JAVREO010000230.1:0-430 GCF_031845445.1 Streptomyces chisholmiae | reverse complement strand
TGGGCGAGAACCTGAACACCGAGATGGTGGAGCTGGAAGCCCTCGAGGCCGCTGATGTCGAGTGGCTGCACGGCATCCTCACAGCCCATGTCGACGCAACCGATTCGGCTGTGGGACAACGGGTCCTAGACTCCTGGGATGGATCGGATGGAGCGTTGAAGCATTTTGTGAAGGTCATGCCGCGCGACTACAAGCGCGTGCTGACCGCCATCGCCGAAGCTGAGAAGGCCGGCGAGGACGTGAACGCGGCGATCATGGCGGCCGCCAATGGCTGATCCGCGCGGTTTCCTCAAGCACACGTCCAAGGAGCTCCCAGCCCGCAGGCCGGTCCCGCTGCGCCTCAAGGACTGGAAAGAGGTCTACGAGGACTTCTCCCACGACAAGCTGGCCGACCAGGCATCGCGGTGCATGGACTGCGGTATTCCGTTCT
>NZ_JAVREO010000229.1:0-431 GCF_031845445.1 Streptomyces chisholmiae | reverse complement strand
GTACTGGCTCTCCTCGTCCGGTGACAGCTTGCCCGGGCCGAACATCTCGTAGCTGTAGAGGATCGAGTGCCATGCGGTCAGGTGGATCCACAACTGCGAGTGCGGGTCGTTGGCGTCGAACGGGCGCTTGGTGATGGGCTCGGTGCCGATGGCCTTGGAGTGGATCTTGACCAGAACGTCGGCGGCCTTCGTGGTCGAGCGACTGTCGTCGAACGCCACCATGGCGAAGTAGCGCAGCGTCCGGTCGTACCGGGTGCGCGGCCGCGAGTAGATCTCGTGGGTCTTGTCGACCGCCGCGACGAGCGCGGGATCCAGTTCCTCGATGACGACGGCGCGCTGGAACCCGATCGACAGCGAGGTGGCACGCCGCTCTGCAGAGCTGGTGCCCATCGGGCGGCCCGGTCGCGGTATCAACTCCGAGCGGCTGCACA
>NZ_JAVREO010000228.1:0-432 GCF_031845445.1 Streptomyces chisholmiae | reverse complement strand
GGCGGCTCCGGCGGGGGCGACTTCGCGGCCTCGCCCGTCGCCCGGCACTACGGGATCATGGCCGCCGCCCACGGCTTCGTGAACGCCCCGCCCACCGCGCAGATCTTCGGCAACGCGGCCCGCGAGCACATGGAGCGGTACGGGACCACGCCCGCGCAGCTCGCGGCGGTCGGGGCCAAGAACCACCGGCACTCGGCGCACAACCCGTACGCCCAGTTCCAGGACCCGTACACGGTGGAGGAGGTCCTCGCCGCCCGTACCGTCCACGCGCCCCTCACCAAGCTCCAGTGCTCACCCACCTCCGACGGCGCGGCGGCGGCCGTCGTGGTCTCGGAGCGGTTCGTGGAGGCCCATGACCTGGGGGAGCGGGCCGTGGAGATCGCCGCCCAGGCCATGACCACCGACACCGACGCCTCCTTCGCCTCCGGCACC
>NZ_JAVREO010000227.1:0-433 GCF_031845445.1 Streptomyces chisholmiae | reverse complement strand
AGGTGTCGCTGACCATCGACGGTGAAAAGATCAGTGTCCCCAAGGGCACGTTGGTGATCCGCGCCGCCGAACTGATGGGCGTCCAAATCCCCCGGTTCTGCGACCATCCGCTTCTGGATCCGGTCGGCGCCTGCCGGCAGTGCCTCGTCGAGGTCGAGGGCCAGCGCAAACCGATGGCCTCGTGCACCACCCCGGTCAGCCCGGTCGCGGCCGACGGCGACGACCCGGAGCTGGTGTTCCTGCTGAAGTCGGCCGCCAACCTGGACATCGCGGTGGAGCTGCTGGACCTGGGGGAGGAGGGGCGCACCTCGGCCCACGTGGTCCTGGTCCGCGAGGCGAACAGCCCGTCCGCACAAGGGGGTTCGACCCACGAGGCGTCCGACGCCTCCGCGCGGGGCCGTTGGGCGGTCGGGGCCGGGCTCTCCCGGCGTAC
>NZ_JAVREO010000226.1:0-434 GCF_031845445.1 Streptomyces chisholmiae | reverse complement strand
GCCGGATCCGGCTCTCGGCGAATGCCAGATCCTCGGGCACGCTCGGATTCAGGTGATGGCACACCATGAGCATGTCGAGGTGCTCGTCGAGGGTGTTGACGGTGTGCGGCCGGGTCGGCTTGGTGGAGCTGGGCAGCACATTCGGGTGCGAGGCGACGGTGATGATGTCAGGTGCGTGCCCGCCACCGGCGCCCTCGGTGTGATACGCGTGGATGCCGCGGCCCTTGATCGCGGCCAGAGTGTCCTCGACGAAACCGGCCTCGTTGAGGGTGTCGGTGTGGATGTTGGCCTGGACCCCGGCGGCTTCGGCGACCGTCAGGCAGGCATCGATGGCCGCGGGCGTGGTGCCCCAGTCCTCGTGAAGCTTGAATCCCGCTGCGCCACCGCGCAACTGCTCCCACATCGCCTCGGCGCTGACGGTATTGCCCTTGCCC
>NZ_JAVREO010000225.1:0-434 GCF_031845445.1 Streptomyces chisholmiae | reverse complement strand
ACCTTGATCCGGTCGAGGTCGCTGCTGTTGCCGAAGCTGCTGCGGGTGCGCAGCAGGGCGAGTGCCTGCTCACCCTGCACGGTGGACGGGCCCGCGGGCAGATCGAGGTGGGACTTGGGGTCCTTGACCGGCTTGGCCATGCATACCGGTACGCCGTTGACCGCCGTCGTCAGCTCCTTGACGGCGTTGAAGTCGACCATCATGAAGTGGTCCGCCTCGACGCCGGTGATCTCGGCGACCGTCTTCATGGTGCAGCCGGGGTCCCGCCCGTCCTGGCCGAGGGTGACGTTGAAACGCTCCTTCTCGATGCCGGGGACGACCACGGTGCTGCCGTCCGGCTGCTTCGTCTCGCACTCGGGAATCCTGGTCTTCAGGTCGCGCGGGATGCTCAGCGCCGTGGCGTTGGTGCGGTCCTCGGAGACGTGGAACAGGAT
>NZ_JAVREO010000224.1:0-434 GCF_031845445.1 Streptomyces chisholmiae | reverse complement strand
GCTTCGGCCTGCTCGGCCAACTTCAGTGCGTCGCTCGGTGACGCGTCATCTTCGCTAGTATCGAGTACCGGCGACGAAGGCTTGCGGGACGGCATGCCGACCTCCTGTCCGTTCAGCAGCCTGCTTAACGAGAATTACGTTATCAGTTTGCGGTAGTGACCCGAGAGTACATCATCGATAGCAGGCGCATAAATGACCATTTACCTGCGGAAATGATGTTTACGCGCTGTGCGCGCACTTAGCCCGGACTCGCCGCAACCCGCGCCTCAAGCTCGTTCTTCATCACCTTGCCGGTGGCATTGAGTGGCAGTTCGTCGAGAAACTCGACATACCGGGGCACCTTGTAGCCAGCCATGCGCTCGCGGCTCCAGCCGATCAATTCCTCGGCCGCGATCGGCGCGGCACCGGGGTCGTCCCGCAGCACCACGAACGCC
>NZ_JAVREO010000223.1:0-435 GCF_031845445.1 Streptomyces chisholmiae | reverse complement strand
GGAACATGCTCGGCATCATCCGCCTGCACAACCGCCCGGAGTTTCGGCTACCCCAGCATTTGATCTTCGTCAAAGCCGAGCTCGTCCTCGACCCCGAGTTCGACAGCCGCATGCCATCGGACAACGTCGGGCCACGGTTGGGACGTCATCCGGCGAAGGCGTAGAAGGGCTTCCGGCGTGCCGATATCCCCCAGAGAAGAGATGACCTTCTGGCACAGCCAGTACGCCGGAGCGTCCTCGTCTACCGAACCTTCCGCCACCCTGAACAGGCAGGCGACCGCGTCCGTTTCCCGGATCTCGCCGAGGATCTCCACGAGATCCTCTTTGTTGAACCCCACGGCATCCGAATCAAGGATCTCCTGAATTGTCCCGCCCAGGCCCGGCGCCCGCAAGGGGGCGGCCAAGTTGGCGAACTTGTCGACCCGTGTCCAGTTA
>NZ_JAVREO010000222.1:0-436 GCF_031845445.1 Streptomyces chisholmiae | reverse complement strand
GCTTGGGTTCACGCGGTCTTGGGTTGACGGTCCAGGACGTAGTTCATGATCAGTGCAGCGATCAGGATGAGTCCTGTCACGAGCATCTGGAAGAAGGAACTCAGCCCCATCAGGTTGAACAGGTTTCGGAGCACCGACAGCAGCAGTACGGCAATGAATGTGCCCATCACACCGCCTTTTCCGCCGAACAGACTGGTTCCGCCCAGTACCACCGCGGCGATGGCATCCAGCTCGAGACCAGTGTGCGCCGTTGGTTGACCGATGGTCAGCCGCGCGGTGAGGAGGACCCCGGTCAGCGCAGCCAACCCGCCGCAGATGACATACGCGGCAGTGGTGATGCGCTGCACTGGCAGGCCTGACAACCGGGCAGCTTTTGCGTTGCTGCCGACTGCGTAGACGTGTTCGCCAAAAGTTGTGCGGCGCAACACCAGACCGA
>NZ_JAVREO010000221.1:0-436 GCF_031845445.1 Streptomyces chisholmiae | reverse complement strand
GAGCGGACGGGCGAGTGGGCGGACGGCGAGGACGGCCTCACCGACGAGGACGGCCGCCCCCGCAGGTTCGCCTACCCGCCGCAGCTGGTCGTCGTCGACGGCGGTCAGCCGCAGGTCGCGGCGGCCAAGCGGGCCCTGGACGAACTGGGCATCGACGACATCGCCGTCTGCGGCCTCGCCAAGCGACTGGAGGAGGTCTGGCTGCCCGACGACGACGACCCGGTCGTCCTGCCCCGCACCAGCGAGGGCCTCTACCTGCTGCAACGCGTGCGTGACGAAGCCCACCGGTTCGCCATCACCTACCAGCGCGCCAAGCGCGCCAAGCGCTTCAGGGCCGGCCCCCTGGACGACGTGCCGGGCCTCGGCGACGCCCGCAAACAGGTGCTGATCAAGCACTTCGGTTCGGTGAAGCGACTGCGGTCGGCGACCATCGACC
>NZ_JAVREO010000220.1:0-437 GCF_031845445.1 Streptomyces chisholmiae | reverse complement strand
GTGCTGGCGCTGGGGACCGCTCAGCGCAACGCCGCAGCGGCGTTCGTGGTCGCAGGCCAGAACTTCGACGATCCCAAGGTGGTCGTGATGATCACCGTCGTGCTGATCGCCGAGTTTCTGATGCTGTTGCCGTTCGCGCGGCGGCTCGCGCGGACTCGCTGAGCAGCCCGAGCCGGCCGGCCTCGGCCACCGCCGCGGCGCGCGAGGCGACGGCGAGCTTCCGGTAGATCGACGGGGCCTGGCTCTTCACGGTTTCCCGGCCCAGGATCAGCTCGTCGGCAATGCGCTGCAGAGACAGATGGGTCGCCAGGTAGGGCAACAGCCGCAGCTCCGCCGCCGTCAGCGACGACCGTGCACCGCGGGCCGTGCGGGCTGCCGACAGGGTTCGGATGCGGTCCAGCCATTGCCCGACGCCGACCGCCTCGGTTTCACGCCGG
>NZ_JAVREO010000219.1:0-437 GCF_031845445.1 Streptomyces chisholmiae | reverse complement strand
AGGCGGTTGCGGTCGTCGAGTCCGTGTAGCTGTCGAGCGCGAACGAGTTGAACGCCTGATTGATGCCGACGCCGCCGGGCGTGAACGAGAGGATGTTCGCGAGCTGGTTCGAGCCGAGCACGCTCATCACCGAGCCGAACGTGACCGGGATGCTGTAGGCCGCGAGGAAGACGACGATCACCATCACCTTCGCCACGTAGCCGCCTACCTGCGGGATCAGCACGAGCCTTAGGTACGCGCGGAGGTCGCCGAGGATCGCCGCGCCCTTCTTTGCCCGGGCCCACATCTTCTTGACCCAGCCCCAGAAGATTCGCGCGAGCAGGACGAGCAGGAAGACCGCGCCGCCGATGATGCCGAGCGTGAGCACGACGTGGCTCGTGATCGCATCTCTCTCGTTGCCGAACTGGAAGTCGAAGGAGCCGGCCACGGCCCAGAAC
>NZ_JAVREO010000218.1:0-437 GCF_031845445.1 Streptomyces chisholmiae | reverse complement strand
GGTGAGTCGGGTGCTGACTGGGAGTGAGCCGACGCGGGTTCAGATCCGGAACGGGAACCCGTACAGATGCACCGACACGTGCTCCCGCCCCTCCGTGTCACCCGTCGCCTGGGCAGCCTTGCTGCGTTCCCTCCACCGCCGCGCGATGACCTGCAACTCGTCGTTCATTTCCGCGAGTTCCGCGGGCGTCAGGTCCATCAGCCACTCCGAACTGAAGGCGGCGTCGGTCCACTCCGCGCCCCAGGCCGCCGTCTGGTCCAGGTAGGTCCGGTACTGAGCGGTCCGGTTCTCGTGGATGCCGCGCGTCACCGTGCCGACAACGGCGGCCCCTTCGGGCGTGTCAGCGAAGTCCGAGCCCCGGAAGCCCCACCCCTGCTCGGACGCCACCTGACACCACCGCTCACGGCCGTCCGTGCTCCGACCGCTCGCCTCGGCCA
>NZ_JAVREO010000217.1:0-438 GCF_031845445.1 Streptomyces chisholmiae | reverse complement strand
CAGTCATGCAGCCGCCGCTAATCCCTCAACATCAAGTTGCGCACCAGCGGACGCGGACCCATCGGCCGCAGCATCGCACTGGCCGGACGCGGACGCACCTGCTGGGGCCACCAGAACCAGCGGCCCAGAAGCGCTGCGATCGACGGGGTCATGAACGCGCGCACGATCAGCGTGTCGAACAGCAATCCGAGGCCGATCGTGGTGCCCACCTGACCGATCGTGAGCAGGTCACTGACGATCATCGACGCCATCGTGGCCGCGAACACCAGACCCGCGGCCGTCACAACCTTGCCGGTCCCCGCCATCGCCCGGATGATGCCGGTGTTGATGCCCGCGTGGATCTCTTCCTTCATCCGAGAAACCAGCAGCAAGTTGTAGTCCGAGCCCACCGCCAGCAGGACGATGACGGACATCGCCAGTACCACCCAGTTGATCTGG
>NZ_JAVREO010000216.1:0-438 GCF_031845445.1 Streptomyces chisholmiae | reverse complement strand
GCTGGAGGGGGTGGGGCGCATGGAGATCAGGCACGAGGCCGTGACCGATCCGCGCGGTGTCAATTGGACGGTGCGACGCAAGTGGATGTCCGGCCCGGACACGGCGGGGGACTCCGACGGGGTGATCGGGACGGTATTCACCGCCGTCGTGCTGCTGGTCTTCCTGGCCTGGCCGTTCTGGTTCGTGGCGAAATTCCTCGGGGTGCCCTGGACGATCGTCATCGAGCGGGACGGCAGGGAAGTCGGTACCGAACGCGTCAAAGGATGGCGAGCATCGGAGCGGCGAATGGATGAGATCCGCCGGAACATCCTCACCTCCGGTGTCTCGCAGCAGAACCCGCCGTACCCGCCGTCGCGTCAGGCGGATCGGCAAACCTCATCTGGGTACTGGTACCGCTGATTGGCGTGTCCCTGCGGCAACCCGTCGGCGCGGCCCGC
>NZ_JAVREO010000215.1:0-442 GCF_031845445.1 Streptomyces chisholmiae | reverse complement strand
ATTCGAGGTGGTGACGGTCACCGCGACAAGCACCTGCGCCTCGTTATCGGTTGCCGACTCCAGCCCCGCCTCGGCGATCGTCCCGACCGACTTCGACTGCGCCTGCTTCACCACCTCAACAAACGGTGCTGAGCGGTTCTGGAAATCGTCGTAAAACGTTCCGGTCGCCGAATCGAGCACGCGCTGCACATCGGCCTCGGCGTTCTGCCAGTCGATCGTCGTCAGGTTGAGCGCACCCTGCCTACCTACTTGCAGGAATAGTTGCCGTTCCTTCTCGCTCTGATACGCCTGGTATCCGCGGTAGCCCGTCCAGCCGGCCAGCCCGGCAAGCAGAATCACCACGACCAGTCCTGCGATCGTCGCGAGCCGAACAGGCGACATCGGCTCCTTCGGAGTCTTCACGTCTGAAGCAGTCGCAGCCGCTGCCTCTTCGTCGTAGGAC
>NZ_JAVREO010000214.1:0-443 GCF_031845445.1 Streptomyces chisholmiae | reverse complement strand
GGTACAACCATCGTGACTGCCGACGCCAACCGGCGATTGTTGTCGATGGATCTCGACGACGACGATGACGTCGAGGAACTCGACGGGTGGGGTAACCGGGCAGCCTTGAATGAGGTGGTCCCGGTGTCGGCGTCGATCCCGGTGCTGTTCGACGCGCAGGTGGCTCGTCATCCGGACGCGGTGGCAGTCAGCCTCGGTGCCAGTTCGTTGACCTATCGGGAACTCGACGCGGCTGCGAATCGGTTGGCGCACTTGCTGGTCGAGTGGGGAGGAGGTCCCGGGCTGCGGGTGGCGTTGTTGTTCCCACGTTCGGTCGAGGCTGTGGTGGCGATCATGGGGGTGCTGAAGACCGGTGCGGCGTATGTGCCGATCGATCCTTCGGTGCCCGATGCGCGCTTGGATTTCGTCCTAACCGACTCGGCGCCGATCGCTGTGGTCACCAC
>NZ_JAVREO010000213.1:0-443 GCF_031845445.1 Streptomyces chisholmiae | reverse complement strand
CCCTGCACCGGTTCCTGCGCACCCGCGCCGTTCGCGTCCAGCACGCGGACCGTGTCACCGTCGGTCGCCCACGCCACGCCTCGCGAGACCACCACGCCGCGGGCGTCCGACGGCGCGAGGCCCACGTGCTCGACGACGCTCGCTGTGGCGGGATCGACGCGGAGCACGCCGTCGCGGACCGGGATCCAGACGTTGCCGCCACCCGCGACGATCGCGCCGACGGGGTCGGTCCCGAACGGCAGCAGCTTCGACGTGACGGTGCCGTCGGCTCCGATGCGCTTGACGAAGGTGTCCGGCAAGCCGTTCGCCGGCTTCTGGTTGCGGGTGACGACCCAGCGCGCGCCCTCTCCGTCGGCGATCGACAGGATCTCGGCCTTCAGGTCGGTCCGCGACTCCTCGGTGAACGAGCGTGTGTCGATCCGCACGATCCTCGACGGCGGGAA
>NZ_JAVREO010000212.1:0-443 GCF_031845445.1 Streptomyces chisholmiae | reverse complement strand
AACCTGGGCCGGCTGCTGGTGGTGGTGCTCGTGGCCGCTCTGCTGGCTTTCGGTGCCGGCGACCTGCCGATCCTGTGCTGCGCGCTGATCGTCAACGGGTTGACCCGGTTCGTCTCGTCCGGCCTTTCGGCGTCGCTGCCCGATGTGGTGCCGGCCGACCGCGTGATCACGATGAACTCGGTGGCTACCGCGGTAGGCGCACTGGCCGCGTTCCTCGGAGCCGACTTCATGCTGGTGCCGCGCAAGGTGTTCGGCGCCGACGACACCGGTGCCTCGGTGGTCATGCTGATCGTGGCGGTCCCGGTGGCGCTGGCGCTCTGGTTGTCGGTGCGCTTCGGTCCGCATGTGCTGGGCCCGCACGAGAGCAAGCGCACCATCCACGGCTCGGTGGCGTATGCGGTGGCCACCGGCTGGGTGCACGGTGCCCGCACGGTGTGGGCGGT
>NZ_JAVREO010000211.1:0-443 GCF_031845445.1 Streptomyces chisholmiae | reverse complement strand
GGCGCAGGCTGACATCGGGCGCCAGGCGGCACGCGCTGCAGCTCCCACCGACGCCCCGGTGCCGGCTCCCGCCACCGCAGGCGGCGGGGTCGCAGTGGCGGCCGCCGCGCCCGCGCTCGTCCGAGACGGTGCACCGAACGGCGCGGTCGACGATGCCGCGGTCGACGACGACGCGGACGACGACGACGCGGTGGACGCGCCGCCGCTTCTCGGCGCGTCGACCGGGCCGGAACCCGGCGACGAGCCACCCCCACCGGCTCCGCGTCCCAGCGCGCCTGACGCGCGTCCGCCGACCAGCACCTCCGGCACGCGCGGCGCCGCCAACCCGCGGCCACGCCAGCAGCGAGGCAAGAAGCGCCGCTAGGGACAAGCCGTGAGGACACGAGCGCGTGTGGCGGGTGGCCGCGTCAGCGGCAGGGGAGCGAACGGCCGCGAGGCGGGTA
>NZ_JAVREO010000210.1:0-443 GCF_031845445.1 Streptomyces chisholmiae | reverse complement strand
GCTACCCGGTGGTCGGGGCGGCGATCGGGGTGTGGGGGGTGGCGCCGGTGTTCATCGGGTGCGGGGTGTTCGGGAGCGTGGGGGTGGGGGTTGCCCTGGTGTCGGGGGCGGTGCGATCGGCGGAGCTGGCTCGGTAGCCGGGAGGCGGGAGCCAGGGGCAGGGCGCCGGAGGCCGATCCGGCCTGCGGCCCTCGTCCGCCGGCAGTGCCTCAGGAAGGCATCACACCAACACGCTTCCTCTCAACGAGACCTGGAAACAGCGTGCCTCCTGGCACCCACCCCCTGCCCAGGTTCCCCTGCCACCCCATCGGCGCTTTCCTTCAACCGCCGGAAAGCTACAGACTCCCGGCCCACACCGCCGCAACACCACAGATCAAAGCCCCCAGACCGAAGAGGTCCGTAACCCACGCCCTGGTCATGCGCTTCACGACTCGTCCCTCGCC
>NZ_JAVREO010000209.1:0-443 GCF_031845445.1 Streptomyces chisholmiae | reverse complement strand
TCGACAAACGTCCGGCATCCGTTTACGTTTCGCGTGGACGACGTGCTCTCCGTGAGTTGTCCCCACATCGGACGGGCCCGCGTCGATCAGGGTTCTCTGTCCACACGAAACGTAAACGGGTCGAGGCTCGAAGAGACGATGCGGCACGCGGAGAATGTCACCGGTATGTCACTCGCTCTCTCGGCTCGCTGGGTCTTTCCAGTCAACGGCCCGCCCTTGGCGCGAGGCGTCGTTGTCGTCGACGGGTCGCAAATTACTGCCGTCTTGCCGGCGGGGGAGCGGGCAGCCGATGTCGACTTCGGCAACGCCGCGATTTTGCCGGGGCTCGTCAATGCTCATACGCATCTCGACCTTTCCGACGCCGCGGGCAAGTGTCCGCCGACGCCCGATTTTTCGCAGTGGCTGCGCCGGGTCGTCGCTCATCGCCGCGGGCAGACGGATGT
>NZ_JAVREO010000208.1:0-444 GCF_031845445.1 Streptomyces chisholmiae | reverse complement strand
ATTCGCGTCGGGTTCGCGTGGGATGCGCGAGCGATGCGCGAGGGATTCGCTTTGGATTCTTCGGCCAACCCCAGGGTACGCCCCCACATCGAACGGCCTTACGTCTGGCCAACCTGTGGCTGACGGGGCCTATTCCCAGGCTGGGCTACTGACCGGTACAGCCGGGGCCCTCACGCCGGGGCCGCGGCCGCGGCCTTCGGCTGCCCGACCGGCTGCCCGGCGGGCTGCTCGACCGGCTCCTCGGTCGCTCGCCCGGCCGACTGCCCGGCCGGCCGTTCGATCACGCGGGGCGCGAGCTCCGCGTTCTCCAGGATGTCCCGCAGGTGCTTCTCGGCGACCGGCAGCACCTCCTCGATGGTGATCTCCCGGCCCAGCTCGTTCGAGAGGGACGTGACCCCCGCGTCCCGGATGCCGCACGGCACGATCCGGTCGAACCAGGTGTTG
>NZ_JAVREO010000207.1:0-444 GCF_031845445.1 Streptomyces chisholmiae | reverse complement strand
CACATCCGACGACCGTATTGGGGCTGGTGGAGCCGAGACCGCGCGCCGCGAGCGTGATCGCTCGGCGCATGGCGGTGATGTCGGCTGCGGTGGCCACCGGGTCCTCCTGCCTCTTCGGGCACGGACTCCGGGGCCTGTCGATGACGACAGATGAAGCGGGTCGCCGGGGCAGACGCCGAAAACCGAAGAAGGGACGCAGGGGTCCGGCGAAACCCGGCCATGCGTCCGCCTACGGCGGCGTACCGATGACGAACCGCCGCGCACTGCCTCCCATCCGGACTTTAACCGTCGGTCCAGGAATCCCACCTGGTCAACCGGCCGCTGGCTGCGGACGGGTCGCGGACTATAACCGCCGGTTCGGAATTGCACCGACCCCGGAGTGCGCTGCTACTGGTACGGAACCAGTCTGCCACGGACGCTCCTCGGCCATGCAGGTGAGCACTG
>NZ_JAVREO010000206.1:0-445 GCF_031845445.1 Streptomyces chisholmiae | reverse complement strand
CTCCGCGAGCGAGGGGCGGCAGTAGATGCCGAGCGGGACGGACTGGCCGTCCTTCTCGTAGCTGCTGTGCACCGAGTGGTACGGGCCGACGATGAGCGCCGTGATGTACGTGGAGATGCGCGGCGTCGGCTCGAACGTCCAGACGTCGTCCTTCGGCTCGGGCGTCGGCGAGTTCGAGATGACTGTCCAGCCGGCGGGGGCCTTCACGGTGAACCGGAAGGTCGCCTTCAGGTCCGGCTGCTCGACGGAGGCGAAGACGCGGCGCGCGTCCGGCACCTCGAACTGGGTGTACAGGTAAGCTTGTTCGTCGACCGGGTCGACGAACCGGTGCAGGCCCTCACCGGTGTTGGTGTACGCGCAGTCGGCGACGACCTTCAGCTCGTTGGCGCCCTCGTTCAGCTGCGGCAGCGCGATCCGCGAGTCGCGGAACACGGCGGCGACGTCC
>NZ_JAVREO010000205.1:0-445 GCF_031845445.1 Streptomyces chisholmiae | reverse complement strand
AGTGGGACGCGGTGGTGACGGCGCGCTGTAAGGGCCACGGCGTGATGATGCCGTCTGTCGTCGACACCACCAGGTTGGCCGTCAAGAACCCGTCTGCGCTGTCTGCCTGGATGACGTTGTCGCTGAAAGTAATAGCGTCCATCGGCTGGGTCACCGTGCTGCCCTGACACGATTGCCACCGTGGGGCAGCGTCGCGGTACCAGGCGCTTGCATCGTCTGGTGTGTCCACGTCGATGACGGCGATTGACACCGAGACAGACCGGGCACCGCGGGCATCCTTTGGCGATTCCCAGATACCGGTGGCCACGGCACCTGCCGGAACATGCTGGTACACATAGCGGATTCCCGCGTGGATGAGGGCAGCACATTCAGCGGGCGAGATGTTCTCCGGGTCGCCCCTGAGCACCTCGGTGCCACCGACTTCGATCGGCGAGGTCACCTGCAC
>NZ_JAVREO010000204.1:0-445 GCF_031845445.1 Streptomyces chisholmiae | reverse complement strand
GATCAGGACCGCACCCACCGAGCCCGCGGCCGTCGTGGCCAGAAAGAAGTTCGCCGGCGCGGGCCCGCCCGGAACCACGAGAAATCCCAGAATCGCAACGGACGCCACCGCCGCGACGTTGAGCGTCGCGATCACGGCCGAACTCAGACCCAGGCGCGGTGCCGACACCGCAATGGCCATCACGGTGACTGTCACCACCGCCGTGGCGGCGAGACGATCCAATCCCTCGGTGCCGAGCCCGGCCCACATCAACGCCAGGAGTCCCAGCGCGCAGGCCAACAAGCAGGCGGCGACGCGCAGTCCGACGGGGATGCGGTCATCGGTCGAGCTGAAGGTCAGCGCGCCCATCGGCGCCCGCTCGGGTGAGGGCTGTTCGCAGTAGCCGGCCAACACCAGCAGATCGCCGTCTTGAATATCGTTCTGCACCAAGGAGGCTGCATCATCC
>NZ_JAVREO010000203.1:0-446 GCF_031845445.1 Streptomyces chisholmiae | reverse complement strand
GCAGTGATCTTCACCTTCAAGTCCGCCAGTTGCAGCTTCGGGTCGCGCACCGAATGCTGGAGGAAGGTCAGCAGATCCCGGCGTAGCTCGCCGCGTTCGACGATCTTGAACGGGCTCATGCGCAAGCCGTCATCGAACGGCGTCTCCGACCCGGATGGCATACCGCCGGGTTCGCACGCGCCGTTCTCACCTTCGTGGATGGTGGCGGCTACCCACGCGACGATGTTGCCATCGCGCATGATCGGCATGTTCATCGACTGATCCGTGTTGTGCACGTTGCCGTACCTGGCGTCGTTGTGGATGAAGCCGTCGACCTCGTGGACGCCGACGGTCGGTTCGTCCTTCCAGTACTTCATGATGTACCGAATCGGGTGATGCAGGATCGCGCTGAAGGCGATTACGCCGTGGCACGACAGGTACGACACGTCGCCGGCGGCGATCTACAC
>NZ_JAVREO010000202.1:0-446 GCF_031845445.1 Streptomyces chisholmiae | reverse complement strand
ACTGTGGACGCCCTCGACCTTTCGTTCTCATCGCCAGCGCTCATGGCCATCTACGCCGGAAACGGCAATGGCAAGACCACGGTGCTGGAAGGCCTGTCCCTGGTCGGACACCTCCCCTGCTTCCCTAGCCTTCGTGTGGGGGAGTCGATCCAGCCCAGCCTCCTGCGTCAGAAATGGGGTGGTCCGGACGCCGGCCCGCCCGCCTTCCACAGGTCACTCAAGCTGGACGAACTGCATCGAGACGGCCTGGCGGCCTGGCTTCAGAAGATGCGGCCGAAAGGCGGGGACCGGTATGGAATGATCGAGTTCGAACTCTACGACTCGCTGGGCGCCAGCAAGGTCACGCACAAGTTCGTCGTTGTTGTTGCTCCGCCCACGGAGAACGGATCGCAGCGCCTTACGGGGATGCTCTCCCGTGGCGACTTCGACCAACGGCAGCCATTCGA
>NZ_JAVREO010000201.1:0-446 GCF_031845445.1 Streptomyces chisholmiae | reverse complement strand
CGCCACAAGCGGTGATCACATCGGAGACCACGAGATCCGGGCGCAGCTGCTCCAGTACCGGCACGTTGAGCTGCGCCATCCGCCCGGCGCGCTGATGGATCTTGGCCCCGGCATCGGCGTCATCGTCGACATCGGTCGGATCGAGGCCGACGAGTTCGACAGCCTCGATGCCGGCTGCCCGCGCGGTATCGAGCCACTCCACCCCGGTCAGCAGCGTCGGGATATCGCCCGCGGCCAGGAACTTCAGGCACAACGCCAGGGCCGGGAAGGCATGTCCGGGATCGGGTCCGGCGACCACAGCTACGCGCACCGGCCTACCCTGCCACAGCGCCGCACCATTAGGCTGCGGGCATGGCTGACCAATCCACGACCGCTGCTGTGACGCAGACCGGCACGGTCGAGACCTTCCTCAACGCGTTGCAGGAGCAGGACTACGACACAGCCGA
>NZ_JAVREO010000200.1:0-447 GCF_031845445.1 Streptomyces chisholmiae | reverse complement strand
ATGTAAAATCCGAGGCATAGGATGAAGGTTAAAATCGTTCCGGCAATCAGCCCCGGCAAAGAAAGGGGAAAATAAATTTGCCAGAAGGCCTTAGTCGGCGAGGCGCCAAGGTTGGCCGCGGCCCGGACATAGGTGCCGTCGATCGAGCGCATCGAGGCATAGAGCGGCAAGACCAAGAACGGCACCATCACATGGACCATTCCGATGATCGTGCCCGTGAGATTGTTGACCAACGGAACCGGTTGATGAATCAGTCCGCTATCGACAAGCGCGGTGTTGACGATGCCGCGACGCTGCAACAGTACCAGCCAAGCGTAGGTTCGTACCAGCAACGAGGTCCAGAAAGGAACTAGCACCCCCAGCATCAGAATGCCGGCCCATCTCTGCGGAACCTGGGACAGGCAATAGGCTAGCGGGTAGCCAAGTAGGATGCAGATCACCGTCACC
>NZ_JAVREO010000199.1:0-447 GCF_031845445.1 Streptomyces chisholmiae | reverse complement strand
GCCAGGCGCTAGGTGATCTGCTCGGCTCTTAGCACGGCCCCGTAGCGCTGCTCGGGATCGAGCACACAGTGCGTGCGGCCGAATACCGTCACCATGCACTTGTTGTTGTGGTTGCAGCGGCTGCGTGAGGCCGGTTCGGCCATCATCGTGTTGACCCGGCCGGGCTCGCGCAGCAAGGCCCGCCCCATCGCCAGAAAATCGAATCCCTCACGCAACCCCGTCTCCAGGTGTTCGCGATCGGTGATGCCGCCCAGCAGAATGAGTTTGGTGTTGCGCATGATCGGAACGAACTGCCGGGCGGCCTCCAGCATGTAGAGGTCTCGATACGGATAGACACCCATCGCCTGCTTACCCGCCAGCCGTACGGCCGGCCGCAATGCCGGCGGCATCACCTTCGCGAACTCCTTGACCGGAACGTCACCGCGGAACAGGTACATGGGCTTGTAC
>NZ_JAVREO010000198.1:0-447 GCF_031845445.1 Streptomyces chisholmiae | reverse complement strand
CCGGTTCGAAGGGGTAGTGGCCAAGAAGCGGGACTCGACGTATCAGCCGGGCCGGCGGTCGGCCTCCTGGATCAAGGACAAGATCTGGAACACGCAGGAAGCGGTGATCGGCGGCTGGCGTCAGGGAGAGGGCGGGCGCAGCAGTGGCATCGGCGCGCTGCTGCTCGGCGTGCCCGGCCCCGACGGCCTGCAGTTCGCCGGGCGCGTCGGCACCGGGTTCACCGACAAGGAACTGACCAAGCTCAAAGGCATGCTGGCCCCGCTGCAGACCGACGAGTCACCGTTCGACAAACCGTTGCCGAAGCTCGACGCGAAGGGGGTCACGTTCGTGCGGCCCGAGCTCGTGGGGGAGGTCCGCTACAGCGAGCGCACCACTGACCACCGGCTGCGTCAGCCCAGCTGGCGCGGTCTGCGGCCGGACAAGACGCCGGATGACGTGGTCTGGGA
>NZ_JAVREO010000197.1:0-447 GCF_031845445.1 Streptomyces chisholmiae | reverse complement strand
GGGCGGGTTTGTCATCGCTACGATCGTCCTGTCGATCTTCAGCGTCGGGTTCGTCGCCCTGGCCCGCCACATCACCGCGGCCGGCGCGTTCTATACCTTTGTGTCCAGGGCCTGGTCCAAGGTTCCCGGGCTCGCCGCCGGCGTCATGCCGATGGTCACCTACATGACGATGGAAGCCGGGCTGGTCGGAATCTTCTCGGCTTTCGCCGATCAGGCCTTCACCACCCAGTTCGGACTCGACCTGCCGTGGGAGATCTACGCCGTAGTCGGCCTGGTCGCCATCGCAGCCCTGTCACATTTCGACATCTCAGTAGCCGCAAAGGTTCTCGGCGTCGTACTGGTGTGCGAGATCGGCATGCTGACCCTCACCGCGGTCGCCGGCCTGGCCCACCATCCCGACGGCATGAGCTTCACCTCGCTCAGCCCGCTGACCGCGCTGAATACCAA
>NZ_JAVREO010000196.1:0-447 GCF_031845445.1 Streptomyces chisholmiae | reverse complement strand
CAGATAAAGCGTTGATTTTGCCTCATGTATACATGACACAAATGCCAGACATCACGAGCCGCGACCGCCTACGCAGGCGTGTACGCGATGACCTTCGTCTGCAGATGCTGTTCGAACCCCTCGACGCCGTTCTGCCGCCCGACGCCGCTCATCTTGTAGCCGCCGAACGGCGCATCGGCGCCGTAGAAGATGGCACCGTTGACGTTCACCGATCCGCTGCGGATCCGGCGGGCCACGGCCATTGCGCGCTCGTTGGAGCCCAGCACGGTCCCGGCCAGTCCATACATCGAGTTGTTGGCCATCTCGACCGCACCATCATCGCCACCGTCGTACGGCGTGATGGTGATGACCGGGCCGAAGATCTCCTCCTGGAACACCCGGTGCTCCGGGCTGACATCGGCGAGAATCGTTGGTGCGATGAAGTATCCGCGGTCCAGGCCTTGGGGC
>NZ_JAVREO010000195.1:0-447 GCF_031845445.1 Streptomyces chisholmiae | reverse complement strand
TCTGTGCGGCATCTCGGGCAGCACGCTGGTGGTGAACATCGCTGGGTCGCGTGCTGCGGTGCGCGACGGCATGGCAACCCTGGGGCCACTGGCCGCGCAAGTGATAGGCCAGCTATCAAGTTTGGAAATCTGAACATCAACGAAACGGCGGCCACCGGCCGCCGTTTCCTTTTGCAGGTGAATGTTAGGCAGAGCGACGGTGCTGGTTAAGAGCAGGTTAACGGTTGCTGCAGCTCCGCCTAGGATGAGATGTGATCTTCATCACAAAGGGAATTGACGATGCCTGAAGCGAACAAAATGTCCCGGCACGCAGTTAACAAGATTTTCGGTGAGGCCCTCCCGGACATCGCTCCCGACGAACGCGACACCGCTTCGCCGGATGACGATGACGACCGGGACCGATGGTTGAGGAACAACATTCCGCCTCACCATCACTGAGAAGGTGAG
>NZ_JAVREO010000194.1:0-448 GCF_031845445.1 Streptomyces chisholmiae | reverse complement strand
GGGATCGGTGGTGACCGACCGCCGCGCGCTCAAACCGGAGGGGCCGTTCTACGGGGTGTTCGCCCTCGGCGCAGTCGCCACGGTGCCGGCCGGGCGGGTCTCGCCGGTGGCCGCGGTGTCCATATGCGCCGCAACGGCTTTACTGTGCATCGCGCTCGGCGCCCTCGATGCACCTCGGGCACCCCGCCTCGCACCACGTAGCTTCACCACACCCGTGCAGAGCGTGCCGATCCATGCCGCCCGCTACGCGGCGGCCGTCACCGCGGCAGGCACCGCAGGTCTGTTTCTCGGGGTGGACCACGCCAACTGGGCGATCGCCGCGGCCGCCGGTCCGCTGGCGGCAGCCGATACCAGTGGCCGGGTCCGCCGCGGCGTGCACCGCTTGATGGGCACACTCATCGGTCTCGTGGTGGCCGCCCTGCTTCTGGTTCCGCATCCCGACGAGTAC
>NZ_JAVREO010000193.1:0-448 GCF_031845445.1 Streptomyces chisholmiae | reverse complement strand
ATTCAGAGACGATGGTGGCGCCGGTGTCTGGATCGATCGACGCCGCGGGCGTCACGATGAGCCAAGGCGACGTGCGCGTGGAGGAAGCCGATGTCGACCATCCTGCGGTCGTCGCCGGTCCCGACGGCGCGCAGGTCGTGCTCATCTTCGCCGATCGGCGCGAGCTGCGCTCGGCGCTCGACGACGGGAGGATGTCCGGCGCGCTCGGCGCCGCGCTGTCGCCGGTGCTCGAGGACCTCCAGCGCCAGCTCCTCCTCGCCGACTCCGCGTCCTGAGTTCGGAGTGGTCCGGCCCGACTCCCACGTGACGCGATCGCCGGATTTCATCGGCCAACGCCAGGGCTCTCGTAGCCCTGCTCGGTCCGCCGAGGAATCGTACGACGGCGTCGATTGACAACGACGGAACAGGCAGATCTGGCGCCGCACCTAGCCGCGCTGGACGATGAGCG
>NZ_JAVREO010000192.1:0-450 GCF_031845445.1 Streptomyces chisholmiae | reverse complement strand
GGTCTACGGAGTGGCAGCCATCATCAACATCTGTTGGCCCCGGACGCCCGAAGCGCCCTGGTACGACAACTACATCGTGCTGCTGATGTCAGGCATCGTCATCGGGCTGGGTCTGCTCTACATGGCCATCGTCCGCTCCCATTCCAACGGCACCACGCCACACGCCGACGCGATCCCTGGGCCGGCTAGCTCACCGGATAAACCCGTTGTGGCGCAGCCTGTTTAGCCGACCAGCCAGATTACGATCTCCAAAGGAGAGTCACCATGACTCCGAACACCATCACCGCCAACACTGACACCGAGGCCCCGCGCCTGAACGTGACCGATCCCTCGTTCTCGATCACCTCGGCCCTGGTCCACGAGGCCCGGGAAGTCAGCTGGTTCGCCCATACCGAGTACGGGATCGCCGTCCTTCGTTACGACGAGGTCAGCGAGCTCATGCACCATCCG
>NZ_JAVREO010000191.1:0-450 GCF_031845445.1 Streptomyces chisholmiae | reverse complement strand
CCAGGGGGCATGCTGTCGTACGGATGGCCTGTCGCCGACGGCCTGACCGAGGTGCTGTGTATCGACTACCCGGACGTCGTCGCCTACCTCAACACCGACCAGGTCTGCGCCCGGGACGCCGGCCGGTTGCGCGAGGCGGGTCGGTACAACACCGTCGCCGAGCCGATCGACGAGGTCATCCGCCGCAGTGACGATGATGCGGAATTCTCGATCCTGGCAGGCGAATCGGTGTTCGTCGGCTCGAAGATCCTCGACATCGGGGCCTTGGTGCCCGATTACCTGCCGGTGACGCCGCACGGCGTGATCGTCGGCGCGCCGTCGCGAAACCTGCTCATGGTCCATCCGATACACGCCGCGGGCCCGCTGCTCGCGGCGGTGAACGCCATGGCGCACCTGTGCCAGACGCTCAGTGCCGGCAACCCGGGCCCGATCAGCGGCGACCTCTACCAC
>NZ_JAVREO010000190.1:0-451 GCF_031845445.1 Streptomyces chisholmiae | reverse complement strand
CCCCCGTGACATCGCCACGGTCCGGGGCGTCGGCTTCCGGTTCGAGAAGAGCTGACGTACGAAGCACCCATGCACCTTGACGATGTACGCCGACACGACCGGCGGCCATGCGCCGCCGGCTGATCAACTCCACGCTCGCCGTGGTCCTCGTGGTCATCTCCGTCTTCGGCGTCTCCCTCGTCATCGTGGAGACGCGCACCATCAGCAGCAGCGCCCAGGAGAGCGTCGAATCCGAGGCGCTGCGGCTGATCAGCGTGGTCGAGGGGCGGCTGCTGGGTGACGAGCGGGTCAACCCCGACGTGCTCTCCGAGCAGATCGACCCCAAGCGGTTCGCCCTGATCGAGAGCGCGGGCCGGGAGCCCATCGTCGTCGGCGAGCGTCCCGAGGGCAGCGTCCTGCGGGCCCTCGAGACCGGCGACGGGGGCGCGAAGGTCACCGTCGAGGAGTCCCG
>NZ_JAVREO010000189.1:0-451 GCF_031845445.1 Streptomyces chisholmiae | reverse complement strand
CTGAACAGGATTGAGTAGTTTGTGCCGCCCACGATCGCTGTCGTGCTGAAACTCGTCGAGGTGAACTCCTGCGGCAGCTGAGCCGCGCAATTGCCGACCTTCCCCGATGGATCACCGCATTCCGGAGGTGCCGCAAGAGCAACCGGTGCGACGACCGCTGCTCCGATGATGGGTACCGTGACGGCCGCGCCGCGAATGAACGTGCGTCGGGAGAACGCACTTCCTGAACGATTGGTCATTGGTCTTCCTCCTTGTTGGCTCGTGCTTTTCATCGGCAACTTCGAACCTAACAAGGGTGACTTGCGGTGTGGTGGCGATTGCCACTAGCCGAATGAGCCCGCTCCGCCGTCGACGAGCAGGGTCTGCCCGGTTATGTGACGGGCGAGAGGTCGACCCCGGCCGGGGGTTGGAGCCGCCGCAACTTGCCGTCGAAAGCCGTGACATACAGGGC
>NZ_JAVREO010000188.1:0-451 GCF_031845445.1 Streptomyces chisholmiae | reverse complement strand
CTTCATAAGCACCCAGCAATGAATAGGCATAGAAGCGACTTGCTGCGGGAGGATTGGCCACGTCGTGCAGCATTACCTCTGAAAGACTGAACACGTCGTCCGTCAGAAGCTGCAATTGTTGTTGCAGCAAGGCATTGCCTGGCGAAGTCGGTTGCGTCACAGTTTTGTCTCCGCGGGTCACCTGACAAAGTCCCTTTGACGCCGCACATAGCAGAACGCCAACGGAAATACTGATGATAATTCTTCTTATCCTCTCATCGCTTGAGCTCGTAGCAATCTACTCCAACATTGTTAATCCCCATCAATAAGTATTGCCGTCCGTTTACGGAGATAACATTCATCGACTTCACGTCTCCTGTCACCGACAACCCCGATTCAGGTTGTTTCACATATTGGAAATTACCCTTTCCGTCGCCTCTGAATACCTGGCCGAAATTGGCGTCGATCACAC
>NZ_JAVREO010000187.1:0-451 GCF_031845445.1 Streptomyces chisholmiae | reverse complement strand
CTCCTGGTACGTCAACAACAACCAGTTCTCCTGGACCCACTCGCTCTACCGGATCGGGGCGTGAGGACATGACCGCGACCACCCGGCGCCTCGCCGTCGCCACCGCACTCGCCGCCACCGCCCTGCTCGCCGCCGCACCCGTGGCCTCCGCCGACGGGACGCCCGCCCCGCCGAAGCTGACCGCCGCCACCAACGCCTGATCCAGATTGCCGCGCTGCTCGTTGAGCGTGCGGGCGGTGGTGACCGCATTGGTCAGACCGTCGAACAGGTCCGGACCCGCATTCGCGTAAACCTCGCCCAAGTCCGCCAGACCCGCGATGTCGCGGCGGATCTGGGGCATACGCGGGTTGAGGTCCGACAGGATGTCGTTGCCGTTGACGATCGACTGGCCGAACTTGTCACCCAGGCCGTCGAGGGCCTGCGCGGTGGCCGTCAGCGTCTGGTTCAGCTT
>NZ_JAVREO010000186.1:0-451 GCF_031845445.1 Streptomyces chisholmiae | reverse complement strand
GGTCCGCGATGCCGATGGCCTCCACCGGCTCGATGCCATTCTGGCCGGCGCGCGATCAGTGCAGCCCGCCAACCGTCAGAGCTTCGAGGACGCGGCCCTCACCGCGACGGCACAGGCGATTGCCGTCGCAGCCCTGGCCCGTACCGAAAGCCGCGGCTGCCACCATCGCGGCGATTACCCCGAAACCGACCCCGCTCAGGAGCATTCCGTGACGATTCGCGCCGTAGCCGGCCGTCCCGCCCTCGACACCGCAACGGCGGTGTGCTGATGGCACTTTCGGATCTGGAGCTGGCCGAGGCGCGTGCCACGATCGCGCGGGCGCTCGAAGAGGACCTGCGCTACGGCCCGGATATCACGACGCTCGCCACCGTGGGCGCCGACGCCATGACCACCGCCTCGGTGGTCAACCGGGAGCCGGGTGTGGCCGCGGGTGTCGACATCGCGCTGATGG
>NZ_JAVREO010000185.1:0-453 GCF_031845445.1 Streptomyces chisholmiae | reverse complement strand
ATCCTGGCCGGGTACGCCGCGCAAAGCCCGGGCACCTTCAAGATCGCCGGGGACACCTTCTCCGAGGAGCGCTACGGCATCGGCCTGAAGAAGGGTGACACCGAGTTGCGCAACAAGATCAATACCGCGCTCGAGAAGATGGAGTCCAGCGGCGCCTGGAAAGAAGCGTTCGAGCGCAACCTCGGCCCCGCCGGTATCCCCACCCCGGCACCGCCCGCCGTCGAGCGCAACTGATCCGGAGACAGCGCACCGACTGTGGAGATCTTCGACGCATACCGCGATCAGATATTCGCGGCGTTCTGGACCACGATCCAGCTCACGGTGTACTCCGCGATCGGTGCGCTGATCCTGGGCACTGGGCTGGCCGCCATGCGGCTGGCTCCGGTGCCGGTGCT
The DNA here is from genome assembly GCF_031845445.1 of Streptomyces chisholmiae. NCBI lineage: Bacteria > Bacillati > Actinomycetota > Actinomycetes > Kitasatosporales > Streptomycetaceae > Streptomyces > Streptomyces chisholmiae. The sequence goes on along the minus strand of NZ_JAVREO010000185.1, from coordinate 58 downwards.
CAATTGGCTCGGCGCCGCGTACGTGAACGTCATCCGCAACACTCCCCTGACCCTGATC
>NZ_JAVREO010000184.1:0-453 GCF_031845445.1 Streptomyces chisholmiae | reverse complement strand
GTGCCAACATCAGCCCGGCCGAGGTCGAACGCGAACTCCGCTCCCACCCGCAGGTCCGCGACGTGCTGTGCGTGGGCGTCCCCGACCCCCTGATGGGCGAGCGGCTGGCGGCCTGTGTGGTCGCGCGGGGCCCGCAGGCTCCGACGCTGGACGCCTTGGGCGGCCATCTGACGGCCCGGGGTCTCGATCGGCGCAAACACCCCGAACGGCTGCTCGTGGTCGGGGAGTTGCCCCTGACGCCCGCGGGCAAGCCGGACCGGGCCGCCCTGCGGGAACGGCTGGCGGGGAGCTCTCGGGCCGGCGTTCCCGAGGACGCGCCGCTCACCCAGGCGGGATGACCGGCGGGGCCCGGCGGCCGATGACGGCTGCCGGGCCCCGTGGGGGCGGGACGGTCAGGAGGCGCCCATGGCCTTCTTCAGCCCCGCCGCCGCGTCACGGTAGACGGCCAGCAGA
>NZ_JAVREO010000183.1:0-454 GCF_031845445.1 Streptomyces chisholmiae | reverse complement strand
GTTTGCTAGCGTCCTTAGAGGTCAGACCTACGCTTTTGGGACGGATTGGTGAGGCACAGCGAGATGACCCACAGTTGGTAGAGAAGCTCATAAGGGGGGAGTCATCGAGCCATCTCAGTAGGTATACCCTAGATGATAAGGGTTGGTTACGTAGGGACGGTAGACATTGTGTACCACGAGACGAGAACTTAAGGAAGACCATTCTTGATGATGCACATCATTCGAAGATGACCAGTCATCCCGGCGGGGACAATATGTACGTGGACATGAGACGAGTTTACTTTTGGGCCGGTATGAAGAGGGATGCGGCCGAGTACGTCGCTAGATTCTTTGTGTGCCAACAAGTAAAAGCAGAGCAAAAGAAGCCCGGTAGGTCGCTTCACCCATTGAGATCCCACAATGGAAGTGGGAGAGTGTCTCGATGGACTTTGTTGACGGGTTACCGGGATGGAGG
>NZ_JAVREO010000182.1:0-454 GCF_031845445.1 Streptomyces chisholmiae | reverse complement strand
GAGTAGATCGGCCACGTCACCGTGCTCGGAGCTGCCACGGGATCCTCCCCCGGTGTCACAGAGCGGCACGTGCGCTGAGCTCGCTCCACATGTCCGGTGGGAGTCCCTCGCGCAGGAAGCCGATCAGCTGAGCGGACCGTTCCGGCGGGAGCGAGCGCTGCCAATCCTCGACCAAGGCCACACGGTGGTCGGGGGCGATCGCCGCTGCCATCCAGGGCACCAGGCGCGGGACGAGCTCCGGCGGGTTCTCGGCCACGACCTTGCCGAGCAGCCGGACCTGATCGTCCGGTGCGACGCGGTCGAGGACCATGGGGATCACGTGCTCCTCCTCGTAGGCGAGGTGCTCGAGGAGGTCGTCGTGCAACCGGTGCGCGGCGTCGCGTACCTGGCCGAGCGGCTCGGTGCTCGGCTCCTCGTCGCCGAGGAAGCGCGCCTCCACGAGCAGGCGGTGGAC
>NZ_JAVREO010000181.1:0-454 GCF_031845445.1 Streptomyces chisholmiae | reverse complement strand
GATCAACCGCGCAGGGATCAGCCCAGAAAGATACGAATTATATGGTGTCCCAGGGCAGGTTCGAACTGCCAACCTTCCCCTTAGGAGGGGGATGCTCTATCCAATTGAGCTACTGAGACAAAACAGCGAGCGCCATTGCGGCACGGCGCGGAGGACGGCGTGCATGTTAACGGCCAAGGCTGCATTTGTCATGTGATCCATAGGGCTTTTTGCAGGAAGCATCAGGCTCGCCCCGCGGCTTCGATACCGCGTCGTGCAAATTGCATCACTGCAAAAAGCCATCATTGCAAAATGCAATTCAAGAGACTTTAAAAATCAGCTCAACATATTGTTTTTAAAGACTTTATCGCCAGGTAAACTCTTGGCACGCAGGCTGCTTAATCAGTGGATAAACACTGAGGAGATGCCGCCCATGAATAGCGCTCTGTTGCTCTTGAATGCGATTGCCATCGCC
>NZ_JAVREO010000180.1:0-454 GCF_031845445.1 Streptomyces chisholmiae | reverse complement strand
ATGTACGCCATGGCCATGAAGGTCGTGACGCCGCCGCGCACCTCGCGCGCGACCGTGGAGCCTCGTTCGGATATGTGGAAGTACCGGTCGAGCCATGATCTTCCGGCGGGGACGCGCGAGCCGGGGCCCGCGGCCTCCGCGCTGGTCTTCGGTTCCACTGACTGCTGGGTCCTGATGCCTGACTCCCAAGGTTCACAGGGGCACCCGCTTGGAGATTCCTGAATGCGGGATTTGGGATGACTGCGACGGCTGCACGACCCGGGGACGGCCGGGACGAACTGTTGAGGCAGATACGGATGTGCCGGAGGCACGAGTCGATCCGTGAGGCGCTGCCGTGCGCGCCGGGTGTGCCGGTGCACGGCGGAGAACCGCGAGCGGTGCGGTGCTTGGTGTCTCCGGGCGGTGCGGGATGCGGAAAAGTGTGACGTTCTCGGCTCAGCAACACCGCCCGGAG
>NZ_JAVREO010000179.1:0-454 GCF_031845445.1 Streptomyces chisholmiae | reverse complement strand
GCCCAGTCCCCACAGCGGCACGTGGGTCACGTTGGCTCCCGCGTGGTCGCCGACGGTGAGCGCCCACAGCCGCGCCGACAGTCCCAGGCGGTGTTGCAACGCCAGCGTCCGCGTCACGAGGTCGCCGGCCACCTCGGGTGCGTCATCGTCGCGCGGCAGCACAAGCACGACCGGATGGTCGCCGAGTTCGATTGGCAGCGAGCCGAAGTCGACGATCGATTCCAGTTCGGCCGGATCTTCCACTGCCACGTACGGCACCGCCGCCGTCGTCAGGTCGTCAACCGCGGCTTCCAGCCGATCGACATCCCCGCCGACCAGAACCACACCGCTGGGGCGCCGCTCGCCGCGAGCCGACACCGGATGCCACGACACCTGATGCACGATCCTGCGGACGTCGGTCCCCGATGACTCCCGCCCGGAATTCTCTAGTTCCTCGAAGGCCATGCCGCCGATC
>NZ_JAVREO010000178.1:0-455 GCF_031845445.1 Streptomyces chisholmiae | reverse complement strand
GGTGTGGGGCATGATCCCGCTCGGCGCGGCCCTGGCCTCGGCCGGGGCCCGCACGGTGGGGCCCATGACGGTGACCGTCCTGGCCGGTACGGCGTGCGCGTTCGTCTGGCTCGTTCTCGTACGCCTCGGAGCGGACGACGGCCCCGGCGGCGGACCGGACGAGGGGCCGGACGGCGGACCGGACGCCGCGGGGACCCGGACCCGGCCGGGCGGGGTGTCCACCCGAACACCGCCCGCCTGAAACCTCCCTGACACTCCATCACCTGCGTGGACCTCTTCCCGCCCCGGCCCCGCACGGGGCCGTCGCGGCGGCGGCCCACCGCGCCCGGCGGCGCAAGAGCGTGCGGAGACCGGGCAAAGAGCGCGCGATTTTACCGTGGGGCCGTCCGTGGACCAGAGGCGCGTTCCTTGTCGTGGTCAACAGAGGTAGTCCGCCGGACGGGACGCCGCAAGGA
>NZ_JAVREO010000177.1:0-455 GCF_031845445.1 Streptomyces chisholmiae | reverse complement strand
CATAGTCGAGCACCAGGTTCTCGGCTTCGACGCGCGAGCGGATATAGGCCCCGCCCCTGTCCAGCCAGTTGAACGGCTCGTCCTCGGTGGCAGCTCCGCCATTCTCGGATAGCGCGATGGTGCCGATTGTGCTGGTGAACACGAACCGACGTAAGTCGGCGGCGGCCGCGACATCGAGTACCCGGCGCAATCCATCAATGTTGGTGTGGAACAGTGGGGTTGGGTCGCGAAGCCAGGCCCTGGCGTCCACGACGCAGTAATAGACGTCGTCGCAGCCGTCCATCGCCTCGCGCACCGCAGTGTCGTCGAAGATGTCGCCGTACGTGCGGTCCACCTCGAGATCGTCGATTGCCCTGGTGGAACTGGTGCGGCGAAGTAGAACCCGTACGGATTCTCCGTTCTCGACCAATTGGCGTACGACGTGCGAGCCCAGGAACCCACTGGCCCCGATGACC
>NZ_JAVREO010000176.1:0-455 GCF_031845445.1 Streptomyces chisholmiae | reverse complement strand
GCGTCGACGATAGAAGTCACCCAAACCGCGTTCGAGGATTACGTTGCGGGAATCGACGAGGCGATGCAACGCACGGTCTGGTGCCACACGCCCAATGCGCACACCTACTATCGGTCGGGCTCCGGTCGTGTCGTGGTGGCGACGCCGTACCGCCTGGTGGATCTGTGGCAACAACACCGCTGCCCGATCGAAGAGGACTTCGCTCTCCGATGAACCAGATGCTGGCCGGTAAGACGGCATTGGTCACCGGAAGTAGTCGCGGCATCGGTCGTGCGATCGCGCAACGGCTGGCGGCGGAAGGCGCGAACGTGGCGGTGACGGCGCGCTCCCACACTCCGACGCCGTCGACGCGTGCCGGGGTCACCGAGGCGATCCCGGGCACGATCGAGGAGACCCTCGCTCTCATCGAAGACGCCGGCGGTTCGGCCTTCGGAGTGGCTGCCGATCTCGAAGAC
>NZ_JAVREO010000175.1:0-456 GCF_031845445.1 Streptomyces chisholmiae | reverse complement strand
ACCCCAAGCAGGCCATCGACCTGTTTTTAGCTTCTCACGCTGACGAAATTCAGAGAATTCACAAAGGCTATCAAATTGCCGTCGAAAAGACTGCGCCCAGGAACGCCTTGCAGCGATGGCGTAACTGGCGCGTCGCAATGCCAAAGTAGACCGCCAAGCCTCAGCCGAAGTGGCCACCGCGTTCTTCGAGCCCAGCGCAGCGCTTGCACTGGCAGAAGCGGCGATGGCCGCGCCCACCGCATCTTCCGAGAGATAGAAGGCAAGCACGACGGCGCTGGTGCCGATCACCGGGTCGAGAGTCTGGAAGGCATAGACGAAACCCGCCGATACGGTGCCTTGCTGCACATGCACAGTGGTGCCCTTATGCATTGTGCGGGCGGTGCGGGCATCCGAGGCGCGGTACCATGTCCCTTCCGACGCCGTATAGATGCTGTTCAGCCTGGCATCCGCCTGGTC
>NZ_JAVREO010000174.1:0-457 GCF_031845445.1 Streptomyces chisholmiae | reverse complement strand
CGGGGCACCCCGGCCACTCCGGGGACCTGGCCGGGTACGGCCGGTGCCGCGGGGGCTGCCGCAACTCCGGGGACCTGGCCGGGCACCGGAGCGAGCTGGCCCGGCACGGCTGGAGTAGCCGGGGCTGCCGCGACGCCCGGTACCTGGCCGGGCACCGGCGCGACCTGTCCGGGCACTCCTGGTGCCGGAGCCGCTGGTGCAGGCGGAGCAGCCGCCGCTGCCGCGTTCTGGCTGAGCACCCGCAGCAGGTCAGGTTTCATCTGCTGCAGCTGCGATCCCCAGTAGTTCCAGTTGTGGGTGCCGTTCGGCGGGAAGTCGAACTTCGCGTTGCGCCCGCCCGCGGCCACGTACTTCTGCTGGAACTCCTTGTTGGAGTTGATGGTGATGTTCTCCAGGAACTGCGCGCTGTACAGGGTGCCGAAGTTGCCGCCGGTACCGTCGAGTTCGGAGGGAACGC
>NZ_JAVREO010000173.1:0-458 GCF_031845445.1 Streptomyces chisholmiae | reverse complement strand
CTCCTCCACCGACGGCGCCGCGATCTTCGCGCTGCTGCGCGAGTCAAGGCTCCGGCGCCGCCTCGCGCGCACGCTCGAGGGCGAGGCAGGCTTCAACGACCCGGTCGCCGTCCTGCTCGTGATCGGGTTCATCGAGTGGATCCAGCAGGACGACTACGGCGTGCTCGACATGGCGCTGCTGTTCGTGCGCGAGATGGGAATTGGCGCGGCCGTGGGCATCGCTGTCGGGTTGCTCGCGGTTCCCGGGCTGCGAAACGCGCGCCTCACCAGTCCCGGGCTCTACCCGGTGGCGACGCTGGCCACCGCCGGCCTCGCCTACGGCGGCGCCGCCAGCCTGCACGGCTCGGGCTTCCTCGCCGCCTACCTCGCCGGCCTGGTGCTGGGCTCGGCGCGAATCCCGGCGAAGCAGACGGTGATCGTCTTCCACGAGGGCCTTGCCTGGGTCGCGCAGATCGTGA
>NZ_JAVREO010000172.1:0-458 GCF_031845445.1 Streptomyces chisholmiae | reverse complement strand
AGCTGAGGCTGAATCGCTAGTGCGGTTCATTTCAGTAACCACATCGCGTTTCGTGCGTTGATAGCGGGTGGCGCCCCGCGGTCGTGATCGGCGGGCTACGCCTTGATCATAATCGAGAGGAATGGACCCATGGCCGACAAGAATATGTCCACCGGACCTTACAACCCCTACACGGCTGATCCCGAACTGCATAAATCGACCTGGACGGATGGGTTTCCGCACTCATTCAAGGGTTGGGGACCGCAGACGCCTGATCCGGAAGAGACGCCACCGGAAGCGCCCGCCATAGATCTCGTCTGGAAGGGCGGCGGCGATCATCACGATCACCAAGTTTGGAGCTTCGAGCGGCGGCGGCATCACTAGCCGTTTCTGATCGCTTCTTTTAATCAGCCATCACTGGAGGTCCCTTTGGACGCCATCGCTCTGTTGCGTGACGATCACCAGCTGCTGCGCAAGCT
>NZ_JAVREO010000171.1:0-458 GCF_031845445.1 Streptomyces chisholmiae | reverse complement strand
CGGTGATCGCGAGCCCGGTGCCCTCGCCGCCGAGCAGCGAGATGCAGCCTGCGGCATCACCGATCAGCAGCACCCGGCCGTCTGACCAGCGGTCCATCCGGATCTGGCTGACCACGTCGAAGAAGAGATCATCGACGCCGTCCAGTGCGGTCAGAATCCGTCGGCATTCCCAGCCGGCGTCGTCGAACTGATTGTGTAACTGCTCTTTTGGCGTCATGCCGTGGTCGTCGTGCTCATCACGGAACACGAACAGGAACATGGTTCGGTTGTTGCGCAACGTGAACTGCCCGACCTGCCGGCCCGGGATGCTGTAGGTGAGGTACGCGCCGGAATCGCCCCCGGTGTAGCCGTCAACGATGCACGCGGCCACCTTGCAGCCCAGGTAGTGCTCGTAGTGTTCCTCGGGGCCGAAAACCAGGCTGCGCACGTTGGAGTGCAGGCCGTCGGCACCGATGACG
>NZ_JAVREO010000170.1:0-458 GCF_031845445.1 Streptomyces chisholmiae | reverse complement strand
GAGGAGCGGAGCGCCGGGGTTGTTGGCGATACCGATGGTGATCGCGCCGCGCTGGCGCGCTTCCTTGATGGCGGCGACAGTGAACGGCGTAGCGCCGCTCGCAGCGAGGCCAATGACGATGTCGTCCGGGCCAACCTCCAACCGGATGATCTGGCCCGCGCCTTCGATTGCGCTGTCTTCCGCATTTTCGACGGCCTGAAGAAGCGCGCCCTCGCCGCCCGCGATCGCGAACGCGACCTTGTCCTTCGGCCAACTGAAGGTGGGAAACAGTTCCGCGCCGTCCTGCACGCCGATGCGGGCGGAAGTGCCTGCGCCGACATAGATGAGTCGCCCGCCGCGTTTCAGCCGGGGTGCGGATGCATCGACGGCGGCCGCGATCGCGGACAACGCCGGGGCGATTGCGGCGACGGCCTCGACCTGTGTTTCATGAAGCGCTGTAACGGCTTCCAGCGTTCCCC
>NZ_JAVREO010000169.1:0-459 GCF_031845445.1 Streptomyces chisholmiae | reverse complement strand
GTACAGCTGGGTGATGTCGCCGCGGTGGTTCGACGGGAAGGACCACATCGCACTCGACACCGGTGGTGGCCCGATCGCGCGGCTCTGGTCGACGGCGCTGTCCGGCATCGTCAACACCGACCACCTCAAGGCGACCGGCGACGGCGTGCAGATCCACCTCCCGAAGACGGCGCTGAAGCCCGAGGTGACCCTCGAGTGGAAGATCCCGCAGTGGTCGAACACCATCGAGCGCGACCGCGCCCGCACGTACTTCCAGGCCTACGCCGCGGCGGCGGCGCTCGACTTCATCGAGAAGGCGCTCGCCGACGTCCGGGCCGGGAAGACCAAAACCTGGGAGCCCTTCGAGGTGCCCGACGAGGGCATCGGCTGCGGTTTCACCGAGGCGGTGCGGGGTGTGCTCTCGCACCACCTCGTGATCCGCGACGGGAAGATCGCCAACTACCACCCGTACCCGCCGAC
>NZ_JAVREO010000168.1:0-459 GCF_031845445.1 Streptomyces chisholmiae | reverse complement strand
CTGATGTGATCGACGCCGGGCGTGATCGCCGGCCGGCAGCGCCTGCCTCGCGATCCGGCCACCGATACGCCGTACCGTACGATGACCCGCATGCCTCGACGCTCCGCATCGCTCGACCGCGCCACCCCGGACCGTATCGCCGAGGCCGCCCTGCTCCTGATCGACGAGGGCGGACCCGAGGCGCTGACCTTCCGCGCCCTGGCCGCCCGCCTGGAGATCTCCCTCGCCTCCCTCCAGCGCCGCTGCACCGACCTCGCCGGACTGCTCGACCTGTGCACCGACCACCTGGCCGCCCGGCTGCCCGACGTACCACCCGGCACCGACTGGGCCACCGCGACCGAGACCCGGTTCACCGCCCTGTACCGGCTGCTGACCGCCCACCCCGGCCTGCTCGCCCTGCGCGGCACCCGCCCCTGGCTCGGCCCGCACCTCCTCGCCCGCCTGGCCGAACCCCAGATC
>NZ_JAVREO010000167.1:0-459 GCF_031845445.1 Streptomyces chisholmiae | reverse complement strand
GACCAGTACAACAACCCGGACAACGTCGAGGCTTACCGGCCGCTGGCACTGGAACTCAATGCCCAGATCGGCCATGTCGACGTGCTGGTCTGCTCCGTTGGCACCGGCGGGCATTCGGCCGGAGTGGCGCGGGTGCTGCGTGAGTTCAACCCGAACCTGCGGCTGATCGGGGTCGACACCATCGGCTCGACGATCTTCGGTCAGCCCGCCGCGACCCGCGTCATGCGCGGCCTCGGCTCGAGCATCTATCCCCGCAACGTGGATTACGCCGCGTTCGACGAGGTGCACTGGGTCGCACCGGCCGACGCGGTGTGGGCCGCCAGGACGCTGGCGTCGACGTACTACGCGAGCGGGGGATGGAGCGTCGGCGCAGTCGGTCTGGTCGCGGGCTGGGCAGCGCGAAACCACCCGGCCGGCACCACGATTGCCGCGGTGTTCCCCGACGGACCGCAGCGATAC
>NZ_JAVREO010000166.1:0-459 GCF_031845445.1 Streptomyces chisholmiae | reverse complement strand
GCCCTTGAAGTCGACGAGCACCAGGTTGAGCTGCTCGGGTGAGTGCGACGTGATCATCGACAGCACCAGCGTGCGCAGGAATTCCGACTTGCCCGACCCGGTGGCACCGATGCACAGCCCGTGCGGGCCCATGCCGCCCTCGGCGGCCTCCTTGATGTCGAGTTCGATGGGCTGCCCGTTGGGGGTGATACCGATCGGCACCCGCAGCCGCTCCCGCGGAGACCGCTGCCGCCAGATCTGTTCTGGCACGATGCCTGCGGCGTCGGGAATCTTCAGCAGCGCCATCAGGCCTGTGTCGACAGCCCTCGAATCGGCCTCCAGGCTGACAATGTGCGCGGCGTTCGCCGGCCGGTAGCGACCGATCCGCCGTGCCGTGGTCTCGGCCTCGGGAATGGTGATGGTGTCCGGGGTGGCGAACCGTTCGACACCGACGGCGGTCCGCGCGGCCACATCGTCACC
>NZ_JAVREO010000165.1:0-460 GCF_031845445.1 Streptomyces chisholmiae | reverse complement strand
ACTCCCACTGGTCTGGGTGATCGGCGAACGCCATCATTCCCTGGGTGATCGAGTTCCGGGTCGTCTCGTTGCCTGCCACCGCGAGCAGGATGACGAAGAAGCCGAACTCGTCGTCGGAGAGTTTGTGCCCCTCCACGTCGGCCTGCAGAAGCTTGGAGACCAGATCGTCGCCGGGGTTCTTGGACCGCTCGGCCGCCATCTGCATCCCGTACATGATCAGCTCGACCGAGGCGCTGATCGCATCGTTGGTGGCGAACTCCGGGTCCTGATCGCCGACCATCTGATTGGACCAGTCGAACAGCTTCTTGCGGTCCTCCTGCGGTACGCCCATCAACCCCGCGATCGCCTGGAGCGGAAGCTCGCAGGACACCTGCTCGACGAAGTCTCCCGAGCCCTCGGCGGCCGCCGTCTCCACGATCATGCGGGCCCGCTCGGCGAGATCCGCACGCAGGAGTTCGAC
>NZ_JAVREO010000164.1:0-460 GCF_031845445.1 Streptomyces chisholmiae | reverse complement strand
AGGAACTCTTCGGGCGGCTGTGGACCAACACCGACGATCTGGACCGCACGGTCGTCAAGGGCGTCCTCGCGGGCACCTACCGCTGGCTGGAGGACGGCATCGTCGACCCCTCGGGGGAGGGCCCGTGGATCGCGGCGACCGACCCAGGGCCCTCCGAGAAGGAGAACGCGCACCGCGCGATCCGGTGAACGCCCCCCGGCGGCGGGTGCCGTCAGCAGTACGTGTCGCTGGGGTCCCGGGTCGTCCAGGAGCAGGAGTCGGCCTTGCCGCCGCTCGCCTTGAGCAGCGTCGCCGTGTCGCTGGTGTTGTTCCAGACGTACGCGGCCCGGTTCTGGAACGTGTTCGACGCGGTGTCCGAGCCCTTGCCGGTCCGTACCTTCAGGGTCTTGCCGGCGCCGATCTTGATGTTCTTGAAGGTGTAGCGGTGGTTCGAGGCGTCCTTGAGGACCCAGCCCTTCAG
>NZ_JAVREO010000163.1:0-461 GCF_031845445.1 Streptomyces chisholmiae | reverse complement strand
GGCCAGCACGATGAAGATGCTGCCCACAATGGGTATCACCCAGTTGAAGACCCACACTCCGCTGGGATCCAGCGTGGCCGGCGGTACCAACTCTTCCGAAGCGAAAAACACGGTGCCACTCCCGGTTCGACTATTAGTGAAGGTAGCTTCACCATTTTTGGCTGTAATGTCAACCACGTGAATGGCGAACCGATTCGCGCCCCAGCGCGAACAGACCGCGAGCTCGTGCAATTTCAGACGAGTTCTCTGCAGCGGCACGCCATCGAATTCGGTGAGTGGATGATGCGCGCCAGCCTGGAACGCTCACACTCGCTCGGCCACACCAGCCTGCGGCCCGCGCATGCCCGGTTGATGGTTTTCCTCGGGTGGGAGGGCAGTCGCATCTCCGATATCGCCCGCGCCCAGGATGTCTCGAAGAACGCCATCGGGCAACTCGTCGACGAATTGGTGGCGCTCGGCTA
>NZ_JAVREO010000162.1:0-461 GCF_031845445.1 Streptomyces chisholmiae | reverse complement strand
CGACGAGGAGAGCGCCCGCAAGGCCGCCGCCCAGCTGGAGAGCACCGGAGCGCGGGCGGCAGCCGTACGCATGGACGTCACCGACCCGGCCTCCGTCGAAGCCGGGGTGCGGTTCGCCGTGGACACCTTCGGCGCCCTCCACCTGGCCGTGAACAACGCCGGAATCGCCGGACCCGCCGCCCCGACCGGCGCGTACGCCGTCGAGGACTGGGACCGGGTCGTCGCCACCAACCTCAGCGGCGTCTTCTACTCGATGCGGCACGAGCTGCCCGCCATCGTCGCGTCGGGCGGCGGCGCGATCGTCAACATGTCCTCGATCCTCGGCACCAACGGCTTCGCGGGCTCGCCCGCCTATGTCGCCGCCAAGCACGGTGTCGTCGGCCTCACCAAGAGCGCGGCCCTCGAGTACGCGGCACAGAACGTCCGGATCAACGCGGTCGGCCCCGGCTTCATCGACACCC
>NZ_JAVREO010000161.1:0-461 GCF_031845445.1 Streptomyces chisholmiae | reverse complement strand
CAGGTCCTGGCCGGAGCCGACGATCGCCTGCTCAACACCTACGAACAGGAACGGCAACCCATCGCCGCCGGAGTCCTCGGGCTGTCCACCAAGAAATACCAAGGCATCGGTAAGTTCGACCCGTCCAGCGTCCGGCGTGGCAAGGACGAAAAACAACTGACCCTGACCTACCACGGCGGCCCGCTGGCGCCCCTGGCCGCCGACCGCACCAAGACCCTGCGCGTCGGTGACCGCGCTCCCAACGCCGACCTCGTCACCGCCCGCGACGACCGCGTGCGGTTGTTCGACGCCTACCGCGGACCGCACTTCACCGCACTGGCGTACGGCCCACACGCCGCTGCCGAGTTGACCAAACTCGACTGGCCCGCAGGCGGAGCACCACTAACACGCCTCGTCATCGGCGCCGACGGCAAGGGCGGTGTGCTCACCGACCCGACCGGAGAGTTCGCGCGGATCTACGG
>NZ_JAVREO010000160.1:0-461 GCF_031845445.1 Streptomyces chisholmiae | reverse complement strand
ATCCGGCGGTGTGCAGCTCGGCGAACCAGGCCTTCTGGAACGACACGAACTCGTCGTCTCCGACACCGGTCTGGTTGGCGCGCCAGTCTTTCGGGACGTGGGCCGCGCACCAGTCCCGCACGGTGGCCCTGAACTCGTCGAGGTCGGTCATGACGAGAACAATCCGGTGAGTCCGCGCCGGCCGAGCCGGGCGGTCAGGGTGTCGCGGGTTTTGGACACCCCGAATGGCAAGCGGCGCAACGGCTGGCTGTAACGCGACAGCCAGGACAGCGTGGTTTCATCGCAGAAGCCGACGGCCCCGTGCAGCTGATGGCACACCCGGAACACCACCTCGGCCGCCTCGATCACGGCCAGGCGCAATGCCAGCGCGTCGTTGATCGCCTCGTCGGCGGGGTTTGTGACCAGGCTCCACAGCGCGTACTTCGCCAGGATGTCGGCGCCGCTGCGCTCCACCTCGGCAT
>NZ_JAVREO010000159.1:0-461 GCF_031845445.1 Streptomyces chisholmiae | reverse complement strand
CCTCTACCGCAGCCGAACCCGACCGGGTCCGGGTGATTCGCGAGGGAGTTGCCTCCTACCTTCCGGATATCGATACCGACGAGACCGCGGAATGGCTGGAGTCGTTCGACGAATTGCTGGAGCGATCCGGTCCGGCGCGGGCCCGGTACCTGATGTTGCGGCTGCTGGAGCGCTCGCGCGAGAAGCGCGTCGCGATCCCGGCACTGACGTCGACCGATTACGTCAACACCATTCCCACCGAGCTGGAGCCCTGGTTCCCCGGCGACGAGGACGTCGAGCGACGCTTCCGCGCCTGGATCCGGTGGAACGCGGCCATCATGGTGCACCGCGCCCAGCGCCCGGGAGTCGGTGTGGGCGGCCATATTTCGACGTACGCGTCGTCGGCGTCGCTGTATGAGGTCGGCTTCAACCACTTCTTCCGCGGCAAATCCCACCCAGGCGGTGGCGACCAGGTTTTCATC
>NZ_JAVREO010000158.1:0-462 GCF_031845445.1 Streptomyces chisholmiae | reverse complement strand
CTACCAGGATCTGGCCGCCGACCACCTCGAGGTGATCGCCGGAGACAAGGGCGAGGAGAACCTTGGCCTGGATCAGCAGACCTGGCAGCGACTGGCCGATGACGTCGACCTGATCGTCGATCCGGCCGCACTGGTCAACCACGTGCTGCCGTACAGCGAGTTGTTCGGGCCCAACGCCCTCGGCACTGCCGAGCTGATCAAGATCGCGCTCACCACGAAGATCAAGCCGTACACCTACGTGTCGACCATCGGCGTGGGCGATCAGATCGAGCCGGGCAAGTTCGTCGAGAACGTCGACGTCCGGGAGATGAGCGCGGTCCGCAAGGTCAACGACGGCTACGCCAACGGCTACGGCAACAGCAAGTGGGCCGGCGAGGTCCTGCTGCGCGAGGCCAACGACCTGTGCGGGCTGCCGGTAGCGGTGTTCCGTTGCGACATGATCCTGGCCGACACGACATACTC
>NZ_JAVREO010000157.1:0-462 GCF_031845445.1 Streptomyces chisholmiae | reverse complement strand
AGAAAAGCAGGACGGCACCCCGGGTCACCACGACTGCCACCACTGCCCACACCGGGTGAACGCGGAAGAACTTGGCGCGGTCGATCTCGACGAGCGCTTGTGAGAGCGGGCCCAACGGCGAAGCCGGGGCGACCGTGCGGATCGACTCCGCGGTTGCCTGGGCGGCCTTGCGTTGTTTGGCCTCAAGCTGGGTGCGCGTGAGCGTGTAGCGGTAGTAGGCGTGGGTGTGCGCGAGTTTCACTGCCGCACTGGCCGATTCGACTGCCTCTTTGGCCTTTCCGCCACCGTTGAGGATGGCTCGCGCCCGGACGTCATGGACCCAAGCCTGGTTCGGGTCGATGGCAAGGGAGCGTTCGGTCCACTTCCGGGCCTCGCGCGCGTGACCGTCCGCGTGAAGCGCAGAGGCCAGCAGTCCCAACAGCTCGGCGTTGTTCGGGTCGCTCTGCAATCCGGCGCGTGCCG
>NZ_JAVREO010000156.1:0-462 GCF_031845445.1 Streptomyces chisholmiae | reverse complement strand
GCTCACCAGTGGCCGGATCAGGTGGTACTGCTGGCCGAGGGTGATGAGGATGTCCTCGATCTGGTCGTCCATCTCGATGGACTTCAGGGTGCGCTGCTTGGCGCGCAGGACCTCGGTGTTGCCGGCCGCCGCGACCTCCAGGTCGAGGTGCGGGCCGCCGCCGAGCGTGCCCAGTGACATGCCGCTCTCGTAGTCGACCAGGGCCACGCCGACGGCCCCTTCGATGGCCATGGCTTCCTTGAGCGTGGTCTCAATGTTCACGGTGGTGCCCTCGATTCCTTGACGACCCTCAAGACGAGCAGTCGTGGCGCAAGAACGGTCTCTTTATGTACCGCGCGCGTTCAGACAATGCCATCTTTGGCCAGTGTTGCAATAGTTGGCAAATAAAGTACTGTGCAGACGGAGCGACCTAAGGGGGAAGTGTTGTCATCGCTCGATGTCGCACTCGGGGACACCCTGAAA
>NZ_JAVREO010000155.1:0-463 GCF_031845445.1 Streptomyces chisholmiae | reverse complement strand
CTCAACCCGGCCATCCGCGTCACAGCCCGGTCGAATTACCTACGCGAACTTCCTGGCCTGCGAAAAGTGGGCGCCGACGAGGTCTTCTCCGGCGAAGGCGAGGTCGCGCTCGCACTGACCGAATCGCTGCTCCGCCAGCTCGGCGCCACCGACGAACAGTTGGACCGCGAAGCTGCCCGCATCCGCTCGGACCTCTTCGGCAAGACCCCGCCGCCGCCGACTCGCCTCGCCGACCCGAAGCCGCCGAAATAATATTCTCGCGTCAGGGAACCGTTAGCCCTCAGAACGGCATTGTCCGCAAACCCCATCGTGCGGACCGGACCGGCCTGAAGGGCCGCTTCTGTCAGCGCAGCGCGGTGAACCGCAAAAGACAAAAGACAAAAGGCAAAAACGAAAGATGACGGCCCGTTGTATTGTAATGTGATTGTTACCAAGCAGTCACCTTACTTCCGCGGAGCCGTCA
>NZ_JAVREO010000154.1:0-463 GCF_031845445.1 Streptomyces chisholmiae | reverse complement strand
ACCATGCCCGGGGTCTGGTGGCTGCGCACCGTGACACCGGCCGCGCGCAGCGCAGTCTCGTAGAGCTCACCCTGCGGGCGGATCGGATCGCATTCGGCCAGGATGATCGTCGCCTCCGGCAGCCCGGCCAGGTTGGCGTCGAGGACGTTGACCCTCGGGTCCGACGCGACGTCGGGGCCGGGCAGGTAGTTGTCCTGATGCCATTGCAGCTCATCGCGTTCCAGCATCACGCCGTCGTACTCGGGGTCCATGCCGCGGACCAGGTCGGTGGTGGTGACGGGGTAGACCAGCAGTTGATGGCGCAGCACCGGGTCCCCGGCGTCGCGGTAGTGCAGCGCGACGGCCGCCGCGAGATTGCCACCGGCGCTGTCGCCGGCCACCGCGATCCGGCGGGCATCGACGCCGAGTCCGGATTGCGGGTTGCGGGCCCACTCGACAGCGTCGATCGCGTCGTTGACGGCGG
>NZ_JAVREO010000153.1:0-464 GCF_031845445.1 Streptomyces chisholmiae | reverse complement strand
CACCGCCGACGGCGGGACGTCATCGGCGACCGCGGCGAGACGCCATCGGCTGCCACGGCGTGGGCAGCCCCGCCCGATCGAAGCCGGTACCCGGCCCGCGCTCGACCCCGTCACCGAACGGATGATTGTCTTGCCCTGGCCACTTCCATTCCCACCCGGCTCGGCCGGCAGGAGGACCCGCACCTCATGAGCAGCGCCCACAGCTACGAGTACAAGGTCGTCACGTTCCGGGAGTCGCTTATCGGCGACGCCCTGGACAGCGACAAACTGGAGAAGATCCTCAACGAGCACGCCGCGGACGGCTGGGCGCTGAAGGCCATCACGGCCGCCGACGTCAAGGGCCGCATAGGCCCTGGAGCCGTGGAGGGACTGCTCCTGACCTTCGAGCGCCCGCGCGGCTGACGGTCGCGACGCTCCCCGAGACAGACCGGACGGCCCCTGCCCCGCGCGGGACAGGGGCCGTC
>NZ_JAVREO010000152.1:0-464 GCF_031845445.1 Streptomyces chisholmiae | reverse complement strand
CCGTAGAACCAGGCGTGAATGCCGCCGAACGCCAACAACATTCCCACCGCATAGGCCGTGATGCTGCCGGTGTTGAACAGCGCGAACGCCGGGAAGACGACGACGGCATAGGCGGCGATCCCCGAGGCGTAGACCGCCTTGGGGCTGAACCGGTCGGCGAGTAGCCCCGATACCGGCAGCAACACCGCCATCAGCAGCGCCGCCACGGTGACCACGATCAGAACCGGCACCTTGCCCAGATGCAACGTCGTCGTGGCATACGCGATGGTGAACACGCCCCAGGTGTTGAACGCGGCGCCCTCGCCCCAGCGGGACAGCAGGCCCAGCACGGTCGAGCGCAACGCCGGGGGACGGAAGATCTCCTTCACGGGCACTGCCGAGCGCTCGTCGTTGTCGCGCAGCTTCTCGAACGCCGGCGTCTCGGCGACGCGGAACCGAACCACCACACCGAAGATCACCAGCAC
>NZ_JAVREO010000151.1:0-464 GCF_031845445.1 Streptomyces chisholmiae | reverse complement strand
CCGCCCAGCCGAGGCTGCGGCTGCCCGGAGGGGGCCGCAGGCCCCGACGGGTGGCGATGCTGAGCGTGCACACCTCCCCGCTGCACCAGCCGGGAACCGGCGACGCCGGCGGCATGAACGTCTACATCGTGGAGCTGGCGAAGCGGCTCGCCGCCATCAACGTCGAGGTGGAGATCTTCACCCGCGCCACCACCGGCACCCTGCCGCCCACCGTCGAACTGGCCCCCGGCGTCCTCGTCCGGCACGTCGACGCGGGCCCGTACGAGGGCCTCGCCAAGGAGGAGCTGCCCGCGCAGCTCTGCGCCTTCACCCACGGCGTGATGCAGGCGTGGGCGGGTCACCGCCCCGGCCACTACGACCTGGTCCACTCCCACTACTGGCTCTCCGGCCACGTCGGCTGGCTGGCCGCCCAGCGCTGGGGCGTCCCCCTGGTGCACGCCATGCACACCATGGCCAAGGTCAAG
>NZ_JAVREO010000150.1:0-465 GCF_031845445.1 Streptomyces chisholmiae | reverse complement strand
GGTCGGGCCCGTTCTTCAAGGCATACGTAGCAAATCTCTTGCCGGGTCAGATCCTGCAACCGTTCATCGACGCCGCGTTCTCGGATCTCGGTCTGGACCCGAATGTGCTGCTGCCATCGGAACGCAGCGATCCTCAGGTTGGCCAGCCCGGCACCCCGGCGCTGCCGGTGCCGTACCCGCGGACCGGGCAGGGCGGTGAACCGCGGTTGAACCTTCCCGATGCGATCACCGGTAAGCCCGATGACCCGCGCTATCCGTACCGCGAGCCTCCTGCTGCGCCGCCGCCAGGCGGTCCGCCACCGGGACCACCGGCGCAGGGGCCGCCCAACCAGCAGTCCATCCAGACACCGGTCGGGCCTGTGGAATTGCCTGCCCCTGGTGCGACGCCACCGGTGACGCAGCTTCCCGGGCTGCCGGAGCCGCTGCCGCCAGGACCACCCACGGTCGGACCGGGGGCACCGGGAC
>NZ_JAVREO010000149.1:0-465 GCF_031845445.1 Streptomyces chisholmiae | reverse complement strand
GTGCGGCGGCGTCCTACACCGCCGCACTGGCGGCCATGCCATCGCTGGCCGAGCTGGCGGCCAACCGGGCGACCCTCGGTGTGCTGGTGGCCACCAACTTCTTCGGGATCAACACCATCCCCATCGCGGTCAACGAGGCCGACTACGTTCGCATGTGGATTCAGGCCGCGACCACGATGACCGTCTATCAGGGGGCTTCCGAGGTGGCGATGACAGCCGCACCACCGTCCACCGCGGCGCCCATACTGCTGGCCCCGGGTGTCGGGGAAGCAGGCGCCGGGTCGGCGGCCATGACGCAGTCGGCCGCGGTGGCCAGGGCCGGCGAATCGGGCTCGTCCCTGAGCCTGAGCGACTTGATCAGCTCGTACGAGGAGTTCGTCGAATGGATCGAGGCCAACGATCCGATCGGGAATTGGATCAAGGGGCAGTCCGACCACTTCTACGGCATGTACGACCAGCTCCGGG
>NZ_JAVREO010000148.1:0-465 GCF_031845445.1 Streptomyces chisholmiae | reverse complement strand
CTGCCACTCCCGTAGGAGTTCGAGGACGGGGAGGTGGTTGGTGTCCTCGGAGAGGAGGGTGCTGAGAGCGAAGGAGACGGCGGTACGCAACCTGCCCTCCAGCTCCTTGCCCGGCCTGTCGAGCACGGCATCCAGGAGCGCCAGCGCGGTGGCGGGGCGGGCCAGGCCGTAGGCGCCCGCACAGGTCTCGGCCACCGTGCAGTGGAGGGGGACGAGGTCGCTCCGGCTCCACTGCCGCAGCTGTCTTCGTACGGCTGAGGTGAGGGCGGGGCGCTCGACCAGCTCTCCGAGCGCGTAGGCGACCAGTCGGCGGCGCCAGCGCCTGTCCGATGCGGCGAAGGGAGCCAGCTGGCGCAGTGTGTTCGGCCCGGTCGCGTGCGCCAGGACCTTTCCGATGGCCCGGCCCGCCGCCAGTTCGATGCCGGAGCGGTGAGGCGTCTCGTACAGGGCCTCCCACAGCAGCCC
>NZ_JAVREO010000147.1:0-466 GCF_031845445.1 Streptomyces chisholmiae | reverse complement strand
CCTGGTACCTGTTCAATCTCTCGCGGTCGCGAGCCGACCGTCCGGTGGTGACCGATCTACCGGAGTACTGCTCGGTGTACTGGTCGTACGACTACCGGTAGGTGCGCCAGAATCGCGCAGATTCAAAGACTGTCAACCTCGCCGTCTCCGGTCGAAGGTATTCCCGTGCGGCTTGTTACGGGTCCGTAAAACCCGATGTGGCCGCTGATCGCTGCGCCACAAGCAGACTCGCGAAAGGGAAGACAGTGACCGCAATCGCCGTCAACGGATCATCTCGAACCACCCCACTCGATCCGGTCGCGCTCGACCCCGAAGCACTGGGTTATCCGGCCGACAACCGGGCGGCCATCCCGCCGCTGGCCAAGCAGTGGGAGGGGCTTGATTTCCGCGAGATCCTCTCCCGGCCGGCCGCTTTTCTGTCGATCAGCCAATCCAACTCGTTGTACAAGCCGGGTGGGGTTCAGTA
>NZ_JAVREO010000146.1:0-466 GCF_031845445.1 Streptomyces chisholmiae | reverse complement strand
GCCCGCACCCAGGCCATCCGACTGCTCGAGGACGGCCGGATCGAGGAACTCGCAGCCCTGCTCGACGGCGCAGGCGAAGACGATCAGACGTTTGCGGTGCTGACCAAGCTTGCGGCGCAACACAATCAACAACGCTCGACGCAGTCCATCGCGGACGACCGTTACGAGTTCCGATGGGAAAAGGCGGTCACCCCCCTCTCCGGCGCGGAAGCCGGGGACAGTTCCTGGATCCTCATCGGCGACGAGTCCGAAGCCCTCAAGCCTCTGGTGGACACCCTTACCGCGCGTGGGCAGCAGTATCGATTCCTCCAGTTGCCCGCCTCCGACGCGGACGAGGTGCAACTCGCAGCGACGTTGCGCGCCGCGGCAGCCGGTGATTCGACGCTGCGCATCGTGCACGTCGCCGCACTCGACTCCGGCGCCACCCCCTCGATGCGATCACTGCTGCGGATGCAACACCAGGTCC
>NZ_JAVREO010000145.1:0-467 GCF_031845445.1 Streptomyces chisholmiae | reverse complement strand
CCGCGTCCGGGCCGGGGATCCCCGGCAATTGGCCACCATGTGCCTGCTGATCACCCAGTCCGCCATCCAGTCCGCCCAGATGGTCGAGCCGATTCTCGACGCCGATGCGCTGGTCACGGAACTGTCCTACGCATTGAACGGATACCTCGCCTCGTGACCGGACCGACAGCTCTCAACCGCGCCAGGCGTGCAACCGAACTGGCCGCGCTGGCCGATGGGGAACAGCTCGACGTGATCGTCATCGGCGGCGGGATCACCGGTGCGGGCATCGCGCTGGACGCCGCCAGCCGCGGCCTGCAGGTGGCACTGGTGGAGAAACACGATCTCGCCTTCGGCACCAGCCGGTGGAGTTCGAAACTGGTCCACGGCGGTCTGCGCTACCTGGCCACCGGCAATATCGGGATTGCCCGCCGCAGCGCGATCGAACGCGGAATCCTGATGACCCGCAACGCGCCTCACCTCGTCAA
>NZ_JAVREO010000144.1:0-467 GCF_031845445.1 Streptomyces chisholmiae | reverse complement strand
ACTCCATCGAACCCTCGGCGAGCTGGCTCAACCCGTTCGGCGCCGGTGGGGCCGCGCTGACCGGCGGGCTGCTGCTCGGGGTGTTCATCTACTGGGGCTGGGAGTCGGCGGTCAACCTCACCGAGGAGACCGAGGACTCCGCGAGCGCGCCGGGGAAGGCGGGCCTGTGGTCCACGGTGGTGCTCCTGGTGACCTACCTGTCGGTGGCGATCGCGGTGGTCGCCTTCGCGGGGACGGCGTTCCTGGCGGAGAACGCGGGTGAGGAGGAGTTCATCTTCGCGCAGCTCGCCGGGGACGTGCTGGGCGGCTGGGACTGGATTCTGCTGCTGGCCGTCGCCACCTCCGCCATCGCCTCCACCCAGACCACGATCATCCCGGCGTCCCGGACCGCCCTGTCGATGGCCCGGCGTCAGGCGCTGCCCCAGCACTTCGGTCACATCAGCCCCCGGTTCCGTACCCCGGACGTC
>NZ_JAVREO010000143.1:0-467 GCF_031845445.1 Streptomyces chisholmiae | reverse complement strand
GACGCACAAGAACCGCGTCGTCGAGCTGTGGGCCGACCCCTTCGGCGCCGACAAGCCGAAGAAGCTGGTCAAGAAGGGCAAGGTCAACTCCAAGGGCAAGCTGTCCGTCAAGGTCAACCTGAAGCGCGACACGACGGTGACCGCCGTGTTCGCGGGTGACGGCCGGTACGCGCCGAAGACGGTGAAGTCGACCGCGTACGCCAAGGTCAAGGTCTCGCTGAAGCTGTCGAAGCACTACAGGACAGCGAAGATCGGGAAGACCTCGTACGCGTACTACAACAAGAAGAAGACCCCCGACTTCACCACGACGATGACCTACTACAAGGGTCGCGCCCAGCGGCTGAGCCTTCAGCTCAACTACCAGGGCAAGTGGTACGACACGGGTCAGGCGTACTTCCCGCTCGGCACCAAGGGCAAGTCGGTCGTGATGCTCGAAGGCCCCCACGACGTCGGCTACAAGATGCGTG
>NZ_JAVREO010000142.1:0-467 GCF_031845445.1 Streptomyces chisholmiae | reverse complement strand
GGACAACGCCGGTGATCGCGGCAGGCGCGCCGACGCGCCGCGCGGCAATTTTTGCCGGATCTACTTGACAGTCGGCAGATCCGGGCTGGACACGTCATAGGTGTGACCCGGCTGGGTCAGCAGGGCCGCAAGCTTCAGCGCCTTCTCATCGGTCCGATCGTTGGTCCCCCACACCACAACCCGGCCATCGGCCACCGTCAGCGCGATCGAGGCCACCGAAGGCGCGGCGATCCGGCCCACCTGTGCGACGACATCCGGCGGCAGCGCCAGCATCACCTCGAGCGCGGCCTTGGTGGCCGGATCGGTCGGCCCCGGGTTGTCGGTATCCAGATACGGCAGCGTCGGCGGTGGCGGCTCGGTGGCGAAATCCACGCCGTCGCGGTCGAACAGATGGGGACCGTCGGGATAGTCCTTGACCACCACCGGCACTCGCTCGACGACCGTGATCCGGAGGGTCGAGGGATACT
>NZ_JAVREO010000141.1:0-467 GCF_031845445.1 Streptomyces chisholmiae | reverse complement strand
CGCCTGCGCCTGTCACCGCACAGCGCGTTCCTCAGCGACGCCTCACTGCGCGCGTACGCCACCGAACCGGCCCGCAACGTCATCGCCTGGTGGACCACGGGCCGCCCGCACACCCCCGTGGTCGTCCCCGCCGACGCCATCTCCGGACAAGGAGCATCGTGACCGACATCCTCACCGCACCCGCCCTGACGCCCGCCGACGCGGCGGCGGAGGAGGCCCGGCTGCGCCGCGAACTCGCCGCCGTCTACCGCCTGGTCGCCCACTTCCGGATGACCGACCTGATCTTCACGCACATCTCGCAGCGGCTCCCCGGCCCCGAGCACCACTTCCTCATCAACCCCTACGGGCTGCTCTTCGAGGAGATCACCGCCTCCAACCTCGTCAAGATCGACCTCGACGGCAACCCCGTCGAACCCACCCCGCACCCCGTCAACCCGGCCGGCTTCGTGATCCACAGCGCGATCCAC
>NZ_JAVREO010000140.1:0-468 GCF_031845445.1 Streptomyces chisholmiae | reverse complement strand
CGACGGCGTCCGCGCGCACCGGCCTGCCGGCGTCGGCCGCCCGGACCGGGGTGACGAGGATGTCGCTGACGCCGCCGCAGGGCAGGCCGACGGCGAAGGCGTCCTCGTCGCTGAAGCCGAAGCGTTCGAGGACGCTCTCGCCGTCCGCGAGCGCCTGCCGGCACAGCTCGTACACGGCGCCCTCCACGCAGCCCCCGGACACCGAGCCGATCGCCGTGCCGTCGGCGTCCACCGCGAGGGCGGCGCCTAGTCTGCGGGGCGCGCTGCCGCCGACGGCGACCACGGTGGCCACGGCGAAGTCGCGTCCCTGCTCGACCCACCGGTTGAGGTTCTCGGCGATGTCCAGCAGGTCTCGGTCTCCTTGGGGGGTCTGCGCGAAGGGCGTCGGAGGGGTGGGCAGGTGGCGCTAGTGGACGCCGAGCCAGCTCTCGATGGGGTGGAGGGCGAAGTAGACGAGGAAGATCGCCG
>NZ_JAVREO010000139.1:0-468 GCF_031845445.1 Streptomyces chisholmiae | reverse complement strand
CCAGGTTGCGGTCGGAGCCGCCCTCGACGCCCTGAACAATCTCGCGGATCAGCTGCGCCACGGCAAGCCATAGCCTGTTTCTTCCGGATTCAGTTCTCTAACCGCCACTTGCGAGAAGCTGCTGCATGCGGTCGATCTCCGCCTGCTGCTTAGCAACGATCTGCTTCGCGAGTCCGAGAGCATCGACGTTCTCGCCGTCGGCGATCTCGGCGTTGGCAATCTGGATCGCTCCCTGAGCGTGCGGAATCAACGTCTGAAGCCACAAGATGTCAAAGTCCTGGCTGCTCAATGCTTGCAGGTGACTCACGGTTTGTTCGTCGATGGAGCCCTGCGCGCTGGCCGGGGGCTGATCCGGCATCGACGAGGTGGTGGCATCCGCGTTCCACTGCACGAGGAGCGCCTTCATAAACTCGATTTCAGTCCGACGCGACGACACGATATCGGCTGCGAGTTCGACGAGGTCCGAGT
>NZ_JAVREO010000138.1:0-469 GCF_031845445.1 Streptomyces chisholmiae | reverse complement strand
GAAGAGGTGCGCCCATCCGGTAGCGAATCGACGACCAATTCGGAGCCCGGACCGAGTCGCCAGGACGTGTCGTGCACCGTCCGAGGCGGGGACGCGCCCACGATCTCTCGGAGATCCCGTATGAAGGACAACGCGATCAGCGTTCTGCACCGATGTCTTGTGCTGGCTGTCGTCGTGGCAGCCGCGTTCATCGCCTGGCCCGCGCCGTCCGAGGCGGCGTCGGCCAAGACCCTGCCCCCGGCCGCGGGCGGCTTCGACTACCAGATCGGCGGCCCCTACACGCCGGCCGCCGGAGTCAAGATCGTCAGCCGCGACCACACGGCGAGCCCCGCGTCCAACCTGTACAACATCTGCTACATCAACGCCTTCCAGACCCAGCCGGGCGCGAGTTCCGAATGGGCGGCGGACCTCCTGCTGCGCGACGCGAGCGGCAAGCTGGTGGAGGACAAGGAGTGGCCGGGCGAGTACC
>NZ_JAVREO010000137.1:0-469 GCF_031845445.1 Streptomyces chisholmiae | reverse complement strand
GATCAACCTCACTCTGGAGCTGGACCGCGCCCGTGAGGACCGGCCCGCACCGCACCCGGGCGACGACCCCGGGCCCGGGAGGACGCCCGCCCCGGCCCCCACCCCACGCGCGACGCCATTGCAGCCCCCGCCCGCCGCCGGGCCGACACCGGCTTCACCGACCTCATCGGCCCCGCAGCCCCCGCCGCTCCCGTCGTCTCCTGCCGGGGACGTGCCCTCCCGCGTACCGGAGGTGAGCGCAAAGGGGCTGCTGGCCCGGCTGCGACGGCGTCGGCGGGGCGACCGGTAGGCGACGGGCGGGCGGCGAACATACCGATCGCGGACAGGCGTTCGAGTCGGGCATCATGTCCGCATGCTGATCAGGGAAGCCACCACCGAGGACTGGGCCGCCATCTGGCCGTTCTTCCGTACCGTCGTCGCCGCGGGCGAGACCCTCACCTATCCGCTCGACCTCGGGAAGGAGGAGGCA
>NZ_JAVREO010000136.1:0-469 GCF_031845445.1 Streptomyces chisholmiae | reverse complement strand
ACCGCCGCACGGCGGCGGCCCGCAGCAGGTCATCGACCGACCATTGGTCGTCGGCATGGGAGCCGTATTTGGCGGCGACCACCACGCCGTCCGGGGCGACGAGGAAATCTGCGGGCAGCCCGAGCCGGCCACCGGCCTGTCTGCCTGCCGGGGCGCGGAACCGCCCGCCCACCGTCAGCAGGCCGCCGCGGATGATGGCCGGCCAGCTGCGGGGATCGAGCAGTGCCCGGGCACCGGATTCGACTCCGAACTCCCGGTAGATCTCCTTGCCCGGATCGGCGACGGTGGCGAACGGCAGATCCGATGTGTGCTCGGCCAATTCGGCTGCGGGGGAGTGGAAGAAGACCACCTCGCGGATACCGGCGGCACTGATCTCCGCGTGCCGGGCCACGAACGAACGCAGGTGCAGATTGCAGATCGGACACCCCGCGAACCGTCTGAACTGCAGGTGTACCAGGCCGTGTGGATC
>NZ_JAVREO010000135.1:0-470 GCF_031845445.1 Streptomyces chisholmiae | reverse complement strand
ACCGGCCGGCGTGACGCCGACTTCCCTGGCGATCTGAGCCAGCGAGGTGTTGCGCCAGCCATTGCGGGCCAGCAGCTTCTCGGCCACGGAAAGTATCCGCTGCCTGCGGTCTTCCCCCTTGGCCAGGAGCGTCTCATAGGGCCGTGCACCCCCAGAAGACGCCTCTGCCCCTGCCACTGAAGTCACCGGACTCCTTCGTCAAACCAACCTAGTGAACACACAGTAGGTTGGTTTGACCGTCTGTGACAAGTGTCTCAGAGAAAGAAAGTCCCGGCGGCCGTCACAACCGCCGGGAAAGCCGGGTCAGAGGCCCAGCGACTTGGCGATGATCACCTTCCTGACCTCGCTGGTCCCGGCGTAGATCCGCGCCACCCGGGCATCCGCGTAGAGCCGCGCGATGGGGTACTCCATCATGTAGCCGTACCCGCCGAAGAGCTGCAGGCAACGATCGATCACCCGCGCCTGCATCT
>NZ_JAVREO010000134.1:0-470 GCF_031845445.1 Streptomyces chisholmiae | reverse complement strand
GATCGAGGTGAGGTGTCCAACGCTTGTCATCCACGGCGATCGTGACCCCGGCGTTCCCGCCGCGCGGGCCCGCGCCGCTGCCGAGCGGATCCCGGATGCGCGCCTGCATATCGTCGGCGGTGCCGGGCCTTGGGTTCAGCGTGATCAGCCGGACGTCGTGCTCGACGCGACCAGCGGATTCCTGCGGGACATCAACGCAGCAGCCGGAGCACCTCGGCCAGGTGCGGCAGAGCTGATTCGCGGTTTCAGTCGGTGGTGGTCGAGCTCTCTGCGGCTTCGCGCTTGAGGTGCAGGTACGAAACAACCAGCCCGAATATGAACAGCACGCCGGCGAACAGGAAGATCCCGCCGAAGCTGGCCAGCTGGAAGCCTTCATCTCGGTTTCGTGATCGCTGCTGGTCGTAGGCGTTGAGCCATGAGGAGTGCCGACCGATATTGCGGCATTGATCACCCTGGTGCATCACCCAATC
>NZ_JAVREO010000133.1:0-470 GCF_031845445.1 Streptomyces chisholmiae | reverse complement strand
CGGATACCTGCGCGCCGCCCGCGGCATCGTGGTGCCCGGGCGTCATCAGCTGTTCCTGCACGGCTGCGACATCAGCCGCGGCGACGACGGCGCATTCGTCGTCAACGCGGACTGGACGCAGGCGCCGTCGGGCGCCGGCTATGCCCTGGCGGACCGACGGGTCATCGCCCATGCGGCGCCTGACCTCTACGAGCGGATCGGCCCGCGGCCGGCCTCACCCTGGGCCCAGGCGCTGCGCCTGGCGCTGCTCGACGCGGCACCCGAGGCCGCC
The DNA here is from genome assembly GCF_031845445.1 of Streptomyces chisholmiae. Classification (NCBI taxonomy): domain Bacteria; kingdom Bacillati; phylum Actinomycetota; class Actinomycetes; order Kitasatosporales; family Streptomycetaceae; genus Streptomyces; species Streptomyces chisholmiae. Next base: position 199 of record NZ_JAVREO010000133.1, on the reverse strand, counting down.
GAGGAACCCGTTGTGGTGGTGCTCAGCCCCGGTATCCATTCCGAGACCGCCTTCGACCAGGCGTACCTGGCCGGAGTGCTCGGCTTTCCACTCGTCGAGAGTGCCGATCTCGTGGTCCGTGACGGCACGCTGTGGATGCGGTCGCTGGGCACCCTCAAACGCGTCGACGTGGTGTTGCGCCGCGTCGACGCCGATTACA
>NZ_JAVREO010000132.1:0-471 GCF_031845445.1 Streptomyces chisholmiae | reverse complement strand
GAAAGCCTTGGGCCGCAATCGATCCACCTCAAGGATGCGCAGACCGCGACGCTGCTGTTCCCGTTCGCCGCACCGCGTGTGGCCGGGGATCTGTCGGAGGCGGGTTCCCGCTCCGAGATGGAGATGAAGGTGCTGCTGTGGGCCGTGCAGCGGCTCATCGGCGGGCTGTCGACGATCGGTGCCGAGCGCGACATCGCGTCGCGACTGCACGTGGTGCTGCCGGGCTCGCCCAACCGCGGCATGTTCGGTGGCGACGGTGCCTACGGCGAAGCCAAGTCCGCGCTCGACGCGCTGGTGAACCGCTGGAGTGCGGAGTCCTCGTGGGCCGAGCGGGTCAGCCTGGCGCACGCGCTGATCGGCTGGACCAAGGGCACCGGTCTGATGGGGCACAACGATGCCATCGTCAGCGCGGTCGAAGAGGCCGGCGTCACCACCTACAGCACCGACCAGATGGCAGCCATGCTGCTGAAC
>NZ_JAVREO010000131.1:0-471 GCF_031845445.1 Streptomyces chisholmiae | reverse complement strand
CTCGTAGATCGCGGCGGTGTCGATGGACCGGTACCCGGACTCGATGGCCTTCGCGACCGCCTTCGCCGCCTCGTCGTCCGGCACCTGCCAGACACCGAAACCGAGCTGCGGCATGTCGAGGCCGTTGTTGAGGGTGATGGAGGGGACCTGGCTCACGAGCGGTCGATCCTAACGTCGTCGGTTGGTACTCCGTACGACAACGAGCGGGCGGGCCCAGGCATTCCCGCCCCGGGCACGGTCAGTGGTAGAGCGCGTCGACCTCGACCGCGTACGCCGTCTCGATCGCCCGCCGCTTCAGCTTCAGCGAGGGCGTCAGCAGCCCGTGCTCCTCGGTGAACGGATGGGCCAGAATCCGGAACGTACGGATCGACTCGGCCTGCGACACCGCCGTGTTGGCGGCCACCACCGCCCGGCGGACCTCCATCTCCAGGTCCGGATCGCGCACCAGGTCGGCGGGGCCGAGCGGGGTAC
>NZ_JAVREO010000130.1:0-471 GCF_031845445.1 Streptomyces chisholmiae | reverse complement strand
CGACTGTTCCGGATGGCTTCAACATCCACAAGACGGTCGCGCGCACGGTCGATTCCCGCCGCAAGATGGCGACCACCGGCGAAGGCCTCGACTGGGGCATGGCCGAGCACATGGCGTTCGCCACGCTGCTCGATGAAGGCTTCCCGGTCCGTCTCTCAGGTCAGGATTCCTGCCGCGGCACGTTCACCCAGCGCCACTCGCACTTCGTCGATCAGGTGACCGAAGAGCGCTACACGCCGCTCAACCACGTCTCCGACAATCAGGCGAACTACGAAGTCATCGACTCGCTGCTCTCGGAAGAAGCAGTCCTCGGCTACGAGTATGGCTACGCCCTCACGGCTCCGAACACGCTCACCCTCTGGGAAGCCCAGTTCGGCGACTTCGCCAACGGCGCGCAGGTCCTGTTCGACCAGTTCATCTCATCCGGCGAGCGCAAATGGCTCCGCATGTGCGGCCTCGTCTGCCTTCTGC
>NZ_JAVREO010000129.1:0-471 GCF_031845445.1 Streptomyces chisholmiae | reverse complement strand
ATGTGTACCCGGTCGATGTCGAGGGCATCGACGAAGGGAGCCACCACGCCCTGGGCGGTGACCATGGGGTGGCCGCCGATGTCGTCAGTGACACCGAACCCCGGGAATTCCAGGATCAGGCACCGGAATTGCTGGGCGAAGGTGGGCAGGATCCCCCGGAAGTTGCGCCAGCCCGTCACCCCTGGCCCCGAGCCGTGCAGGAACAGCAGCGCCGGTCCATCACCGGTGTCGTAGTACCGCAACACGCCGGCGGACGTCTCGATCTCCCTCAGTTCCAGCTCGGTCATGGCGACCAACCTACGGGTGCCCGCCCGCCGGCTCCCCGGCAGTCCCGCACCGTGGAACACGATCCGGTGTCCCGCGTGGCCTCGACTCCGTCACCGCGGGGAGAGCCTGCGGTGACGGAGGCCAGAATCCGATCAGAACGTCGTCACCAATACGCGTGACTGCCTTATCTTGCGACACAGGATC
>NZ_JAVREO010000128.1:0-472 GCF_031845445.1 Streptomyces chisholmiae | reverse complement strand
AGACGGATTCGAGGAGCTTCTTGTCGTCGATGGCGGCGGAGACGGCCTTGCTGATGGCGAGGAACGGGGTGCGGCGGGGGACTTCGAGCAGCGGCAGGCCCGCTTCCTCGGCGGCCTCGACGAGCGCGGCCGGGATGTCCTCGTAGTTCACGCCGACCGCAAATCCGACGCCCGCGACGCCCGCTCCGGCCTGCCGTCGTACGTACCGGCGCTTCGACTCGGCGTTCTCGGCATCCAGGTTGGTGGCGGTCACCAGGAGCAGTTCGCCGCCGTCCATGTACGGGACGGGGTCGGCGAGCTCGCTGGCGTGGGCCCAGCGCACGGGGGTGGAGAGCCGGTCCGCGCCCGCCCGCACCGTGAGCTTGAGCGCCGAGTTCTGGACGAGCGAGGCGAGCGTGGGGGGCATGGGACCGGGAACCCTCGGTGTCGGTGGCGCCCGGCCGACGAGGGGGTTCGCCGACCGGATTGATCG
>NZ_JAVREO010000127.1:0-472 GCF_031845445.1 Streptomyces chisholmiae | reverse complement strand
GGGGTATTCCTTCCAGGTCACTGCGGGATGCGGTGTGGCACAAAGGCAGCGCCGTTGTCGGTGACGAGACCGGAGGTCTCGCGGATCCCGAGTCCGGCGGATTCGTCGCCGACGATCCACGCGCCCAACGCGGGGCGCATGTCGTCGAATTGCGGTAGCGGATCGAGCAACTGGTACACGTAGCCCTCTTCGCCGTACACACCGCCGGTCTCGGTCTCGAACCCGGGACCGACGATGGTGATGTTGGCACCCTCACGCCCCAGTTTGGGCTTGCGCACGTACTCGGTCAGCTCGTGCGGGTCATCGACGTAGGCGGGCAACAGGTTCGGGTGCCCGGGATACATCTCCCACAGCACCGCCAGGATCGCCTTGTTACTCAACAGCGTCTTCCACAGCGGTTCCACCCACATCGTGGCGGGCATCTGCTCGACCGCCCTGCGACCGAAATCGTCGTCGAGCATCCATTCCCAGG
>NZ_JAVREO010000126.1:0-473 GCF_031845445.1 Streptomyces chisholmiae | reverse complement strand
CCATCGGCACCACACGCTTGTGCACCTGTGACTTGTCTTGCCCCTCAACGGTATAAGGGTCTGGTGTGAGGGTGTAGCCCTCGTCGGCGGCCAGGGCGGCGACGTCGTCCTGCCAGCCGGGCCAGCGCAGATCGGCGTAGAACTCGTCCATCTGCCCCGTCAACGCGGCCCACAACAGGTCGATGTGTTTCCACTCGCCGCACACCACCCAGTCGAGAATATCCGGAGCCCAGTACCAAAGAATGTGGTGCTCACCCGGAAAGGCCCCCCAATTGATCGCGAACACTCCGCCCAGGACGTCGACGCCGCACAGGGCCGCACCGCGGCCAACTTCGACGCCGCTGATGAAGTCGACCAAGGCCGGCATTTCGGCAGTGCCGCCGCCGAAGAGCTTCAACCAACCGTGATCGGCGAGAATCCCGCCGCAATTCAATGTGACAGCACCCGGCGTGGACAGTGTGGTCATCTGCAAC
>NZ_JAVREO010000125.1:0-473 GCF_031845445.1 Streptomyces chisholmiae | reverse complement strand
ACCTGGGTCACGGCGCCGAATGCCGCGCCCGCCCCGGAGAGATCTGCCGCGCCCAGTTCGCGAAGGAGAATGTTCAAGGTGAACGACACCAGAACGGTGAACGGGATCGCCACCAGAAGGGTCGGTGCCATGGAAACCCTTGCCACGAACCAGGATTGGTCAAGAAACTCACGCCATTGGAATGGCCTGCGCACCACGAATCTGGCGGCATCCACCGACATGGCGAACAACCCACCCACCCCCTCGAGTGGGCCGGCGAGTTGTCGCTGCAGCATCCGGTTCTCCGTTCTTTGCCTGAATCACACCCGGGGGTTGTTATGACCCGGACCACACGCCTCGACCGGGAACAATCACAGTTCGCCATCGGTCGCGCCACCACGTGTCCCACCCACCGGGAATTTGGCTCCCCGCGCGTCAAATTCTCAGCGGTCACCCGGTCAGCGGAACACTCCGTTGCCGCTCCGGAGCGAGGG
>NZ_JAVREO010000124.1:0-473 GCF_031845445.1 Streptomyces chisholmiae | reverse complement strand
GATGTACTGGTGCAACCCCAGCGGCCGGGCCCTCGGCGCGGCACCGACCACGGCGACCGGGAACGGAAACGTCGACGCGTTCCTCTGGGTCAAGCGTCCCGGCGAGTCCGACGGCGCGTGCGGTACCGGCGAGGCCTCCGCGGGCACCTTCGTCAACCAGTACGCCATCGACCTGGTGCGCAAGGCGCACGGCTAGCCCAAGAGCTACTGGGGCGGCGGGGCCGTCTCGCACTCGGCGAGCATCGGCGTGGAGAAGTTGACCGAGCCGACGCCGCCGAGCGTCATCCCGTTGTCGGCGAGCGTCATCGTCGTCGTGTAGCGGCAGGTCTGATTGATCGTCAGGCCGGTGAGGAACTCGACGTCGTAGGTGTAGAGGAACGAACGCACGAGCTGGTTGGCGTCCCACGGCACATCGAGGGCAAAACCCAACGACGACGCGGACAGGGCGTTGAGCAGCCGCGGGCCGACCTCAC
>NZ_JAVREO010000123.1:0-474 GCF_031845445.1 Streptomyces chisholmiae | reverse complement strand
GGGCTTAGGCCCCCGGGGGTGCGTCTTCGCACACGACCTTCTACGGGAAGGACCCCATGCGTACCACCAGGATGACATCCACCACGGCCCGGCACCTGCGCCGGGGTGTGCTCCAGGCGGCGGTCGACGCCGGTGCGGCCTGCACCAGCCTCGACATCGACGCCTTCTTCCGCCGGGACGGCGAGTCGGACATCGAGTGGGCCCCGCGCCGTACCGCCGCGCTCCGCATCTGCGCGGCCTGCCCGGTCCGCGCCGCGTGCGAGGAACTCGCCCTCCGCGACGGCGAGGGCGACCCGGGCGCCGACGAGATCGTACGCGGCGGGCTGACCGGCCCCGAGCTGGCCGCCGCCGGTGACGTCCACGCCGTGCGCCTGGCCGTCGCGAACGCCGCGGACCGGGACACCGAGGGCAGTCTGCTCGACGTCCTGATGGCCCAGCGGCACGCTCTGGCCACCACCTCCACCGAGCGCACAC
>NZ_JAVREO010000122.1:0-474 GCF_031845445.1 Streptomyces chisholmiae | reverse complement strand
GCTGATACGTCCCGGTGGGAAAGTCGGCCATTCCCCATTTGGGGTATAGGCATCAGTCGATCTGGTACTGCTCCGGCCGATATCCCGGATCGGGATATTCCGGCTTCATCGCTTCCAGCTCGCCGCGGATCAGCCGGGCGACGATTGCATCGCGCCGCGACCGGCTATCGGCTGGCACCACATGCCATGGCGCATGCGGCGTCGAACAACGCTGCAGCACCGTCTCGTAAGCCACCTGGTAATCGTCCCACAGCTTGCGATCCTCAAGGTCGGAAGGATTGAACTTCCAGCGCTTCTCGGGAACCTCGAGCCGCTCGCGCAACCGCTCGCCCTGCTCCTCCTTCGAGATGTGCAGCATGATCTTCAGAACCCGCGTGCCGTTCTCGACCAGCATCTTTTCCCAACTGTTGATCTGCTCATAGCGCTGCTCGACCAGCTTTGCCGGCGCGAGCTTTCGCACCTTCACCACAAGGA
>NZ_JAVREO010000121.1:0-475 GCF_031845445.1 Streptomyces chisholmiae | reverse complement strand
ATCTGACCCAGTGCAGCGCAGCCGGCGGCGAACTCTACGCCTTCGGTGCCAAGTTCGACCGCAACCTGCACAAGCCGATCGATGCCGAATTCGGCAACACCGACGGTCTTCACGGCGTTCACGACATCCACATGAATCAGGGCAACGTCGGCGCCCACAGCGGCGACAACGGCGCATTCCACGACGGCGGGCTCCTGCTGGCCTTCCCCGATCGGGTCGTCGGCATTCTGCTGGCGTTCCAGACGCAGCAGGTGCCCACCGACGTGGTGGGTGACGCGGCACCGGGCGCGCAGCCGCTGTCCCGGTTGATCGGGCACCCGGGCCCGGGCGCACTGGTCGGTCTGGGGGCGGCATACCTCGAGCGGGCGCTGATCAATCCCGTAGGCCCGGACCCTGGACATGAGGCCGTTGTGATCGGCAACCGCGCCACCACGGCAGTGTCGCTGCATGGCTGGCGGCTGGTCGATCGCAACGG
>NZ_JAVREO010000120.1:0-475 GCF_031845445.1 Streptomyces chisholmiae | reverse complement strand
ATCGTCATGAGCCCGCCTTCGCTGAGGGCGGTGGAGACGCGCGTGTGCGTGAAGGTGCGGATCGTCGGGAGTTCGGGCGCCGTGTCGTCTGCGCCGCTGTTACAGGCGGCGCAGAAGGTCGAGTAGACCTTCTGGCCTGCCGCAAAGTCATATGTTGCGATGGGTGTCGGGATCGTTTCAGGTGTTTCTGGCTGGGCGGCCCCAGGCGCTGCATCTGTTTCGGTTGGCGGTGGCGCGGACGTGCAGGCGGCGAGCGCGAATGTGGATGCTGCAAGCAGGACGGACAATCGCTTCATCATCTCCCCCGATGTCTATGCCGGACATAGGAGTGGGAAACGTGCGGCCAGTCACGCTGCGGTGCAGTAGCGGCGCCGCACGCTAGAGCGTGCGTGTCGCGATCTTGTGGATCAGGGTTTTGACGATGGCGTCTGACGGCGCGCCGGCCTGCTTGCAGCTTTTCTCTGCCTCGTAGAGG
>NZ_JAVREO010000119.1:0-475 GCF_031845445.1 Streptomyces chisholmiae | reverse complement strand
CAGTAATTGCGCCGCCGGGCCCGCGGCGATGGCCGTGACTCGAGCCAGGACGTGAACGCCGTCAGGGCGACCCGGTCCAGGGCGATCTCGTAGCCTTGCCGGCGTTCGGCGCCGTTGTCGCGCAGTTCGAGGATGACCGTTGCATCGGTCATGATGTCGAACTCGTCGCCACGCGGGGCGCGGCGCGACACCACTTCCAGCCCCCGACGGCTCAATCGTCGGTCAGGCCACCACCGGATGCTGGACAGCCGGTAGAAACCGGCCTCTCCTCCGCGGTAGCGCATCACGCCGTGGCGCCAGCCGCTACCGCCATCGGCGGGAATGTCGCGCAGGATGGCGGCTGTTCCGCCAACCTGACGTAGCTTCCACAGCCGGTAGCTCAAGGCGCCGGCCAAAAGGGCCAGAACGCAGACGAGCGCGACCATGCCAATCATGGGCGCGCTCATCTGTCGTCTCTGTCGTCAGTCGATCTGGC
>NZ_JAVREO010000118.1:0-475 GCF_031845445.1 Streptomyces chisholmiae | reverse complement strand
CGGCGGGTTCCGGTGACGATGGCGACTTTGCCTTCGAGTGTGGCCACGAGCCAGAAAATTACACGCTTAATGTTTTGGCGGCAATGACCTCGGCTGCGGCGGCCTGACCATGGAGCGGGACGGTCTCGCGGCGCCGTCCTGAGTCACCGCGCCAGCAGCGCCGCTTCCTGCGGGGTGACCAAGCGCTCCTGCTTGGCGGGATACCGCCGGCTCTTGATGGGGCAACGGATCAGAGAGAGGGCGATCCGCGCGGTGCGCGCGTCAACTGTTCGGCTGATGTACACGGCGGTTCACTCCGTTCCTCTGGTTGACCGTTGTCGGCTTGGTATCGGATACACGGTGCGTGGCGGCATTGGGTTCACGGCTCCCCGGGCAACATCGGTCCCCCGGGGATCATCGGGTAGGCGCCGGCCGGTTGTTGCACGATGCCCGTCGGTTGTTGGACGGTACCTACCGGGCCGAGACCGGGTTGAGC
>NZ_JAVREO010000117.1:0-475 GCF_031845445.1 Streptomyces chisholmiae | reverse complement strand
ATGACCGGACTTCGAGTTGCCGTCGTGGGTGCGGGTATCGGCGGGTTGACCGCCGCAATTGCTCTACGAGCCAATGGAATCGACGCGACCGTGTACGAACAGGCGCACGAGCTCAAGGCGCTCGGCGCCGGGGTCGCCATCGCCACGAACGGATCCCGCATCCTGAACAAGCTCGGCGTGGGCGATGCAGTGGCAGCGATCGCCGGTCCGGTCACGCACTATCAGTTCCGTACCTGGCAGGCCGAGCCGATCGCCGGCGAACCGTCGACGCTCGGCTTCGGAGACCCGGCACGTACCTGGTGTCTGCACCGCGGCGAGTTCCAGAAGGTGCTGGCCGACGCGCTGCCCGCCGATGCCCTGCAGTTGGGCCGCGCCTGCGTCGGGGCCATCGAGCACGGCGACGGGGTCCGGGTCGAATTCTCCGACGGCACAACGGTCGACGCTGACCTTCTGGTCGGCGCCGACGGCATCCACT
>NZ_JAVREO010000116.1:0-476 GCF_031845445.1 Streptomyces chisholmiae | reverse complement strand
GTCATAAAGACACATTAGCTTCGTCATGCTGATTGGTACCCGCTTGCTGGCGGACGTGATGGGCACGTTCGCCGAGGGCTGTACCGAGAGGAGCGCTGCATGCGCCACGGCATCACCGCCGACCAGTCGAAGGGGATGACCCGGGAAGAGCCTTTGACTCTTCCGGCTGCCGTTGACCTGGACACAAGTAACCGGGCTCTGGGAATCGGGCGGAGCAAGGGCTACGAGCTGGCCAAGCGGGGCCAGTACCCGTGCAAGGTCCTGCGCCTCGGCAAGGCGTACCGCGTCGTGACTGCGGACCTGCTGCAGCTGCTCGGGCTGGCGGCTTGAGGGCGGGTCAGGCTAGCAAACGGTTCTGCGTCGAGCTGACACAAGATCGCTGGACTGTTGCCGGGCCTGGACGTACTGTCCGTGTTCCCCCGAGGGGCGAGGCGGGTGTTCCCCGAAGGAACAACCCGGTTGTCCCCTCAGGGGAC
>NZ_JAVREO010000115.1:0-476 GCF_031845445.1 Streptomyces chisholmiae | reverse complement strand
ACCTCGAGATTGTCGACTCCCAGCTATCGGTCGAGGAGGCGGCATGACCGGCAAGGACGCCCAGCAGGCACCTACCAGGAATGAGCAGGCTGAGATCGCCCGGGCCTCCTCCCAACAAGGTCATCGTGGTAGTCAAGTTACCGAAAAACCCATTTCTTTTGGACCCTCCCTCAAACGACTGCTCGGCCAACTCAAACCCCATCGCATTACGCTGACGATCGTCGTCATCATGGCCACAATCTCAGTGGCCTTCAACGTCATCGGCCCGAAAATCCTGGGCCGCGCCACCGACGTCATTTTTGGCGGCATCGTCGGAAAACAGATAGGCAAGCACATTCCCGCAGCCCGGGGCATGACAGCCGAGACATTCATCAACACACTCGGACAAGCCAGCCACGGTGGAGATCGAGGAAAGATCATCACCCTGCTGCAGCAATATCCTCACGTCGTCATCGGTTCCGGCATCGATTTCCACC
>NZ_JAVREO010000114.1:0-477 GCF_031845445.1 Streptomyces chisholmiae | reverse complement strand
CTATTCAACAATGATATATCTGCGATTGCAGCGCTAACCAATTTAGACGCCAACCACAAGGCAATGATCGGCGTCGTTCTCAGCAGTGACCCACACGCTGATGCGGATGATGTGGCCATTAATATAACTTGAGGTGATAGACAAATGCGGCAGCAATAACAAATGCGCCAAAATACATCACCTTCGCTCCGGCTTCACTAATCCATTCCTTTTTGATTAAAAATATAACAAACCAAATATATGCTGTAGCAGATAGCACTACTGCAAAAAATGTTGCGAAAATAGTTATCAAATTAATAATAAGATCCATTAATCACCTACCGCTTTTCCAAGGTCAGGCGCCCGGCGCGGCGCCAAATCACCAGGGTTCCACCAGCTAGTCACATCGAACTCACGCTGCGCCCTATCACGCACCCGGTCATTGTAGCCGGGGTTTGCCATTTCCTGAAGCTGCTGCAGGATTAAATGGTTGAACGC
>NZ_JAVREO010000113.1:0-477 GCF_031845445.1 Streptomyces chisholmiae | reverse complement strand
CCGGCACAGCGGCTCCGGGGAAGGGCGGCCGAAGACCTCGCCGAAGTATCGGGCCTCGACCGTGGCCACGTGTTTGACCAGGCCGAGGAGGTTGGTCCCGGTCGCCGTCAGAGGCCGGCGCGCGTCGTACGGGGACAGGCCGTCCAGCTTCCAGAGCAGCGCCTCACGGTCCCGCCGCAGCCTCTTGTGCAGGTTGTCCTTCGCGAACTCATCGATCATGCCGCACGAGCCTGCCACTCGGGCACGTGGCTTGCATACCGGTCCCTGCGGAAGGACCGCGTACGTCGGTACGGCACCGGACGTCGGTACGGCGCCGGACCCGTCCGGGGTTCACGGCCAGGGCCTCTTCGCACGGAGGCGTCTCGTCTGCCGGGCCTGCAACCCGGCGAACCTTCCCGGTCAGAGCACTGGACCTGATCAGGCGATTCGTGCGGGCACCGCTGCGCGACTGGCCCACTCCGGGGCCATTGCCAACAC
>NZ_JAVREO010000112.1:0-477 GCF_031845445.1 Streptomyces chisholmiae | reverse complement strand
AGATGGTCCCCGCCGCCCTGCACAACGGCATCGGCCTGCTGCCCTGGTCCCCGCTGGCGGGCGGCTTCCTCACCGGCAAGTACCAGCGCGGCACCACGCCCGCCCCCGACACCCGGGCCGGCTCGGCCAACGAGCTGTACCAGTACGTGTCGGCCGAGTACGCGTCCCTCGACCGCAACTGGGCCACCATCGGCGAGGTCGTGCGCGTCGCGGGAGAGAGCGGCGCCACCCCCGCCCAGGTGGCCCTGAGTTGGATCGCCGCCCGGCCCGGCGTCACCGCACCGATCGTCGGCGCGCGCACCCTGGCCCAGCTGCACGACAGCGTCGCAGCCGCCGACCTCACCCTCGACGACGAGGCCGCCGCCGCACTCGAGAAGGTCAGCGCCCCCGCGCCGGGCGGCTACCCGTACGGCGCGTTCGGCACCACCCAGCGCGACCGCCGCCTGCGGGGCGGCTCCCAGGCCCAGGGAGAACTCG
>NZ_JAVREO010000111.1:0-477 GCF_031845445.1 Streptomyces chisholmiae | reverse complement strand
GGTCCAGCCTGCGCAGCAGCGTACGCATCATCTCGTCGTCGATCCGCCGCTCGTCCCGGAGCCGGACGAAGACCTTCCGCTCGGCCTCGATCATCTCGCGGGCGAGACGGCGGTAGGTGTCGTCCGCCGACTCCCCCGTGACCGGGTCGGCCGCCCCCAGGCGCTCCCATACGGCGTTGCGGCGGCGGTCCAGGACGCTGCGCAGCCGGTCGGCCAGCGGGGGCGGGAGGCGGTTGTGCGGGGCGGCGAGCAGCTCCTCCAGGCGGGCTTCGGCGGCTGCGGACGCCTCGCTCTGGGCCTGTGCCTCGACGAGCGTCTCGGTCTGCGGGTCGCGCCCCGGCAGCTTCAGTACGCGGACGAGTACGGGCAGGGTCAGGCCCTGGATCACCAGCGTGGCGATGACGGTGGTGAAGGTCAGGAACAGCACCAGGTTGCGGGCCGGGAACGGCTCGCCGTCGTGCGTGACCAGCGGGATGG
>NZ_JAVREO010000110.1:0-478 GCF_031845445.1 Streptomyces chisholmiae | reverse complement strand
CACCAACCCCATGAACCCCCTGGCAGCAAAGGGGGGTGTGTGACGTTTTCGATCTCCCTTCAATGCTCTCGCCCGCTGTGCCCGAGGCGCGGGGGGACGGCCCGCGGCCGCTAGACCAGGTTCACCGAGGCCGCCGCGCCCACGGCGAGAAGCACGCCCGCGTAGCCGTAGTAGCCATTCAGCAACAGCAGCAGGGCGGCGACCAGGCAGATGCCGACCGTGGCCAGCCAGGAGATTCGCGCGAGGGGCACGCCTCTATTCTGACGACGATGGCCGACACGCTCACCCCGGCGCGCGCTGCGGAGAGTCTCTGCGAGCTGTCGGTCGACGTTCGCGCCGCCGTTCTGCTCGATGCCGCTGGCTCGCTCGCCGGCTCCGGCGGGGAGGCGGGCGGCCACGCGCGCGAGCTCGGAGATCTCGCGCGTCAGCTCTTCGAGGAGGTCGATCGCGCCACGCGCGACTGGGACACCGAGCCGCC
>NZ_JAVREO010000109.1:0-478 GCF_031845445.1 Streptomyces chisholmiae | reverse complement strand
ACACTGGCCGGCCGGCCCGCGTTCCCCGACGAGGCAGACCAGGCGCTGAAGCACATGCTGGTCGTGCTCGACGATCCCGAAGCCGACCCCGACGACATCGCCCGCAAGCCCGGTCTGACCGGGGTGACGGTGATCCACCGCAGCGACAAGCTGCCCACCCGCGAGCAGTACCCCGATCCCGAGCGGCCCATCCTGCGGGTCACCGAAGGCCGGATCGAGCGGTGGCAGAGCAACGGATGGCAGCCCTACGTCGACAAGGCCGACGCGAGGTCGGCCGCCGCGGCCGCCCACATCGCGCGCCGGTTGTCACGCTGGGACTCCAACCCCGGCTACGTGCGGTCGACCGCCACCGGCGGCGCCACCTTCACCACACTGCTCGACATCCCGGATGCCTCGGCACTGGACGTCGCGAGCCTGTGGGCCCCGCGCAACCGCGACGACGAACTGCGGGTGCCGATCGGTGTCACCGCCACCGGTG
>NZ_JAVREO010000108.1:0-479 GCF_031845445.1 Streptomyces chisholmiae | reverse complement strand
GACGATCACCTGCTCGAAGCGCTCATAGGTGTCGGGGTCGCGGATGACCGACGCGAAGGGGGCGAGGCCGGTGCCGGTCGAGAAGCAGTAGAGGCGTTTGCCCGGCGTCAGGGCGTCATGGACCAGCGTGCCGGTCGACTTGCGGCCAAGCAGGACCTTGTCGCCCGGCTTGATCGCCTGCAGGCGCGAGGTGAGAGGGCCGTCGGGAACCTTGATCGAGAAGAATTCGAGTTCCTCGTCCCAGCTCGGGCTCGCGATCGAATAGGCGCGCAGCAGCGGTTTACCGGTCGGACCTTCTAGGCCGATCATGACGAACTCGCCCGAGCGGAAGCGGAAGGTCGGCGGTCGGGTTATGCGGAAGGCGAACATGCGGTCGGTGTAGTGTTTCACCGACAGGACGGTCTCCTCGGTCGGCGCGTTGGGCGACTTCGGTTTTTCAACTGGCGTTGCGGTAGCGTCCGTCATGTCGTCCTGAAGGC
>NZ_JAVREO010000107.1:0-480 GCF_031845445.1 Streptomyces chisholmiae | reverse complement strand
CAAGAGCTTCATGCCCAGCTCAGCTGCGGCAGACAATATCGTCCGGATTGAACTCGACGCGCAGCACACGCTGGAACCGCATCCGGGCCGCCTTGCCATCGTCCCAGATGAGCGCCTCGAGCCGGGCGCAGCGCGCCGGACCGTCGGCCTTGATGAGGACAGGACGCGGCCCTTCCTGGATCACCCGCCAACCATTCGCGGTTAAACGCCCGACATAGTCAGCGACGAGGCGTTCTTCGCCTGCCTCGTCATTGCGCGACACTTCGCCAGGAGTATCTCCGCAGATCGTACGCTCCGCCGGAAAGGGGCATTCCCCCCGCAGGACATGCCCCGGCGCTACCGGGAAGCTTCTGTCATCCGAAAGCGCCAGTGCCCCTGTCGTGGAAACAGGAATGGCTGGCGGTGCAGTGGCGCAGGCCGCGAGCAGCGCGGCCGCCAAAGCAGCCGCGGCGCGCTTCAAATCTTCATCCCCAGATGACC
>NZ_JAVREO010000106.1:0-481 GCF_031845445.1 Streptomyces chisholmiae | reverse complement strand
AGTTCGGGCTGTCGCGGGTCCGGGTGCGCGAACTGGCACACCGCGGTGAACTGCCGGGCGTGCGGAAGTCGAGCTGGTGATGGTGTCGAACTCCCGGAAGAACACCAAGAAGCGCCCGCCGGCCACCGAACTCAAGAAGCCGAGGCGCAATCAACTGACTGCCCTCGGGGTGACCGAGGTCGACTACAAGGACGTCCACCTGCTGCGCCCCTTCATCAGTGAGCGGGGCAAGATCCGGTCCCGGCGCATCACCGGGCTCACCCCGCAGCAGCAGCGTCAAGTCGCCACGGCGATCAAGAACGCCAGGGAGATGGCGCTGCTGCCGGTGGTCGGCCCCGCTTGACCTAACATCGACGGCGATAGGGCGACTGCGGATCGTGGAAGCCGGTGAGAATCCGGCGCGGTCCCGCCACTGTATAGCCAGATACACACCGCAGTCGCCACCTCACGTACTGGGGCGGATCTCCCCGGAGAGGACGGG
>NZ_JAVREO010000105.1:0-481 GCF_031845445.1 Streptomyces chisholmiae | reverse complement strand
ATTAACTATCGGGGACGGAACAACTCTTGGCGTTCGACACAACACACACAGTGCTGAACCCCAGGTAACGCCATCCGACGAGCCAGCGGGATATTGTCACCGCACTCAACACACACTTTTGCACTCTGCCCCTGATACTGAGCACGTTGACTCAATCTTAGAGACAGCAAAAAATCGCTCTCAGCTTGAGAGACATCAATTTCATCAGCCATTGGAAACCTCTTGAGACGAGACAGTCTATTCTCCTGAAAAATTTATTATTAAGGGGAATAGACTGTTAACAAACGAAGTGCGTTAGTAATGAATACTAATCACTACAGAGTGATAATAAATTATAAAATATTTGAAATGGATTTCGCTAATTGTTGCTCTAGTACAGGTTTTGCTTCTTCGAATTTTAAATTAACTTTATTTGCATTAGAGACAATTCGCGTTTGATATTTATGCCGATCTCCATCTTGTTGACTGGTTTGTATCTTAG
>NZ_JAVREO010000104.1:0-483 GCF_031845445.1 Streptomyces chisholmiae | reverse complement strand
AAGCGGAGGCGTGGCCGGACGGCCGGGACGCCGGAGCGGAATCGACCGATTTGATGGAACGCGAGCTGTTGGTCACGGGCATCGGCGGGCAGGGGATCCAGCTCGCCGCGCAGGTCGTGGCGCGCGCGGCGCTTGCCGAGGGTCGCGAGGTGCAGCTCTTCGGGAGCTACGGCGGCATGATGCGCGGTGGCAACACCGAGGCGACGCTGGTGGTCGCCGACGGTCCGGTCGAGGCGCCGCCGACGGTCGGATCCGCGTGGTCGGCGATCGTGATGCACCAGGACTACTCGGGCCCGACGCTCGAGCGGCTGCGTCCGGGCAGCGTGGTGATGCTGAACACGACCGTGTTCGACCGGGCCTTCGCACGTGACCCGTACATCGTCGTCGAACTCCCGGCGTCCGATCTCGCGCTCGGGCTCGGCAACATCATGACCGCGTCGATGGTGATGGTGTGGGCGTACGCAGCAGTGACGGACCTGGTGC
>NZ_JAVREO010000103.1:0-483 GCF_031845445.1 Streptomyces chisholmiae | reverse complement strand
ATCATGTGCACCGGGCCGTTGCGCTTCGACAGTTGGAAGCCCGGCAAGACCATCGAGATGACGAAGAACCCCGACTACTGGAACGCCGCCAACGCCGCCAAGGCCGACCGCGCGGCTCTCACGTTCGTCACCGACGAGGCGACCATCACCAGCAGCCTGTTGTCCGGAGACATCGACGGAACGCACCGCACACCGCTTTCGGCCATGGAACCGCTGCGCTCGTCCGGCAAGGGCAAGTTCTACCTCGGTGCCGGCACCGACTGGCTGGCCATCCGCCCCACGGAACGCCCAGGGCCCATGCAGAACAAGGATGTTCGGCACGCACTGAGCATGGCGTTGGATAGGCAGGGCATCGTCAACGGGGTGTACCACGGCACCGCCGAGGCATCGTTGACCCCGATCCAATCCGGCGCCTGGGGCTACAGCCGTCCGATTTTCGAAGCGGCAGCAGCCCAGTACGCCAACCCCGCCCGTGACGTCGAG
>NZ_JAVREO010000102.1:0-484 GCF_031845445.1 Streptomyces chisholmiae | reverse complement strand
TCGAACTGCAGTGTGCTGGCGGCACGTCGACGCGATACAGCCATGTCGATCACCCGGGTGAGCAGGACTTCCCGAGCCCGGGTGGGCGAGCCCTCGGCCTCGGCCGCCTCCAGCGCATCCTCGAGCTGGCCGAGTTCACGCTCGGTGAGCGCGATGACGATGGCTTCCTTGGTCTTGAACTGGTGGTAGACAGCGGCTTTCGTGACGCCGAGTGCGTCGGCGATCATCTGCAACGACGTGCCGCTGACCCCGTGCTCGGCGATCAGCTCAAGCGCCGCATCGAGAATGCGGGTCTGAGCTGCGCTGCGCGGGTTCCCGAGCACGTCTCGACCGTAGCCGATCAGCTCACCGACTTGCCCGTAGCCGCGGCATAGCCGCTGCGGTAACCGAACACCATTGCGGGACCGAGGGTGCCGCCGGCCCCGCCGTAGGCCTTGCCCGTCACCCCGCCCATGGCGTTGCCCGCGGCGAACAGGCCGGGGAT
>NZ_JAVREO010000101.1:0-486 GCF_031845445.1 Streptomyces chisholmiae | reverse complement strand
CTGATCCGCGAGATGATGATCTACGGGCTGCGCTGGCCGGTCGACCGTGCGCACGGCGACGACACGTCCGATACGTTCTTCCGGACCCTGGCCAACCTCGTCGCCGACGCGCTCGATCACGAGGCGCCGCTGAGTCTGCCGACCACCGAGCACCCGATCGTGGCCGCCGCGCTGGCCCACACCAAGGAACACCTCGCCTCGGTGACCGCCGAGGATGTCAGCCGGGCCGTTGCGGTATCCGAGCGGACGTTGCGGCGCTTGTTCGCCGAGACGATCGGAATCTCTTGGCGGACATACCTTCTGCAT
Organism: Streptomyces chisholmiae; assembly: GCF_031845445.1. NCBI lineage: Bacteria > Bacillati > Actinomycetota > Actinomycetes > Kitasatosporales > Streptomycetaceae > Streptomyces > Streptomyces chisholmiae. Next base: position 180 of record NZ_JAVREO010000101.1, on the reverse strand, counting down.
GCGCGGATGCTGCGGGCCATGGCGCTGCTGGCCGGGCCGGATCAGTCGGTGCAGGCCACTGCCACAGCCGTGGGATTCGAGAACCTCAGCTCGTTCACCCGATGCTTCAGTCAGTTCTGCGGGGAGACTCCGTCGGCGTATCGGTCTCGCGCCCGTGAGGAACACCTGGAGCGGCCAACC
>NZ_JAVREO010000100.1:0-486 GCF_031845445.1 Streptomyces chisholmiae | reverse complement strand
GCTACATCCTGATTCGGCACATCCTGCCGAACATCGCCGGGCCGTTGATCGTTCAGCTCTCGCTGTCGCTGGCGTTCGCGATCCTGGCCGAGGCCGCGCTGTCGTTTCTGGGGTTGGGCATCCAGCCACCGCAACCGTCGCTGGGCCGGATGATCTTCGACGCCCAGGGATTCGTCACGCTGGCCTGGTGGATGGCGGTGTTCCCGGGTGCGGCGATCTTCGTGATGGTGTTGGCGTTCAACCTGTTCGGTGACGGTCTCCGCGACGTGCTCGATCCGAAACAGCGGACCTCGATCGAGGCGAGAAGGGCGGGCCGCGGATGAATCAGCCGGTGCTGAAGGTCGATGACCTCCGGGTGACGATCGGTCGCCGCGAGATCGTGCGGGGTGTGTCGTTCGAGGTGCACCGTGAGCAGACCGTCGGCATCGTCGGCGAGTCCGGGTCCGGCAAGTCGATGACGGTGCTGTCCGCCACGGGGCTTTTGGA
>NZ_JAVREO010000099.1:0-486 GCF_031845445.1 Streptomyces chisholmiae | reverse complement strand
CTTCACCACAACGGTCGCGGGCACCGTCCCGGACGCGGGCATCAGGAGATCCCCTCCTGGTACTCGAGTTCGACCGGCCCCACCCGCACAATGTCGCCCTCGCGCGCGCCCGCGCGGGCGAGCGCGCGTTCGACACCCATTCGGCGCAGGCGCACCTGCACGTACTCGAGCGCCTCCTCGTTGGTGAGGTCGGCCATTGCGACGACACGCTCGGCGCTCCGGCCCGACACGCGCCACGCGCCGTCGTCGTCGCGCACGACCGCGAACCCTTCCTCCGCGGGGCGAAGTACGACGTAGGGCTCGAGTTCGGGTTCGGCCGCACGCGCCGCGTCAACGAGCGAGCCGAGACGACCGAGAAACACGTCGAGGCCCTGCCGCGTGACCGCTGAGAGCGTGAGCGCGTCGGGATCGTCGAGCGCGGCGGTCGCGACGTCGGCCTTGCTCCCGACGACGAGGCGCGGTCGCGCGAGCAGGTCGGGACGGTAC
>NZ_JAVREO010000098.1:0-487 GCF_031845445.1 Streptomyces chisholmiae | reverse complement strand
TTGGAGACCCAGCCCGCCGGGACGGCCTTCACGTGGAAGGAGAGCAGTCCGTCGGAGCGGGGCGCCGAGGCGAAGGAGTAGTGCCGCCAGACACGCGGCCACCACGGCGTCTCGACGCTCGTGTACTGCCCGGCGAGGAACGGGTACGGCTGGTCGGGGCGGACCGTGACGACGGCTATGTCAGGCGTCCTGCGGTCGTGCGCGACCACCTCGGCGTGCCACCAGGCGGGCGCCCGCATCTGGTCCACGGCGGCCGCGTCGATCATGACCTGCGAGATCGTCGTGTACGCCCGGACCCAGGCCGCTTCCATGGCCTGGTCCCAGATGTGCGACGCGTACTTGCTCAGCGCACCGATGAGGCACTCGCCGACGGCCGGGTAGTGCTCGGGGAGGGTGCCGTACTTGCGGTGGCCGCGGCCCAGGTTCTGGAGGTAGGCGACCAGCACCTCGGTGTTGTCGATGTGCTCGGCCGCGGTGAGCAGCGCCT
>NZ_JAVREO010000097.1:0-487 GCF_031845445.1 Streptomyces chisholmiae | reverse complement strand
GAGCATCGACAGCGGACAGTACCGCGGCCACGGGTTCTCGAAGGCGTTGACGTCGGAGTTGGAGCGTTACTTCGTGCGCTGTGGTGTGGACCGGATCGAGCTGGTCTCCGACTGGCAGGGCAGCAATGCGTGGGCGCGTCGCGGATTCACCTGGGGTCCTGATCTCTCTCACCTCCAGGGCGCGCTGGACCAGATCAAAATGCGGGCCCAGGATCTGCGCGACCTGGTCAGCCCCGAGGCCAAGTCGGTGCTGGACGCGATGGTGGCGCGGCTGGAAGTCGACCACCCCCGGCTACCGGAGCCCATCGACCTGGCAAACCTGACCGCCACCGAGGAACCGGACCTGGGGCGTCGGCTGCTGGAGGGCACCTCGATCGACTTGGTCAAGCATCTGCCGATCGCCGAGGCGGATCCGCTCATGCGGCTGGGCGTACCCGTACACACGCCGGGCACGCTCTCGATGGCAGAGGCCACAACGCTGTTCAGC
>NZ_JAVREO010000096.1:0-489 GCF_031845445.1 Streptomyces chisholmiae | reverse complement strand
GTACATCGTTTCTTCACTGGCGGCGCGCCGTCAGGCACTGACGGACATCGTTCACAATCTGACCGCGATCATGCGGCACCTGGCCGCGATCTACACCGAGAAGCAGGCAGATTTCGGCAGTTTGATCGCCGGCCTCACCGCGGTCACCGGAACCTTGAAAGCCAACGTGGACAAGATCGACCAGACCCTGCAGAAGATGCCCCCGGCGATCCGCGCGGTCACCAACGCCACCGGCAACGGCAACTGGGCCGACGTCAACTCACCGTCCGTGGTGATGCCCGACAACCTGTTGTGCTTTCTCAACGTTCAGCGGGAGTGCCGATGACTAGACGGGTCGCCTTCGCTCTCATCATCACCCTCGTCGTGGGCGCCGGTGGCTGGTACGTGTTCGGCCGCACCGACCGGGCCCGGACCGTGCACGCCGACTTCGGCTACATCAACGGCATCTACCCGGGCAGCAAGGTCACCGTGCTCGGGGTACCGGTGGGA
>NZ_JAVREO010000095.1:0-491 GCF_031845445.1 Streptomyces chisholmiae | reverse complement strand
GTGTGAAATCCACCCGAATCCTCCTTGATCCGTTTAGACGACAGTGCGCTCAGGCCTGATGTGCCGGCCCGCCGGCCACGGGGCACGTGCCCGTGTAGTCGACCGGCCAATGCTTAATACCATTGAGCCATCCGGACTTCAGCCGCTCGGGATCCCCGACGGGCTTGAGGTCGGGCATGTGGTCGGCAACCGCGTTGAAGATCAGGTTGATCGTCAGGCGCGCCAGGTTGGCTCCGATGCAATAGTGCGCCCCGGTGCCGCCGAAGCCGACGTGCGGGTTGGGATCGCGAAGGATGTTGAAGGTGAACGGGTCCTCGAACACCGCGTCGTCGAAGTTCGCCGAACGGTATGACATCACCACACGCTCACCGGCCTTGATCTTGACCCCGGAGATCTCGGTGTCCTCGCTGGCGGTGCGCTGGAAGGCCGACACCGGCGTGGCCCAACGAATGATCTCGTCGACGGCGGTCTTCGGCCGCTCCCGCTTGAAC
>NZ_JAVREO010000094.1:0-491 GCF_031845445.1 Streptomyces chisholmiae | reverse complement strand
GTCGCCGCGGTCGGTGATCTCCCCGGCGACCCAGGAGTCGACCCCGCGGTCGGCCAGGGTGGTCAGCGCGACGTCCACCGAGTCGGCCGGGACGATCGCGATCATGCCGACGCCCATGTTCAGCGTCTTCTCCAGCTCCAGCTGCTCCACGTTCCCGGCCTTGCCGACCAGGTCGAAGACCGCGCCCGGGGTCCAGGTGGAGCGGTCCACGGTGGCGTGCAGCCCGTCCGGGATGACCCGGGCCAGGTTGTTGGCCAGACCGCCGCCGGTGACGTGGCTGAAGCCGTGCACCTCGGTCGTCCGGGTGAGCGCCAGGCAGTCCAGCGAGTAGATCCGGGTCGGCTCCAGGAGCTCCTCGCCGAGCGTCCGGCCGAACTCCTCGATCTCGCGGTCCAGCGTCCAGCCGGCCCGGTCGAAGACCACGTGGCGGACCAGTGAGTACCCGTTCGAGTGAAGACCGGAGGACGCCATCGCGATGACCGCGTCACCCG
>NZ_JAVREO010000093.1:0-492 GCF_031845445.1 Streptomyces chisholmiae | reverse complement strand
CTGCGGCTGTTGACCCACAGTTCGATATCCATGGTGTTCTCCGCCGGGTTCAACTCGGTTCTCCCATCAACATTTCCAGGGTGATCGGCAGGTCCCGCAACCGCTTCCCGGTGGCATGGAAGACGGCGTTGGCGATGGCGGCGGGCACTCCGCAGGCGCCGATCTCACCGATGCCGCGTATCCCAAGTGGGTCGAGCCCGTAATCGGGGCGGTCGATGAACGCGATGTCGTACTCGGGGACGTCGGCGTGGGTGGGCAGGTAATACTCACCGATCAGTTGTGCGGTGTGGGGGTCGTAGGACACTTGTTCGTACAGCGCCATGCCGATACCGAAGGTGATGCCACCCATCACTTGATTGCGGGCGAGTTTCGGATTGAGCACCCGCCCGCAGTCCATTGTCGCCACCCAGCGCGTCACTGTGGCCTTGCCGAGGTCCTCGTCCACCTCGACCTCGCAGAAGTGGGCGCCGAATGACTGGGAGACGGCTGATC
>NZ_JAVREO010000092.1:0-493 GCF_031845445.1 Streptomyces chisholmiae | reverse complement strand
CTGCGGCATCGCGGACTCCACGACCGTCAGTTTCTCCGAAAGCCCTGCCACCCTGCGGATCTCGCGGAATTCCTCGACCATGCCGTCGGTGACCTCGTGGGGATCGTCGACCGTGGCGTCGTCGGAGAGCACCGAGATGTTGAGCTGGTCCACATAGCTCCACACCGTGATGTTGAGCCCGCTGCCGGTGGTGATCGGACCGACCGAGTAGATCTCGGTGACCGTGGCCCCGCCGACCTTGCCGCGTTCCCGCGGCCCCGGCACGTTGGAGATGTTGAGGTTGAGCACCTTGTTCTGGCCATCCTTGTGGGACAGCCATTTGAACGCCGCCTCGACCGGAGCGGGCGGCATGTATGCGGCCCAGCGCGCGATCAGTTCCGGACCGATGAGTTGATGGCTTTCCTTGGCCAGCGCGGCGGCGTCGTGTGCGCGCTGCACCCGCTCGGCGGTGTCGGCGACGTCCACCGGCAATGCCACCAGCACGCCGCTGAAC
>NZ_JAVREO010000091.1:0-494 GCF_031845445.1 Streptomyces chisholmiae | reverse complement strand
AGCAGGACCAGATCGGGTCGTAGTTCGCGGACCGCGGTGAGTGCCTGGCTGCCATCTCCGATGACCGCCGTGTCGAATCCCTCACCACGCAAGACGATGGTGAGCATCTCGGCCAGCGATGGGTCGTCGTCGACGACAAGGATCCTTTGCCTCATGGTGTCCATGGTGTCACCCGATCGCGATAAAACCGGGGTACCACACGCGGGTTTCTCCGCTTTATCTGCTGCTTAGCCGACCCGCGAGGGCGTCCGGGTCCACATCCGGGCCCGCGATGGCCCATCGCCCGCACCAGTCGGCCGCAGCCAGCCCGGCGTAGACCTCACCGGTGCGCTGCTGCAGCCCGCCGTCGCGCTCGTACGCGTCTCTGGCGCGATCGGCCTCGGTGTTGGCCCGGTGCTCGGCGCGCTGCGCGGCCAGCTCGGTCGGGACGTCGAGCAGCACCTGCCAATCCGGCCTGGGCAGTTTGAGGCGGTCGAACTCGAGCTCACGCACCC
>NZ_JAVREO010000090.1:0-495 GCF_031845445.1 Streptomyces chisholmiae | reverse complement strand
GCAGCAACCGGCCGGGCAGCTGCCAGGGCAGGGAGCTCTCGGCGTTGAGTGCGGCCAGGGCCTGTTCGATCGCCAGGATGGCGTCACGGAAGCGACCACTGTGGGTGGCTGCGACGCCGTCCATGATCTTGGCGATCGCCCATCCGGCGAACTGGCCCGCCGAGGAGAACTCGGCGTATTCGTTGGCCCGCTGCGTGGCGAGCTCCAACCGGCCCGTGTAGGCCAGCGCCAGCACCTCGCCGTAGAACACCATGATGCGGACCATGCCGTCGGTGGTCTTTCGTTCGGCACGGCACCGTGACGCGATCGGCAGGAAGTCGTGACCGCGCCCGATCAGCGGCATCGACAGGCCGGATGCGAACGCCGCGAAATCCACGGCCTGCCGGGGCGCCTCAGGGTTTGCCAGCACCCGTTCGGCTATCTCCAGCCCCTCGGGGATCTTGTTCCGGTGAACGGCCATGCCCGCTCCGGTCGCATCGACGATCAGCTTCAGGA
>NZ_JAVREO010000089.1:0-500 GCF_031845445.1 Streptomyces chisholmiae | reverse complement strand
AGATCGCCGAATCCCTTGTCCACCACGGCCATCAGTAGTCCGTCGAGGTCGCCGAAGTGGTACTGGACCACACCCCATGTCACCCCGGCCCGCCCGGTGATGTGGCGGACGCTGGGTGGGGTGAATCCTTCGTCCAGGATGCAGCGCACCGTTTCGGCGATCACCGCCTCACGGGTGCGTTCGGCACGGGCCTGGCTTCCGGTGGCGGGCCGACGGGGCGCAGTCATGGTCGCGATGTCACCACATCACCCCGCGGAGGTGATCCAGCGGGCGCAGGTCGTGCGCGGCGAGCAGGGAGCCGTCGGGGATCACGCGGCCACCACCTTGGCGAGCTGGCCGAGCCGGGCGGCGGTCAGTTCCAGCCAGCGCAGATCGGCTTCCAGATGGAACAGGGCGTGGTCGCAGATGAGCTGGTCGGCGAGGTCGCCCTTGCGCTTGCGGTCGGTGAGGACACGCATCATCCGCAGGTGCTCCGAGCGCTGGGAGTCCAGCAGGTCGGC
>NZ_JAVREO010000088.1:0-506 GCF_031845445.1 Streptomyces chisholmiae | reverse complement strand
ACGCCTGGTTCGTCGGCGAGGTCATCCACGGCGACTACTCCGCGACCGTCCGCGCCGCCACCTTCGACTCGGTGACCCAGTACGAGCTATGGAAGGCCATCTGGAGCAGCCTCAACGACGGCAACTTCCACGAGCTGGACTGGGCACTGAAGCGGCACAACGACTTCCTCGCCACGTTCGTACCGCTGACCTTCGTGGGTAACCATGACGTGACCCGGATCGCCAGCCAGTTGCAGAATTCCGCGCACCTCGAGCACGCGCTGGTGCTGTTGCTGACCACCGGCGGGACACCGAGCATCTACTCCGGCGACGAGTCGGCCTACCGGGGCGTCAAGGAGGAACGCCGTGGCGGCGACGATGCCATACGGCCGGAATTCTCCACTCCCCCAGATGATTCCGATGCCATCAGGCTGCACCAATATCTGATCGGGCTGCGCCGCAGGCATCCGTGGCTGCACACCGCGACGACGTCGCCGTTGCTGCTGACCAACACCGGGTATGTCTAC
>NZ_JAVREO010000087.1:0-513 GCF_031845445.1 Streptomyces chisholmiae | reverse complement strand
GTCTGAGTGTCAGCCTCCAACGGGGCGGCCTGCACATCACCCAAACTGAGCGCAGTCGCGGCGTCATTGTCCAGACCGGGAAGATTCTGCCAGGCAAAGATCACCTGGATCACAGGCTCATGGGCCAGGCTGCGAGTCGGGTTGAGCCGCTCGACCAGCACCTCGAATGGCACGTCCTGGTGCTCGAAGGCTGCCAACGCACGCTGACGCACCTGCTCGACCACCTCCGCGACGGTGGGGTCACCACCCAGATCCACCCGCAGCACCAGCGTGTTGACGAAGAACCCGACCAACTCATCGAGCGCCGGATCGCGACGCCCAGCGATCGGGAACCCGACTGCCACATCAGAGCTGGCACTCAATTGGCCAAGCAACACCGCCAGTGCGGCCTGGACCACCATGAAGCTGGTGGCGTTGTGCTCGTGGGCCACCCGCGCGACCTGCTGCTGCAACTCGGCCGGCCAGTCCACCATCACGGTTGCGCCACGGTGGTCTGCCACCGGCGGATAGGGA
>NZ_JAVREO010000086.1:0-515 GCF_031845445.1 Streptomyces chisholmiae | reverse complement strand
CGACGAACGCTCCGCCGTCGAGGACGAGGACCCGATCAGCCAGCGTCACAGCCTCGTCGACATCGTGGGTCACCAACAGCACGCCGGGCTCGTACTTGGCGCACAGCTCCTTGAGCAGATGGTGCATGCGGACTCTGGTGAGGGCGTCGAGCGCTCCGAAGGGCTCATCGGCCAGCAACAGGGCCGGATTGCGCACCAGCGACCGCGCCAGCGCCACCCGCTGCTGCTCACCGCCGGACAACTCACTGGCGTACTTGCCCTTGTGGGCCGACAAGCCCACCAGGTCGAGCATGTCAGCGGCGCGAAACAGCCTGTCTTGCTTGGACTTTCCGCGCATCTTCAAACCGAATGCGACGTTGTCCAACACGGTCAGGTGCGGGAACAGGCTGTAGGCCTGGAACACCATGCCCATATCTCGCTTGTTCGCCGGCACCGAGCTGATCTCCCGCCCGCCGACGAGCACTGCCCCGGAGCTGGCCTCCTCCAAGCCGGCCAGGATTCGCAACGCCGTGGTC
>NZ_JAVREO010000085.1:0-516 GCF_031845445.1 Streptomyces chisholmiae | reverse complement strand
GACGGAGTCTTGTGATCGCACGTCCATCTCTACGGCCCGCAGATCGATTCCCTCGCGATCCGACAGGTCGGCGTACGCTTCGGCCCGTTCGGCGTTGCGCCCGGCGATGTCGCGCATGGACGCGTGCACCGTGTGCCCCACGCGGGCCAGTTGTTCCGCGATCATCTGGCCAAAGCCGCTGGATGCGCCGGTGATGAGGACGGTCTGATTGGTCATGGCGTCGAGCCTGCCCGCCCGACACTCATCTGTCACATGCATACTTATGATGACGTGCATGCTTACCACGCATATCGATCGGGTCGACCTGAACCTTCTCACCCCGCTGGTCGCCCTGCTTGAGGAACGACAAGTATCGCGGGCGGCTGTCCGGGTGGGGCTGAGTCAGCCGGCCATGAGCCGGGCGCTGCAACGCCTACGCCGCCTGTTCGATGACTCGCTACTGGTCCGCGCCCCCGACGGGTTCCGGCTCTCGGCCCGCGCCGAAGAGATCTACCTCCAGCTCACCACGGTCATCCC
>NZ_JAVREO010000084.1:0-522 GCF_031845445.1 Streptomyces chisholmiae | reverse complement strand
GGGTAACTGGAGTGCGAGGCTGCTCTCATGAGCGCGTTGCTTTGGCGACGAGTTCGCGTACGTCGCGCAGGTGGTCTTCCATGGCCCGACGCGCGGCGAGACCGTCGTGAGTCCGAACCGCATCGAAGATCTCCTGGTGACCACGTACCGACGCGCAGCGCCCGTGCCTCGTGGAATGCGAGTGCTTACGCACCTCACCGGTCCACTCGCTGGCCAAGGTCTGCAGTGCGGTCAGAAGCGGGTTCTGCGCGGCCTGCGCGAGCAGCAGGTGAAACTCGACGTCGAGGCGAAGTGACTCGGCCTGCAGCAGGTTCTCGTGCGACTTGTCGAGGACGTCGCGAAGCTGCAACAGGTTCGCCGACGTAGCCCGGTGTGCCGCGAGTTCTGCGATCGAGGGCTCGATGACAGAACGCAATTCGGCGGCATGCTCTTGCTCTGTGCCGCCGCCGGCTATCGCCAGTAGCTCGTCGACGCTCGCCGTCGGCGCCAACACGATGGTTCCGCGTCCGGGGCCGCGGAACC
>NZ_JAVREO010000083.1:0-525 GCF_031845445.1 Streptomyces chisholmiae | reverse complement strand
GGCGACGTTGATGTTGTGCAGGTGGCCGAGCTCGATCAGCTCGTACTGGTCGATCTGCAGGGCGTCGAGGTTGATGCCGGGGCCGGTGGCGATGTCGATGGTGCCCACCCGCTCGGCGGTGGTGTCGATGACGGCGATGTCGATGCGCTCGTGGCCGGTGCGGCCGGCGAAGACGCGCTTGCCGTCCGGGCTGATGGCCAACGCGGTCACGCTGAAGGCCAGCGGGTACTCGGCGAGCACCGCGCCGGTGATGGTGTCGACCGTCACGATCGAGTCATGTCCCGCGGTGGCGACGCTGACGTAGGCGCGGTCGTCTGCGACAACGACGGCGAACGGGTCTCCGGCGAGGCGTACCGAACCCACCACACTCATGGTGTGAGGGTTGATCACGGTCAGGCTCTGCGCTGCGGCGTTGGTCACCACGACGGTCTCGCGGTCGGGATCGACGGCGATGTCGCCGATCGGCCCGCGTCCGACCTCGGCCAGACCGGCCACGTCGATGTCATCCAGCGCACCGTCGAAGGC
>NZ_JAVREO010000082.1:0-534 GCF_031845445.1 Streptomyces chisholmiae | reverse complement strand
CACGATGATGCCGCGCTCGGTCTCACAGTCGGTCTCGCGAACGATGACGTCCTGCGACACGTCCACCAGACGACGGGTCAGGTAACCCGAGTCGGCGGTACGCAGAGCGGTGTCGGCCAGACCCTTACGAGCACCGTGGGTGTTGATGAAGTACTCCAACACCGTCAGGCCCTCACGGAACGAGGACTTGATCGGGCGCGGGATGAACTCACCCTTCGGGTTGGTCACCAGACCCTTCATGCCTGCCAGGGTGCGGGTCTGGGTGAGGTTACCCGTGGCGCCCGACTTCACGATCGTGATGATCGGGTTGTCGGCCGGGTAGTACTCCTCCAGCGCCTTACCCACCTCTTCGGTGGCGTCCTGCCAGATCTTGACCAGGGACTCGTTGCGCTCGTTGTGGTTCAGCGCGCCGCGCTGGTACTTGCGCTCGATCGCCTCGGCCTCGGCCTCGTGCCGCTCCAGGATCTCCTGCTTCTGCGGCGGCACCAGAACGTCGGCCATCGAGACCGTGACACCCGAACGGGTGGCCCAGTG
>NZ_JAVREO010000081.1:0-557 GCF_031845445.1 Streptomyces chisholmiae | reverse complement strand
GGCACCGGCCGCACCAACCGATAATCCGTCACCCCCAACGGACCAAACGACCCATCAAACGCACCAAACACCACATCCCCCACCCCCACACCCGACACACCAGAACCCACACCCACCACCACACCGGAGGCCTCGCTCCCGACGCGCCAGCCGAAGTCCGGCACCACCTTGAGGGCGACGCCGGCGTCGCGGAAGTTCACGCCGGAGTACCACAGCTCGACCCGGACCTGTTCCGGCTCCAGCGGGGCCAGCAGTTCCGGCCGGTCCACCAGGGAGATGTCGCTGATCTGGCCCTGGCCCTGGCGCAGCTGCCAACTCCAGGAGTCCGCCGGGGGGATGAGGGAGGCAGCGGTGGAGACCGGGGCCAGCCGCGCGGCCAGCACCCGACCATCCCGCACCGCCAACTGCGTCTCCCCCGCCACCCACACCCCGGACCCACCCTCAGCCACATCCAACAACCCAAACCGACCCGGATTCTCCGACTCAGCCGACCGCACCAACCCCCACACCCCAGCACCCACCAGATCCAACACATCCTCCCCACCCACCGACACCGC
>NZ_JAVREO010000080.1:0-559 GCF_031845445.1 Streptomyces chisholmiae | reverse complement strand
AGCTGGTGGAGAAGATGCTGGCCTCCGGCGCGGCATATGTGGTCGACGACGCCGAATATCCCGACGTGTACTACCGCGCCGACGCCACGGTCCAGTTCGGCTACGAGTCGGGCTATGACCGCGAGACCATGCTGCGGCTGTTCGGCGAGCGAGGCGGTGACCCGGACCGTGCCGGCAAGGGCGACGAACTCGATGCCCTGCTGTGGCGGGCTCAGCGTCCCGGTGAGCCCAGCTGGCCCTCGCCCTTCGGCGCGGGCCGGCCCGGCTGGGACGTCGAGTGCTCGGCCATCGCGCTCACCCGCATCGGCTCGGGCCTGGACATCCAGGGCGGCGGCAGCGATCTGATCTTCCCGCACCACGAGTTCTCCGCCGCGCATGCCGAATCCGTCACGGGGGAGCGGCGTTTCGCCCGCCACTACGTGCACGCCGGCATGATCGGCTGGGACGGGCACAAGATGAGCAAGAGCCGCGGCAACCTGGTGCTGGTCTCGCGTCTGCGCGCCGACGGTGTCGACCCGTCCGCGCTCCGGCTCGGGCTGTTCGCGGGCCACTACCGGTC
>NZ_JAVREO010000079.1:0-566 GCF_031845445.1 Streptomyces chisholmiae | reverse complement strand
CAGTTGCTTGTCGACCTGAAGGACATCACCCCGCGTTCGGGCTCGGTGCCGTTCTATTCGAGCGTGACCGGTGGCCTGTTGGACACGAAAGCCCTGGACGCCGAGTACTGGTACCGGAATCTGCGCGAGACCGTCGAGTTCGGGAACGCGGCGGGAGCGTTGCTGGCTGATGGTTTCCGGTTCTTCATTGAGGCAAGTCCGCATCCGGTGCTGGGTGTTGCGGTGGGGGAGTCGGTCGAGGCCGCTGGTGTGGAGGCCGCGGTGCTGGGGACGCTCCGGCGTCAAGAAGGCGGCCTGGAGCAGGTGTTGCGTGCGGTGGGCCGTGCGTGGGAGCGGGGGTTGGGAGTCGACTGGTCGGGGGCGGTCCCCGGGGCTCGGCGGGTCGAGTTGCCCACGTACGCCTTCCAGCGCAGCCGCTACTGGCCCGAGCCGGCGCCCACCACGGCGGCCGACGTGGGCTCGGCCGGGCTCGACTCCGCCGACCACCCTGTCCTCGGAGCCGCCACCGAGCTGGCCGACACGGGGGAACTGCTGCTCAGCGGCCGGTTGTCGCTGCGCACCCACCC
>NZ_JAVREO010000078.1:0-567 GCF_031845445.1 Streptomyces chisholmiae | reverse complement strand
CCGCGGTGGCCAAGCTGGACGGGATGCCAACCCACCCCGGCATGTTCGCGATCGCCGGGGGTGGAATCTGCATCGGCCGCAACCCCGGATCGGCGGTGTCGCAGCAATCCGGGCACCGTTCGCGTTCGGCGGCGGCACCATCGGGCAGGTCACCGTTGACCTGTCGGGCGAGCCGTACCGAGACCTCGAGGGGGAGCTCGCTGTCGCGTTCTCCAAGGACTGAGGGGACTGAGGGGACTGATCGATGAGAGTGAATGCCATCTGGGTGGGGGCGTGTGCGATGACGCTGCTGGCACTGCCGGGCTGCGGGGGCGGCGTCCACATCGCGGATCCACTCGCCGAAACCACGACGGCGGCGGCGCCGGTCACGACGCTGCCCGTGACAACGCCTCAGCGGGGACGTCCGTCGGAGTTCGCCGTGCCGGCTTACGGGGTCGAGCCGACCACCACGAGGGTACTGGCCCCCGGCGAGGTCACCTGCCCGCCCCCGCCCGGCCCGACCGTCACCGCAGGCAGCCAAGCGCCCGGCTCGCCGACGCTCACCGTCGCCGTGCCCGAAGGGTTCAC
>NZ_JAVREO010000077.1:0-570 GCF_031845445.1 Streptomyces chisholmiae | reverse complement strand
ATCGGATGCCGGGTGCGGGTCGGGTGTGCTCGGTGAGGACCTCACCGTGTAGGTCGGTGATGATGATGGTGTCGCCGGTGTTGACAACGAGGACCTGCTGGAATGCAAGGTCTACGTCGACCTTGTAGTGCACGCGGTCCAGGCCGATGGTGCCGGAAGTGGTCACGGTTCTCACACACGTGTTGGCGGGCAGGTCGGCGGGTGGCTGTGGTCGAGGGCGTTGGTATCGGCTGGGGACGCGCGCGTAGACGGGCCGGTCAGGTTTGGGTCGGGGTGGATCAGCCTTGGGCGTCGCTTCCCATGCGATCAGGGGTGTGATGCGCCCCGGCAGCCCTTGGTGGGGGCGCTCGGTGTTGTAGATGTGGTCGAACGCGTCGACCTGGGCTTGCAGTTCGTCGAGTGTCTCGGCGAGGGGTTGTTTGTCGAGGTAGCGAAACAGGGTCTGGTGGAAGCGTTCATTCTTGCCCTGAGTGGTGGGCTTGTAGGGCTTGCCGGTGATCGCCTCCACACCCAGAGCGCCAACGTGGGCGACGAGTTGGCCGACCACTCCGCGCCGGGACGGGTTCAGTG
>NZ_JAVREO010000076.1:0-571 GCF_031845445.1 Streptomyces chisholmiae | reverse complement strand
GACCTGGCCCGAGCTGATCCCGCTGCTGCAGGCCGGCCGGCTCGACGTCGACGGAATCTTCACCACCACGATGTCGCTGGATGAAGCGGCCGATGGTTATGCCGCGGCGTTCTCCCGTTCGGGTGAGCACCTGAAGGTTCAGCTCAAGCCGTAGTTGGCGCGAGTCAGCCGCCACCGGCCGCGAACGTGGCACGTATGCACGAAAACCGTGGCAAACGCGTGCAGGAACGCCACGGTCGGCACCGCCCGGCCGCTACAACACATCGTTGCACTATGCAAATTTTCGTGAGTCGCTTCACATTTCGGAATTTGCTCGCCGCCAACGGAATAACACCTCCGGCGTGGGCAGTTAAACGGACACGTGCGCCAATCGAACTCGTTAGTTGACTGTCCGAACTTGGCGCCACTGCGCCAGGCACTGCCGACAGCCCTCACCGGGCTGCGCTGATGCGCCAGGGTCCGCTCGCCGGCCGGTATCCCGCGGTGGCCGCCATGGTCACCTTGGCGTTGATCCCCTACCTGGCGTTGTCCGCCGCGGTCGATCCGCTGGTGCCGATCATCTCGGCACAGC
>NZ_JAVREO010000075.1:0-579 GCF_031845445.1 Streptomyces chisholmiae | reverse complement strand
GTACGGGCCGGCTCCCGGCCTCGTTGGTGGCGTCCGCGTCGGTGGACCCGGGCGTGTCCGGTTTCTCCTCGGCGGCCGGCGCGACCGGCGCCGTCGTGATCAGGGCGGCCGCGAGGTCGCCCAGCTCCTCGGGGAGCTTCGCGGACTCGCTGCGGCCCAGGCCCGCCATCTCCACGACGGTCACCCCGTCCGCGCCCCGGACCGCCCGCACCCAGACCCGGCGGCGCTGGATGAACAGCGAGGCGGCGAGCCCGGCGATGGCGGCGATGGCGCCGCCGAGCGCCCAGCCGTTGCCCGGCTGCTGCGAGATCTGGAAGCTGGCCCACTCCTCGATGCCGTCGAAGGTGATCGAGCCCTCCCCGTCGGACAGGTCCAGCTTCTCGCCGGGGCGCAGCATCTTCTTCAGCAGCTCGCCGTCCTCGTTCTTGAACTCCTTCATCTTGGACGTGTCGAGCTGGTAGACGTTCTGCGGCAGCCCGGAGTCGACCCCGAGGGAGCCCCGGTAGGCGCTCAGGGCGAGCACCGGGAACTCCGCGCCGGGGAACTGCGAGAACATCTGGCCCTTGCCGTGGCCCGCGA
>NZ_JAVREO010000074.1:0-588 GCF_031845445.1 Streptomyces chisholmiae | reverse complement strand
CAGGCCTCTCCCTCACCGCCGAGCATCTGCATCAGCGCCGAGTGCACGGCTTTCATATCGTTGCTGACAAAGGCGAGATACTGCGCGGTACCGCGCAGCTCGGAAGGCGTGACGCCCAGCGGTACGGTCATCGCACACTCCTCACAGTGGGGTATTCGGCTGGTTCTCCTTCACCGTCGTGATGCCGCGCCGGCACAGCGGGCGACAACAGATCCCTGATGTCGGGAGCACCGTCGACGATGTCGGACAGCGAGGGCATCTCCTCCCGTCGCTGAGCCAGCGGCGCATGGAGTTCCGCGACTCTCCACTCGACGTCGCGGGCGGCCTCCTGGGCCGCGGCGGTGATGTGCCATCCCAGATCGGTCAGCTCATGGTCATCCAGATAGGAGTCGCCGACCGCCGTCCGGGTGACGACGCCGTCGGCGTTCACAGTGACCGTGACTGTCCCGTCGGCCCGAGTGGCTGTGGCGGACAAGGCCGCCCGTTCTTCCTCGACGGCGGCCAGCTCGGCGAACTGTTCCTGCACGAGTGCAAGAGCATTGATGAGTTCATGCCGCGCCGCATCGTTGTCCATGCCTAGTCCCCGTC
>NZ_JAVREO010000073.1:0-591 GCF_031845445.1 Streptomyces chisholmiae | reverse complement strand
GTGCCCGATCTGCTCGACCGGGACCTCTTTGAGCCTTCCGATCACGGTCATCGGATCGATGGGTATGTGGATCGCCGCCGCGAAGAGCTGGGTCTTGGTGCCGAAGTAGTGATGCACCAGGGCGGCGTCCACCCCGGCGTCGGCCGCGATGGCACGGATCGAGGTCTTGTCGATGCCGTTGCGGGAGAACAACTCCCGCGCACTGGCCAGGATGCGCTCGCGCCTGTCCGACGGACCGGCGGGGCGGCCGGGGCGTTTGCGTTCTCGTTCGGAATCGATGTCGGTACTCACGGCTTCCTAGGGTGTTCGGCGGCGCAGGGTGGCCGCGGCCAGACAGAGCGCCAATACAGCAAATCCCACCACGATCGCGATGTCACGGGCCGCGACGGCGGTCAGCTCGGGATGTGCGCCGACCTGCTGCAATGCTTCCAGGGCATAGCTGGCCGGCAGCACGTTGCTGATCCATTGCAGCCATTCCGGCAGAGCGGCGCGCGGCACGATGATGCCGCACAACAGCAGCTGCGGTGCGATCACCACGGGCATGAACTGGACGGCCTGGAACTCGGTGCGGGCGAACGCGCTGCACAACAG
>NZ_JAVREO010000072.1:0-601 GCF_031845445.1 Streptomyces chisholmiae | reverse complement strand
GAGCGCGAACAGCAGGAGAACGACCTGTTTCCGGCGCGCCGCGTTCGACGACTACCTAGCTCTGTCATAGTCGTGGGTTGTGGGTAGTCAGAACATGCACTACTGGCGGCGGTCGTTCTGGGCGCTCGTGGGTGTGGCTGTCCTGGGCTTCGGGTCGGCCGTGTTGCGCGTGGCGCAGGTCGGCGTGGATCCCTACACCGCGGCCAACATCGGCATCAGCAACACCATCGGCCTGGATCTCGGCACGTACCAACTGATCAGCAACGCCGTGCTACTGATCCCTGTTTTCTTCTTCGGCCGCGCGTACATCGGAATCGGCTCGATCATCAACATGGTCATGACCGGGTACTTCATCCAATGGTTCTCGGCCCTGCTGAGCCCGCTGATCCCCAGCGAGCCGACCCGGTTGGTGCAGACCGTGATGTTCCTCATCGGGATCACGTTGTTCGCCGCCGGAGCATCGATGTACATGACCGCCGCGCTCGGCAACGCGCCTTACGACGCGATCGCTCCGATCATCGTCGACCACACTCACCTGCCGTATCGCGTAGTGCGCGTGGCCCAGGATCTCGCCTTCGTCGGATTGGCACTGGCGTTCCAC
>NZ_JAVREO010000071.1:0-607 GCF_031845445.1 Streptomyces chisholmiae | reverse complement strand
AAGTAGGCGTGGGCCCGCTGCCAGAAGGCGGTGGCGGTTTCCTTCTTCTCGTCGGTGAGTATCTCGCTGTAGGCCAGGCGGGAGTGGTCGTCGACGGCGGTGTGGATGTACTGGTAGCCGACGCCGGACCTGGTCCTGCGGCCCGCCGGGCGGCCCAGGACTTTGTGGCCGCCGCCGTCGGGGATGTTCCCGAGTTTCTTGATGTCCACGTGCACCAGCTCGCCGGGGCGGTCGTGTTCGTAGCGGCGTATGACGCGGCCGGTGGCCCGGTCCAGATGCTTCAGGCGGGCCAGGCCGAAGCGGGTCAGGACCCGGTGCACGGTCGAGGGGGCCAGGTTCAGCAGGTGCGCGATGCGGGCTGGTCCCCAGCGCCGCAGGACTCTGACCTTGATGATCCGGCGTTCGGTTCGGGTCGCGGTCCGGCGCGGGCTGTGGTGCGGGCGGGAGGAGCGGTCGCTCATGCCGGCCTCGCCCGTGGCCCGGTAGCGGGTGGCCCACCGCTGGGCCGTGGTGGGCGAGACCTGGAAGCGTTCTGCCGCGCGTCGACGAGGCCAGCCGTCCTCGACCACGCAGCGGGCCAGACGCAGGCGGCCGGTCTCGGTCAGAG
>NZ_JAVREO010000070.1:0-607 GCF_031845445.1 Streptomyces chisholmiae | reverse complement strand
ATCCTGAAGCGCGTGAGCAGCGGCGGCGTGAGATGAAAGCGGCGACCGACAAGCTCAAGGCCTCTGGCGCTCTCGATGAGCTGTTCGCCAAGATCGACTCTGGAGAGGTCGAGCTTGGCGGTCATGACGGTCTGATCCAGCAGCTGATCAAGGCTGGACTCGAGCGCGGTCTGCAGGCTGAGCTGACCGATCACCTTGGCTATGAGCGCGGCGATCCCGAGGCCAGCCTGATCCCGAATTCCCGCAACGGTACGTACCCGAAAACGGTCGCCTCCCAGGTCGGCGACGTCGAGCTCGCGATACCACGCGACCGCGACGGCTCGTTCTCACCGTCGTTGGTGCCCAAAGGTTCTCGCCGTCTGGGCGGCTTGGATGACATGATCATCTCGCTGTATGCCGGCGGGATGACGCTACGCGATATCGAGCACCACCTGGCCAGCACGATCGGCACCGAAATCAGCCGCGAGACGCTGTCGAAAATCGTCGACGAGATCAGCGACGAAGTCCTGGCCTGGCAGCGCCGGCCGCTGGAACCGTTCTACCCGGTGATCTATCTGGACGCTCTGATCGTCAAAGTCCGCGACGGCGCCCACGTGCGCAACAAGGC
>NZ_JAVREO010000069.1:0-610 GCF_031845445.1 Streptomyces chisholmiae | reverse complement strand
CACCTGGCCGGCTCACTCGGGGCGTTTCTCGTCTCGGCCGGATGGTTCGTGGTGCTCACCCTGGTGTGGCCCGCCTCGTCGCGGCCGTACCTCGCCGGGTCCACCGACAACAACTTCATGAACCTGGTGCTCGGCTACAACGGAGTCGGTCGCGTTCTCGGCCACAACCACTACGGCACCCACGTCGACGTCGACCCGGTGGTCCCCGCAGCGTCGCAGCACCACGGCGGCTGGGGCGATCAGGTCCAGGGCCTGCCGCGGCTGTTCACCGGCGAGTTCGGTTTCGAGATCGGTTGGCTGGTGCCCGCGGCACTGCTGGCGGTGGTCCTGGTACTGATCTCGCGTGGCCGGGCACCGCGCACCGACATCGTGCGGGCCGGGACCATCCTGTTCGGTACCTGGCTCGTGATCGACGGTCTGGTGCTGAGTTTCATGAAGACCAACGTTCATCCGTACTACTGCATGTCGCGGGCACCGGCCGTCGCGGCGATGTTCGCCATCGGCCTCCACGAGATGTGGCGGCGCCGCGACGACCGGCTGGGGCCGATCGGGTTGGCGACACTGCTTCTGGGCACCGCGGCGTGGCGTTGCTGGATCCTGGCCCGCACTG
>NZ_JAVREO010000068.1:0-612 GCF_031845445.1 Streptomyces chisholmiae | reverse complement strand
CCGACGCGGTGGCGGTGGTGTGTGCGCGTGCGGGGTTGATGGAGGGGCTGCCTGAGGGTGGCGGGATGCTCGTCACCGACCTCACCGAAACCCAGGCCGAAGAGGTGGCGGCCGAGTTCGGCGTGGACATCGCGGCGGTGAATGGCCAGGAGCAGGTGGTCCTTTCCGGGGCGGTTGAGGCGTTGGACCGGGTGGCGGTGGCTTGTGGGGAGCGGGGTGTGCGGGCGCGCCGGTTGAGCGTGTCGCATGGTTTCCATTCCCGCCTTGTGGATCCGGTGTTGGGGGAGTTCGCGGAGCGGATCGCTGGGGTGACCTTCAATGCTCCGAGTGTTGGTCTGGTCTCCAATGTCGAGGGCACGCTGGTCAGCGAGCAGGTGGCTGAGGCTGGTTACTGGGTGCGGCATGTTCGTGAGCCGGTGTTGTTCGCTCGGGGTGTGGCCGCGATGCGGGATGCCGGTGTGACCACTGTGATCGAGCTTGGCCCTGACGCGGTGCTCTCCGGTTCGGTGATCGACGTGTTCGACGACGACGCCCAGGCCGTCATCCCCTCGCTGCGCAACCAACGCCCCCAGGCCGAGGCCCTCCTCCAGATGGCCGCCCGCCTGTGGGTAC
>NZ_JAVREO010000067.1:0-614 GCF_031845445.1 Streptomyces chisholmiae | reverse complement strand
ATCCTTCGCCACTTCTTGCCAAATTGACAGTTTATAGTCATTTTGGGTGGTTTGACTTTTTAGGGTGATAAAAGGGTAGTGTTTGATAGCACGCTTATGGGCAAGACAATGCGCCAACGCTTCTTGGTCACTGATGCCCTTAAAGTTGGCAAACTCCGCCACTTTTTTGTCAAAATTCTTGTAGCGGTAACGCCTCACCACTACATGCCCATGCACTTCGGGTACAGGCTGGATACGTTTGATATGTACATAATCTATCAAACGCGCTAGCCATTTATCCAAATTCAGCGTTTGCAAAGCCTGCTCACTTGGGGCAAAAATGCGTAATTTGTGTCCTAAAGTGGCAAAGGTTTTCCCCTGTTTTTCGCTATATTGATAATTGGGAAAATTTACCCCAATGGTGTCAATACCGTGACTGTTTTTGACATCGGCAAGTGCGATGTGGAGCTGGGTTAAAATCTTACTCCATAGTTCAAAAAAAGGCATATCATCAGCGATTAGCGTTATTTCTTGATAGTACTTCATGAAATTTCCTTAGCTTAAACGAATATCAGATACATAAGCTAAGCCTTTTTTGCCTAAATAAAAACTAGAAACGCCTGCGTTATCAATCA
>NZ_JAVREO010000066.1:0-621 GCF_031845445.1 Streptomyces chisholmiae | reverse complement strand
ATGGTGAGCAGCAGGATCACCGTGACGACCGACCGATAGACCATGTAGAGCAGGATGAAGATGATCACGACGGTTACCGCGGTGATCTTCAGAATCGACCGGTTTCCGCTGTGCTGCATATCGGAAGCCAAAGGCGCAGCGCCAGTTACGAATACTTCCACACCTGGCGGCGGTGACGACCGGTCGACGATGTCGCGCACGGCGGCCACCGATTCGTCGCCCTGCGGTGTGCCCTGGTCCCCCGCGAGGTTGAGCTGGACGTAGGTGGCCTTGCCGTCGGGGCTTGTCACGCTCGACGCGGTCAGGCGATCGCCCCACAGATCCTGCACGTGCTCGACATGCTTCGGATCGCTTCTCAGCGCACGAATCAACTCGCTGTAGTAGCGATGCGCCTCATCGCCCAGGGGTTCTTGTCCCTCGAGCACGATCATCGCGGAACTGTCCGAGTCGGACTCCCCGAAGTTGTGACCGATGCGTTTCATCGCCTGCGCCGAGGGCGCGTCCTTGGGCATCAGGGACACGGCGTTCTTCTCCGCGACCCGCTCGAGTGAAGGGATCGCAGCCGACCAGTCCCCGCCGACCGATGCCAGCGTCAAGATCAAAGTGACAGCCAGCCAACCC
>NZ_JAVREO010000065.1:0-624 GCF_031845445.1 Streptomyces chisholmiae | reverse complement strand
ATCACGCCCGCTGCGGTCCATTCCACGCTGCAGCGCGACCGTGGTCACCTCGTCCAGATAGCGGCGGGTGGTGAACGCGTGGGCCAGCAGTCCGTCGGCCACCTCACCGCACACTTCGGTCATCAGTTCACCCACCGCGGCCAGGAACACCTTGGGGAACGGCAGCGCCGACGGTTCCGGGGTGAACATCGGCGTCATGATCTTGTGGGTGTAGAACTCACCCTCGAACCTCAGCTTGGTTCCGTCGCGCCAGCAGCCCCAAATCGCATGCAGCGCTTCGATGTACTCGCGCATGCGGCGCGCCGGGTGACTCCACGGCATGCTGAATCGCTTCTCGACGTGCGGCTGGATCTGGGTACCCAGTCCGAGGATGAAACGTCCGCCCGAGTAGGTCTGCAGATCCCAGCCCAGCTGGGCCGTGGTCATCGGGTTGCGCGCGAAGGCGACCGCGATGCTGGTGCCGATCTGGATCCGCTCGGTGTGCTCGGCCGCGATCGCCAGGGGCAGGAACGGGTCGTGGTTGATCTCGCCGGTCCAGCATCCGTGGTAGCCGTGAGCTTCCAGCTCGCGGGCGATGTCCGGAACTTCGGCCAGCCGGCTGGGGATGCCGCGGTCGACTTTGAC
>NZ_JAVREO010000064.1:0-627 GCF_031845445.1 Streptomyces chisholmiae | reverse complement strand
GAGAAGAAGGCCGAGTCATCCAGCGACTCCACCAAGGGCTCCGACAAGTAACCCACAGCACCACCGGCAGGCCCCCTCCATCAACACCATGGAGGGGGCCTCCGGCTGCTATGGAAGTTCTCAGCCTCCACTCAGGCCCCCGCCCCGGCAACTACGTGAACCACTCCGGTGACGCAAGGTGGCGACCTCCGACACTTGATTGCCATTACACCGACACAGCAACTTCCGGTCAGCCTGCCCCCAACGAGGGCCGCCGGGTCTGGCCCACAACCGTTCAACCGGCCAAACGGCGCCGACGCGCAGCATCCGCGGATGCTGCCGACGCAAAATCCCGACGCCACCGCGTCACCGCGATTGACGCGTGTTTCCACCCGGAAGCGCATATCGAGCGAACAGTCGGTGTTCGGAGCCAGTCCCATTCGATCGGCGACTCCCTCCGTCGCATCCGACCACCGAATGATCTTGAAGCACACCTAACTACCGCACGTCACCAGCTAGTTCACCTTGCTCATGACCTGATTAGCCACTCGCGCGGCATTGAATGCAACTTTTCAAAAATGCAAATTTGTAAAGTTACTCTCAGGTAGCTTCAGCCTCGTCGGGGATCGGATCGATCTAGAGGAGAAG
>NZ_JAVREO010000063.1:0-647 GCF_031845445.1 Streptomyces chisholmiae | reverse complement strand
CGTACCCGCTCCCGTACCCGCTCCCGTACTCGTCTCTGTGCCGGCTCCCGCCCCTGCCCCCGTCCCCGTTCGTTGGTACGTTGCCGAGAGCAGCGCGGGCGATGCGGCGCGGTCCGTCCGGCTCGGCGGGATCATCGCCCCTACCCGGCGCCTCGCGCTCCGGTGGCTGCGGCGGCAGGCCCGGCGGTTCGCGGACGCGCTCGACCCCGACCCGTACACCTCCTGGATTCCGCCCCGCGCACTGCACCCGGTCGCGACCGGCACCCCGGGCGGCTCGCTCCCTGTCCCCAACGGTGCGCGGTACGACGCACCGGCCGAACTCCGGGCGTGGGCCGACAGTTTCCGCGAGCACGACTACGCGCTGCTGCGGCTCGCGGACGGGCTGCCGTACGAGTTCGTCGCCCGGGACCCTTCGGGCTGGTACGGGCTCGTGGTCCGTCCGCTGGCCCGGTAGTCGGACGTGCCTCTTCTTTCCCTCCCTGCCCCAACCCCCCTGCCCCCTCAACCATCTAGGATCGAACGACGTGTTGCAGTGCACCGCATTCGCCGTAGTCCCGCCGATGGGCGCGCTCGCCGTGCTCACCGCCCTGAGCGTCGAACCCGGCCGGACGCCGGACATGCCCGAGCTGGACGACATGCTGCTGTGC
>NZ_JAVREO010000062.1:0-665 GCF_031845445.1 Streptomyces chisholmiae | reverse complement strand
GATCGAGAGAGCACGGGAGGACAAACGCGCAGGTCAGCGGCCACGGATAGCCGGCTGGCTGGTCGCGAGCACCTCTCGATAGACCTCGTAATGCGTAGGTCAAGGGTTCGATTCCCTTAGGCGGCTCCGCCGAAGGCCAGGTCACGTGCTGCGTGACCTGGCCTTCTGTGTGCGGTGCGCTGGCCGGGGCCGCAGGCCGGCGGCGTGGGCTCGGGCTGGCGTGAGCGAGGCGTGAGCGGACGGGGCGACGGTTTCACCTTGGGGCCCTTCTCGGCCTGCTCGCTGTTTCGGCTTCATGCCGTCCGGCTGCCCGCAGGCGCGTCGGCACCTGCTGAGCTTCCTCTCCTACCCCGAGGGATACGCGGAGGGTCTCCTGGACCGACCGTGACGAATGGGGCGCGTTGCCCATGTGCGCCCTCGCTCGGTAGCGTTCGGAAGGGATTGGGAACGCGACCTTGGGGGGACTGTGGCGCGTCCGTCTGACTGGTCGCCGGTTGACGTGGATCGGGATCCGACTCCGGGGGAGCCGGACGAGGTTCGTGAACTGGCGGACGACCTGCAGGATTTCGCCGACGATGTCGGTGAGGCGTTGGGGAAGATCCGGGGCATGGCGGGTGAGCGGGCCATGTTGGACTGGGCGGGGTTGTCGGCGGACGCGTTTCGTC
>NZ_JAVREO010000061.1:0-683 GCF_031845445.1 Streptomyces chisholmiae | reverse complement strand
GATCATCAACTGACGACATCCGCCAGCCGTTCGCCGTCTGGGGTTTCCGGTAAAGGTTCTTCTCCGGCGGCTATCGGCAAACGGCGCGACAATCGTCGATCATGTGTGCACACGGCGCTCGGTGTCGGTCCTGTACTGGGGTTTTGCAATATCTCTGGTGTTCCAATACAGTCCGTGGCTAACTATCGCACTGCAGTAGTACCAGGCAGAGTGATGCGCGCCACATCGCCGCAAATGGGGGGATCTTTGCGGCAGGTGTGATGTGTTGGCCGCGGCTGACTCTTGCGTCGCCGCAGCAATAAACGCAGGCGGCAAACTTTTTCTGGTGCGGATCTGGTCGGATCGTCGCCCATCGGCGCGGAGTGACCAGTGCGCAGTCCAACCCTGTTTTCGGTGCAGAGAGACGGGTTGGAGGGGGGTGTCCGTGTCCGACATGAGGACCCACACAAGTTCACACCCCCACAGAAGAGAGCAAAAGCATGCCGAAATTCGACAGACCAACAGGTCCGTTCGGAGAACAGAAACACGTCAAGAAGATCGTCAGCGCTTTTCTCGTTGCGACTGGCCTCGGTGGTGCGACGCTCGTTTCTCCACCGATGCACCCGCATGGGGCGGTTGCAACTGAGGAGCGCCCGGTGGGCGACGCCGTCCCCAGGCCGGCCGTCGCCGTCGTTCCTCCTCCT
>NZ_JAVREO010000060.1:0-725 GCF_031845445.1 Streptomyces chisholmiae | reverse complement strand
GCTGAGCGCGATCCCGGATGTCCGCACTGCCAGAATCGTGACCCCGCGAGTGATGCAGTTGACCCTGCGCGGTGGGCAGCCGACCTTGGAGCAAGCCCAGGTGCGCAAGGCGATCCTTGGCTTGATCGACGTCGACCTGCTGGCGTCGGTGGGTGCGGGTGACGACAACACCGTGACGCTGGCGCAGGCACAGGTGCGCTCTCCATCGGATCCCGGTTACGTACCGACAGCGCCTCCGGCGATGTCGCGGGAGGCCGCGCTGGATCTGTTGCGCGGCGCGGGCTACCAGATCGAGCCTGTGGCCGAGCCGCCCGCGCCCGGCGAGCCGCCGGCGCCCGACAACGGTAGGCAGCACATCACCAAGGACGGCGCTCCGTTGTCGTTGGTGCTGGGTGTGGCGTCCAACGATCCGACCTCGGTCGCCGTGGCCAATACCGCCGCCGATCAACTCCGCAACGTCGGCATCGATGCCTCGGTGCTGGCACTGGATCCTGTTGCGCTCTACGGTGATGCGTTGACCAACAACCGGGTCGACGCCGTAGTCGGCTGGCATCAGGCCGGGGGAGACCTGGCAACCAGCCTCGCCTCACGCTATGGCTGCCGCGCATTGGAAGCCACGGCCGTCTCGACGGCTGTTCCCGGCGTCGCTCCGACGCCGTCGACGAAGCCGACCACCAGCGCCTCGCCGGCTCCGGCCACGACACCGACGTCGACACAGCCGATCC
>NZ_JAVREO010000059.1:0-733 GCF_031845445.1 Streptomyces chisholmiae | reverse complement strand
GCCATTTCCTGCCGAGCCAGGTGCGAACCGAGGCAGCGGTGCGGGCCACCGCCGAAGGACAGGTGCCGGGTCACGCCGCGATCCAGGTCGAATCGCCGGGCGTCGGCATAGGCTGCCGCGTCGCGGCCCGCGAACGCCAAGGAGAACGATGCCATGTCGCCGGCCTTGACCGGGCATCCGTGGAAGTCCATGTCCTGGGTCGCCTTTCGCGCAGTTTGCACGATCGGATAGACCCGCAGCGTCTCCTCCACCGCCTTCGGAATGAGTTCGGGCTCGGCGACGATCCTGGCGCGGTCGTCGGGATGGGTCGCCAGGTGCAGTATCGCGTAGGACAACTGGTTGGACACCGTGTCGAGGCCGGCCATGAACAGCAGCAGGAGACAGTTGAGTAGCTCCAGGTCGTTGATCGGTTCGCCGTCGATCGTCCAGTCGATGGCCTTGCTGACGATGTCGTCGGCCTCCGGGTCACGGTTCTCCCGGCGTTGTTGAATGAGCTCAGAGAAGTAGCTCATCACGTGCGTCATGCCCTCGAGCCGGGCGGCGTTGACTTCCTCGCCCACGCCGCTCTGATGCAGGATCATGTCCTCCCACACGAGGAACATCTCCAGATCCTCGACAGGCATGCCCATGATGATCAGAAAGACCGTCGACGGGAATACCCGCGAGATTCGTTCGACGAATTCGCACCCGCCATCGTCGACCAGCTGGTCTACTAGGGTGGCGGCCAACGCCA
>NZ_JAVREO010000058.1:0-736 GCF_031845445.1 Streptomyces chisholmiae | reverse complement strand
GATGTCGGCGCCCAGTTCACGGCACAGCGCGAGCTTGTCGGCGGAGCCGGCCGTCACCGCGACGCGCGCGCCGAGCGCGTGGGCCACCTGAATTGCGTGGGTGCCGATGCCGCTCGCACCGCCGTGCAAGAGGACGAGATGACCGGGTGTCAACCCTGCGGTCATGACGAGGTTCGACCACACCGTGCAGGCCACCTCGGGCAGTCCGGCGGCATCGTTGAAAGCAACGCCATCGGGCAATGGCAGCACCTGTGCGGCGGGTACGGCGACATACTCGGCGTAACCGCCGCCTGCGAGCAATGCGCACACGGGTTGCCCAACTGACCAGTCGGTAACATTCGAGCCGAGGGCGGCGACGGTGCCCGACACCTCCAATCCGATGACCTCACTGGCGCCTGGCGGGGGCGGATACTTGCCCGCGGCCTGGAGCAGGTCGGCGCGATTGACGCCCGCGGCGTGAACGCGGATCAGAACTTCTTCGTTTGCTGCTTCGATATCAGCGACATTTTCCCAGGTCAGATGGCCGTTAACGGAGGCGACAATTGCATGCATTATTTCCACGCTACAAGCATGCTGTTTCCCAAGCGCAGCAATACTGACGTCCCTTACGATTGCGCCCATGGCGGGGATGATTGCGGGGCGCACGGCGGGTGACATGCCGGGCCTGGACATCGCCGAGCAGAGGTCATGGCAGAACTACCTCGACTCGGCCTTGCGAATGTATGCGACCTTGAAC
>NZ_JAVREO010000057.1:0-743 GCF_031845445.1 Streptomyces chisholmiae | reverse complement strand
TAGCCCCTCATCGCAGGCACGGCCATCGACACCTCCGGCGCGGTCGGAGGCGTCGTCTCCGTGCTGGTCTGGCCGACGTTCATGTGGGATCCGGACGCCAGCGCCGGTGAGCCGGCCCCGGCGCTGTCGGAAATGGCTCCGATGACTCCCAGTCCCACCACTGCCGCGCCACCGGCTACCGCAGCGATCACTTTCACATTCTTGAGCCCGCTGACCTTCATGTATTTCAGTGAACCCCTGATTTCTATGCCGAGGCTGTGGCTCCACTGTCAGTTACCCACCGAGTGCGGGCGCGCCGAAACATCACATCGCGTGCTGACCGGATTCCGGTTCCCGGCTGCTCTACCCTGTCTGGCATGCAGCGGTGGGCAGGAACAACCGGATGACGCGCTTTCTGGCGCGCCGGCTGCTCAACTACATCGTGTTGCTGGCCCTGGCATCGTTCCTGACGTTCACCCTGACGTCCTTGAACTTCAAACCCCTCGACAGCCTCGAGCAGCGCAATCCACGGCCCCCGCAGTCCGCGATCGACGCCAAAGCCGCTGAACTCGGCCTCGACCAGCCCATTCCGCTGCGCTATGCGAACTGGGCCGCCGGTGCGGTCCGCGGCGACTTCGGCACCACGGTGACCGGACAGCCGGTGGCCGACGAGTTGTGGCGACGGATCGGGGTGACCCTGCGGTTGCTCGTCATCGGCGCGATATCGGGTGCCGTGATCGGCGTGGTGGTCGGGGCCTGTGGTG
>NZ_JAVREO010000056.1:0-808 GCF_031845445.1 Streptomyces chisholmiae | reverse complement strand
GCACAGCGCGGCCCCGGTCCGCGGTGAAGCGGGGCCGGGGCCGGTGTTCTCACACGTCAGACCCGCTGCGCGAGGTCACCGTCCTCGCCGTCGTTCTTCCCATTGTGCGCGACGCCGTCGCCGTACCCCTCCTCGTCGCCCCCGGCCCCGTCCAGGTACGGGCCGTCCTCGTCGTCCTCCTCGTCGTCGTCCCAGCCCTCCGCGTCGGGGTCGTAGTCGATGCTCTCGCTGCTCCAGGAAGCCTGCGCGAGCTCGACCCCGGGCACCTCGCTGACCAGGTCGAAGGGGTCGACCAGCGAGGCGAGGGCCTCAGCTCCGTCTGCCCGGACGGTGGCCTCGGCATGCATCCGCTCCTCGGCCGTGTCGCTCTCGGTGATACCCGATACGGGTTCCCCGTACTCGGCGGCGATGGATTCGAGGGCGGTACCGGTGAGGGCGTCGAGGTCGGTGACCTCCAGCACCATCTCCACGCGAAGTCGAACAAACCTGGATGTCTCTTCTGTGCTCATGCTCCGGAGCGTAGGGCTCGGGGAGGCCGCGACTTTCCTCCGACCCGCTGCTTTGCTTAGCATCGGCCCACGGGGCTAACTCACGGTTGTTGCAAGGGGATCGAAACTGTGTCCGTCACTCGTCGCACACTCCTGACCGCCTCCGCCGCAGGGACACTGCTGGCCGCTCTCTGGTTCGTCCCGTCGGCCAACGCCACTGTCGAGACCGCCCCGAACGCAGCGCGGCAGGCTGCCGTCGCCACCGCCCAGGACGACACCTCCGGCCCGCAGCTCGCCGAGACCGGGCCGGGCGTGGACAC
>NZ_JAVREO010000055.1:0-839 GCF_031845445.1 Streptomyces chisholmiae | reverse complement strand
TACTGAGGTTGAACTCGTGATGTCGCATGGTTGCTCAGGTGGGCCGGATGGTCAGGCCGGTCTCGGCGAGGCAGCCGTCTATCAGGTCGCTGCGGTACTGGATGTGCCGTAGGCCACGTCGGATGCGCTGGACGAGGTGTTCGGGTGTGCTGAAGGCGACATTGGAGAGCCAGCCGCGTCGCAGGAGGGACCAGATCCCTTCGACGGGGTTGAGGTCGGGCGCGTAGGGCGGCAGGTAGTAGATGGTCAGCCACTCCCGGGCCTCGGCGAATTCCCGCAGGCCGGCGGCTTTGCGGACGTTGAGGTTGTCCCAGACGAGCACGATCGGGCCGCCGAGCTGCTGGTGGGCGGCGATCAGCAGGTCCCGGTAGTCGCGCCAGGAGAAGCTCTTTCGCCCGTCGCGCCGTCCGTCGTCCCGGCGAGGCCGGTAGATCAGCCGGGACCGGTGGCCGGGTTTGTAGCAGGTCAGCGCGGCAATGGACACCCGTCTGCGGGAACGGCCCCGCACTCGCACCACCGGGGTCCGGCCGCGCTGTGACCAGGTCTTGGCCTGCGGCGGCGTCATGGAGAACCCGGCTTCGTCCTCGAAGACGAGCCAGGCTCCACGGGCCGCCGCGAGTCTTCCGCGCACGGCCACACCTCCTTCACCCACCCGGCCACCGCCTCGTCGTCCCGCTCCATCGCCCGTCGGGGCCGGGACCTGGCAGGACCAGCCGTTGCGCACCAGCATCTTCCGCACGCCCTGGATGGTGTACGTCAGATGGAAGCGCCGGCCGATCACCGTCTTGATCCGCGCGAGCGTCCACCGCTGGTCCTCCCAGCCGTGCGCGGCGGGCCCC
>NZ_JAVREO010000054.1:0-851 GCF_031845445.1 Streptomyces chisholmiae | reverse complement strand
TCCTGGGCCTCCACCCTCGACCAACGCCTCATCCTGGACGAACACGGCGCCCAGTTCCTCACCGCCGACGGC
Organism: Streptomyces chisholmiae; assembly: GCF_031845445.1. NCBI lineage: Bacteria > Bacillati > Actinomycetota > Actinomycetes > Kitasatosporales > Streptomycetaceae > Streptomyces > Streptomyces chisholmiae. The sequence goes on along the minus strand of NZ_JAVREO010000054.1, from coordinate 779 downwards.
ATGACCCTCCTCTACCCCCGCCCCCTCCCCGACGAGCCGGTCCTCCCCGTCGAAGGACCCCGCTGGACCCTGACCTGGGACGGCCAACCCGAAGCACCGTTGAGCATCCACCAACGGGAGACCGGACACACCCTCCACTTCGCCCCCACCCCCGGCCACCCCGGCACCGAACTCCCCCTCATCGCCATCACCGACCGCAACAACAACCGCATCCAACTCGCCTACGACCACACCGGCACACCCACCGACCTCCACCACTCCGGCGGCTACCACCTCGGCATCACCACCACGCACGGCCGCGTCACCGCCCTCACCCTCCTCAACGACCCCGACCAACCCACCCTCCTCACCTACGGCTACAACCAAGCCGGACTCCTCGCCACCATCACCAACTCCTCCGGCCTCCCCCTGAAGTTCTCCTACGACGAGCACTTCCGCATGACCCGCTGGGAAGACCGCAACAACTACTGGTACTCCTACACCTACGACACCCAAGGCCGCTGCGTCTTCACCACCGGCACCGACCACGCCCTCGAATACCGCTACACCTACGACGCGGACAACCACCGCACGGTCGTCACCAACTCACTCGGCCACGACACCGTCTACCAGTTCAACGACGCCTTCCAGCTCGTCGCCCAGACCGACCCCCTCGGCCACACCACCACCCACACCTGGGACCGCTACGACCACACCCTCACCACCACCAACCCCCTCGGCCACACCACCCACTACACCTACAACCAACACGGCGACCTCACCACCATCACCCGCCCAGA
>NZ_JAVREO010000053.1:0-859 GCF_031845445.1 Streptomyces chisholmiae | reverse complement strand
TAGTGCCGTACTCGGTTGAGCATCGATGCGGGGATCGTCGACTTCGATCACCGGCACGCCATACCCGTCGAGCCGACTCGCCAGAGCACCCGTGGTCAGCACGGCCGCAGGCCCCGCATCGGCGATCATGAACTCGACGCGCGCATCAGGCACCGCCGGATCGATCGGCAGATACGCCGCCCCCGACTTCAACACACCCAAAATCGCGACAACCGCATCAAGCGACCGGCCGGTCAACAAACCCACCGACCTACCCGGACCCGCACCCTCGCCGATCAACAAGCGCGCCAACCGATTCGACGCCTCATCCAACTCCCGATAAGACATCGACCGGCCATCAAAACAAACAGCCACCGCATCCGGAGCCCGAACCACCTGCGCCGCAACCGCCTCCGGAACCGAGACCTCAGACACGGGCTGCGCCAACAACGCCCGATGACCGACCTCATCAAGGCGAACCTGCTCACCGACCTCCAGCACATCGACCGACGACAACAACCCGTCCGGGTCAGCCGCCATCGCCCCCACCACCCGCTCCAACCGCGCCGCGAGGTCGGGGACCTCAACGCTGGAGAACGGCTGACCGGCTCCCATGGTGCTGAGAAGCAGGTCCTCTCCTGCACTGGAGAAGATCAGTCCGAACCCACCGACAACGCCCGCATTGGTCAGCGACGCCGATGCCGGCACACCACCGAAGTCCAGCGTGAAGGTCGACGGGAGAAAGTTCACGCTCACCCGGTTGGCCATCTGGCCCGCCGCGCGCGCGTTGACCTTGCGCTCAATGGCATGCACCGGAAACCGTTGATGCTGCACGGCCTCCTGGATGCGGGCCTCGACATGGCTCATGAAATCGGAAATC
>NZ_JAVREO010000052.1:0-918 GCF_031845445.1 Streptomyces chisholmiae | reverse complement strand
CCCCCAGGCGAGGGACTGGGCGGGTAGCCCGTTGGCATGCCGGTGTTGCGCCAACGCGTCCAGATAGGCGTTGGCCGCCGCGTAACTCCCCTGACCCGCCGCACCAAACACCCCAGCGGCCGAGGAGAACAACACGAACGCGTCCAACTCCAACCCCCGCGTCACCTCATGCAAATTCCACGCCGCCTCCGCCTTCCCCCGCCACACCGACGCCAACCGCTCCGGCGTCAACGACGTCACCACCCCGTCATCCAACGCCACCGCCGCATGCACCACCCCCCGCAACGGAAACTCCTCCGACACCCCAGCCACCACACCCGCCAACGCCTCCCGATCCCCCGCATCACACGCCACCACCGACACCCGAGCCCCCGCACCCTCCAACTCCGCCACCAACCCCTCCGCACCCGGCGCCCCCAACCCCCGCCGCGACAACAACACCAACGACCGCACCCCACGCCCCACCAACCACCGCGCCACCAAACCACCCAACGAACCCGTCCCACCCGTAATCAACACCGTCCCATCACCACGCAACCGCCGCGGCATCCGCAACACAATCTTCCCCACATGACGCGCCTGCGCCATAAACCGAAACGCCTCCCGCGCCCGCCGCACATCCCACTCCCGCACCGGCAAACCCACCAACCCACCCGACTCAAACAACCCACACAACTCACCCAACATCCCCCGCACACCCTCAACACCCGCCTCCATCGGATCAAACAACCGATACGACACCCCAGGCCACCCCTCAGCCACCACACCCGGATCACGCCGATCCGTCTTCCCCATCTCCAAAAACCGCCCACCCCGAGGCAACAAATCCAACGACGCATCCACAAACCCACCAGCCAACGAATTCAACACCACATCAACACCCGCACCACCCGTCACCCCCAAAAACTTCTCCCGAAA
>NZ_JAVREO010000051.1:0-1367 GCF_031845445.1 Streptomyces chisholmiae | reverse complement strand
CCGCGAAATCCGGCACCGGCAAAGCCCGCCGATCCAACTTCCCATTCACCGTCAACGGCAACCCACCCAACGGCACCACCACCGACGGCACCATGTACTCCGGCAACACCCCCCGCAACTCCACCTCGACGTCACCGAGGTCCGGCTCCGGGGCGCCCTCGGACGGCACCACGTAGGCCACCAGCCGGCGGCTCCCCGGCTGGTCCTCGCGCACCATCGCCACCGCCCGCGCGATTCCGTCCACCGCGACCAACGCGGCCTCGATCTCGCCCAACTCGATGCGGAAGCCCCGCAGTTTGACCTGCTCGTCCGCCCGGCCGGCGAACTCCAGCCGGCCGTCGGCCCGCCACCGCACCAGGTCACCGGTCCGGTACATCCGGGCCCCCGGCAGGCCGAACGGGTCGGCCACGAAGCGGGTGGCCGTCAAACCGTGCCGTCCCCCGTATCCCCTGGCCACCCCGGCGCCCGCCACGTACAGCTCACCCACCACCCCGGTGGGCACCGGCCGCAGCCGCCCGTCCAGCACATAGGGCGCCAGGTCCGGAATCGCCCGGCCGATCACGCTGGCCGAGCCGCCGCGTACCTCCGCCAGGGTCAGTTCGTGCCCGGTGACGTGCACGGTGGTCTCGGTGATCCCGTACATGTTGACCAGCCGCGGGGTGCCCTCCGGGTGCCGCTCGAACCAGCCCGCCAGGCGGCGGAAGTCGAGTGCCTCACCGCCGAACACCACCCACCGCAGGGCCAGTTCGCTCGGCGCCTGAGCCTGGCCGTCCGTCTCGACGAGTTCGTAGAAGGCGGACGGTGTCTGGTTGAGCACGGTGACCCGTTCCCGGGCCAGCAACTCAAGGAACTCGCCCGGCGAACGGGTCACCTCCCGCGGCACCACCACCAGCCGGCCGCCGTGCAACAGCGCGCCCCACAACTCCCAGACGGAGAAGTCGAAAGCATAGGAATGGAACAGCGTCCACACATCCGACGCACCGAAGTCGAACCACTCGCGCGTCGCCTCGAACAGCCGCACCACGTTCCGGTGCGGCACGACCACACCCTTGGGCCGGCCGGTGGACCCGGAGGTGTAGATGATGTACGCCGCGTTGCCCGCGTCCGGGGCCCCGAGAAGTTCCCCACGGGTGAGGTTGGTGTCGTCGAGGGTGGCCAACTCCCGCACCGTGACCGGATCGTCCAACACCACCGTGGCCCCCGACAACCGACCCACGTACTCACCCACCGTCACCGTCAACACCGGCGCACTGTCCGCCAACACGAACCCCAACCGCTCATCCGGCGTCTCCGGATCCAACGGCAGATACGCCCCACCCGCCTTCAACACCGCCAACAACGCCACCACCAACTCCACCGAACGCGGC
>NZ_JAVREO010000050.1:0-1402 GCF_031845445.1 Streptomyces chisholmiae | reverse complement strand
AACGCGCGGGCTTCCTGCGTCGGTGGCTAGGCCGCCGCGCGGAGGGCCAGCCCGGCCCGGTTGAGGACGTTCGTCGCGCCGACGTGGTCCGCGTTGGCCGCGAACCCGCACGCCGTGCACTGGAACCCTGCTTGGGTGGCGCGGTTCTCCTGCGCGACGTGCCCGCAGTCGGGGCACGTGCGGGATGTGTTGCGCGCGTCCACAGGGACCGTAAGCCGACCGGCACTCTCAGCCTTGTTCGCCAGGATGCCGAGGAACTGCGCCCAACCCGCGTCGAGGATACTGCGGTTGAGTCCGGCCTTCGCGGCGGCGCCGTTCGGGAGGAAGGCACCGGGCTGCTCGGGGTCGGCCTTGGGTGCGGGGCTCTTGGTCATGCCCGCCGTGTTCAGCCGCTCGTGCGCGATGACGTCGTGGTCGGTGACCAGTGCGCGGGCGGTCTTGTGGTGGAAGTCGGCACGCTGCCGTCGGATCTTTCCGTGCAGCTTGGCGACCTTCCGGGCGGCGGCGCGGTGGCGCTTGGTGCGTTGTCTGGTCCGCTTCGGGAACGTTGCGAGGTGCCGCTGGGCCTCGGCCATCTCCTCGGCCATCGCGGTGAGGAAGCGCGGGTTGGCGACGTGTTCGCCGTCCGAGGTGGTCAGGAAGTGGGCGACGCCCATGTCGATGCCGACGATCGCTCCAGTGGGCGACAGCTCTTCGGAGGGGACGTCGTCGCAGGCGAGGACGATGTACCAGCGGTTACCCTCGCGCTTCACCGAGATCGTCTTGACGCGGCCCTGTACGGGCCGGTGCTGGTGCACGCGGATATGCCCGATGCCTTGCAGACGTACACGGGTCTGGGCGTCGTGGGGGGTGGAGTCCCAGCGGCAGCCGTCGCCGTCCTTGGGGAAGGTGACGGTGTCGAAGTGCCCGACGCCCTTGAAGCGGGGGTAGCCCGGGGTCTGCCCGGCCTTGACGCGGCGGAAGAACGCCTGGAATGCCTTGTCGAGGCGGCGCAGGGTGGCTTGCTGGGAGGAGAACGACCAGCGGCCCTGACGCTCGGGGTCGAATGCCCGGATCTCCTTGAGCTGTGCGGACTGGTCGCCGTATCGGACGCTTGTCTTCGAGGTGTGCCGGTAGGCGTCTCGGCGTTCCTGAAGGGCGCCGTTGTACAGCGAGTAGTGGTCGCGCGGCATCTCGCCGAGCGCGACCGACTGACGGGCCGTGGGGCGCAGGAGGAACCTGTACGCGCGGATCACGAGCCGTCCCCCTTCTTCCCTGGGCGTTCCCACTGCGTGTTGATGTACTTCTCGACCGTGGCTGCCGATACCGCTCCGACCGAGGCCGCGAAGTACGACGACGACCACAGCGTGGGCATCCGCGACTTCAGGTGCGGGAACTCCTCGCGCAGCACGCGGGACGTGAA
>NZ_JAVREO010000049.1:0-1679 GCF_031845445.1 Streptomyces chisholmiae | reverse complement strand
AGTCACACGCTTGCGGTGGGGCGGCACCACTTCGCGCACCGCTGCGCCGTGGTGGCCCACGACCGGGATGACGCGGTCCGGCTGCTGCGCGCGGCGGCCGAGGGTGAGAAGCCCCGCAAGGTCTACCTGGGTGTGGTGGGGCGGGACTTCACGCCGAACAGCCTGGTCGGTGACCTGGTGGCGGAGGCGACACGCTCGCGGGCCGACCACGGCCGGTTCCAGGAGCTACTGCTGGGCCTGGCGGACTTCTACTGCCAGGGTTACGAGCTGCCGTTCGACCGGCTCTTCGAGGACCCGCCGCTGCGGGTCAGCCTCCCCACCCAACCCTTCGAACGGGAGCTGTACTGGCCCCCGGCGGAGGTGCTCGCCCGCCTCGAACTGACCGCCGGCGAGGACCAGTCGGCGGAGTACGAGGAGATCGAGGAGTTCGAGGAGGTCGAGGAGCTGGTCCCGGCCGACGCCTCGGACGGCGCCCCGGTGCCGGCCGGTCCTGGCCGCCGGGCCGAGATGGCCGGCTGGTCGGTCGCCGAGTGCCTGGAGTGGGAGCTACGGGACTCCGTGGCGCAACTGCTCCGGCTGCCGCTGGAGAAGCTCGACACCGCCGCCAACTTCCAGGACTACGGCTTCGACTCGATGAGCCTGGTGGAGTTCTCCGGCGTGCTGGAGGAGCGGCTCGGCATCGCGCTCGCGCCCGACGTGTTCTTCAGCTATCCGACGCTGGCGGCTCTCGGCGGCCACCTGATGGCCACCCACACCGCCACCCTGGAGGCGTTCTACCAGGCAGGCGGCGGGCCGACCGGCGCCGGGACGATGACCCGTCGCCTGGTCAAGAAGCCACGTCGCCGCCTGGTGCGGCGCGCGGCGGCCAAGCCCGCCACCGAGCACGAGTCGGTGGGCATCGTCGGGATGAGCGGCCGGTTCCCCGGCGCACGCTCGGTGGACGAGCTGTGGCAGACCCTGGTCGAGGGCCGGTCCGCAGTCGGCACCATGCCCACCGACCGCAGCCCCGCCTGGGGCACCGAGCGGCGGATGGGCGCGATCCCCGGAGTGGCGGAGTTCGACCCGTTGTTCTTCGAGATCTCCCCGCGCGAGGCCGCCACCATGGATCCGCGGCAGCGGTTGCTGTTGCAGGAGATGTGGGCGGCGTTGGAGGACGCCGGTTACGGGCCTGAGCAGCTGGCCCGGGAGCGGGTCGGGGTCTTCGTCGGCGTCGAGGAGGGCGACTACGTCTTCCTCACCGGCGACCAGGGCACCGTCACCTCGCACGCCACCTCGATCCTCGCCTCCCGGCTGGCCTACTTCCTGAACCTGTCTGGCCCGAGCATGGCCATCAACACGGCGTGCTCGTCGGGTCTGGTGGCGCTGCACGAGGCGTGCCTGAGCCTGCGCTACGGAGACTGCGACACGGCGATCGTCGCCGGCGTCAACATCCTCACCTACCCCGGCACCTACGACGCCATGGACAAGGCCGGGATGCTTTCCGCGGAGGGTGTGTGCCGGGCGTTTGACCGGCGGGCGGATGGCATGGTGCCGGGTGAGGCGGTGGCCGTCCTGGTGTTGAAGCGGGAGTCGGTGGCGGAGGCCGGTGGTCATCGGGTGTATGCGTCGGTGGTGGGTTCCGGGGTGAACTACGACGGGAAGACGAACGGGATCACGGCGCCGAGTGGTGCGGCTCAGGT
>NZ_JAVREO010000047.1:0-2833 GCF_031845445.1 Streptomyces chisholmiae | reverse complement strand
GCATCCGACGTGGCCTACGGCACATCCAGTACCGCAGCGACCTGATAGACGGCTGCCTCGCCGAGACCGGCCTGACCATCCGGCCCACCTGAGCAACCATGCGACATCACGAGTTCAACCTCAGTAGCCGGATGTCCGGATGGCTTCGAAACCGCGGGTGAGGTCTTCCTTGATTTCCTTGCTGGTGTGCATCACGGTGCCGTGCAACATGTTCAGCGAGTTGGAGAAGTCGTCGTTGAGCTTCCTGGTCACGCAGTCCTCGTCTCTATCGCCTAACAGCATGTAGTCATCTGATCTCTGGCGGCAGCGGGGTGTTCTGAAACCCGCCGTCAACCCGGCGCTGACGGCTCGATCGGTCAACTTGCCGGGGCCGGCCGTTCTGTAGGCGTCTTCGTGGCCTTGCGCCAGACCTCATACGGCCGGCTCGGCTCGACCGGCCCGGCCTCATCCCAGGCACTGCCCCGCAGCGGCTAAGGTGCCGGATCGACGGGTTGATGGCATCGGCATCCAGCAGGGAAGTGCGGGGGCAGGGCCGGGAGGATACGAGCATCGCGATCTCCAAACGGTGGCAGGTCGATGATGACGTGCACGATCGGGCCGGTGACGAAGTAGACGACCGAAGTCGGTCGCACCAGCAGCGGCGCATGCCCTGTGTGTGGGCGAGATTGGCCTGGCCTGCCGGGGTGCTCATGCGTACGATCCCGCCCCGCGGAATTCTGCGGTGGTACCGGATCGCGGCCGCCCGGATCACCTGACTGTCGGACGAGCCGGTGAGACGGGACAGTAAATGAAACGAAATTCACAACCGTTTGTGATCACTCGGCCATCGAAGTGCGCATTTTACTGTGCGTTTATACCCGGTCATTAACTTCGCTCCCGTTGAGCCCGACCGAGGCTCTGAGTGAAACGGAGACGGAATGTCCCGCAAGAACAGAACCTTCGCCCTCGCCGCGCTTGCGTGCTCACCGGTTCTTGCTGGCGGATTTGCCCGCGCAGGCCGACGAAAGATCCGATTCGGCCATGCTGATGTCCGAAAAGGAATTCGTGGCTCGCGCTATGAGCGTCGCAGGCGTCAGCGAATCCTTCGCTCGTGAGGCGTACGACAACCCGGAGATCGGAGAGACCATTCCGGTGGAGATCGTGTCGGAGGATGAGGCGGAGGTGATCGAAGTCGGTGAACTCGGCACCGAGGCTGTGAACGGCACCCGCGTGCTCACCTCGAGGCGGGATTACAACAACGCCTTCGGGAACCGCCTGTTCCGGTATACGGTGGAAAAGTACTGGGCAGGGACGGGGCGCGGGTCAGCGGCCCTTCGGTCGCCACCTACAACAGCACCACCGCGCTCGGGCGTCTCGGCGGCTGGGGTTTCGAGCGAACCGTTGACCAGTCCGGCGCGTACCGCGGGTGGAACGGAAACTCGCACGGGAGCCACCACAGCGTACGCGTCGGTCAATGGTCCGCTGTCCCGGGCGAAAAGCACAACCTGACTGCCCGCCAGACCGTGCGCGCCAACGGCACCTGGAGCACTGAGAGCGACAGCGGAGACTGCGGTTAAACCCAGCGAAAGAAGGAGCTGCACCAATGAGGAATAACCGGCGAATCGCCTCAATGAAATCAGGTAGAAATTTCCTGACGGTTGGCATCGGGTTAGGCCTCGGGTCGGTGATCTCACTGGTACTCTTCGCCGGCCCGTGCTGGCCCTAGTGCTTGGTACCCTCTGGGTCGCATGGGGTGCATGGGGATTTATCGCGCGGTACCGCATCAATCACATCGGCTCCTGACGGTTCCGGCAACACAAGAAACCCCAAGGACGGACATAGCAGCTCGTGCCGTGCGAATTCTGTATGAAAAGACTCCAGCTCCCGGTCCATCGCCACCCACCGCGCGCCCCGCCGACTTCAGCCGCGATTAGCCCCTTGCCGCCACGCCCACATCGCCGCCCTTCCTGCAGCACTTCGAGCGCAAGGACGAGATCCCCTCGCGGAACTGCACGCGAGTCCTCGGCGGCCCTGTATCACCTGAGCCGGACCCGGAGTTCTGGGTCCCTGCCAGCGCCTGTACGCCACTGGACGGCAAGGACTACAGCTCGGTGGTCACCGAGCCGGACCCGGAGTCAGCCGCCCGCTCGCGCTGGCTCCTCGAAGACGTCCTCGCCCCTGACCCCGGTAAGCCGGAGTTGGTGGTTCACCGTGGAGATTGTGCGGCCGGCCGGCGCCCACTCCGGCCAGCGACCGTAGACGAGGTGTGTGTGACTATCACGGCCGGCCGGACCGTCCATCGCTTGATCTGTTCGCCACCCGCGCTCTGACTACTGCCGGGCTGCCGCGCCCGTCCCTCATCGTGTTGCCGCTGTGCGGCTGCCCCAGGCTCGCTTCGGCCCGGTGACCGTCAACCAGCTACGCGAAGCCCCCAGGCTGGCTGGACCGGACGCTGCTCGATTTGCTTCCGGGAGGCTAGTGGACGCCTGTCCAACCCCTGAATCTACTAAATAGGTATAGACCTCCTAACGTCATGTCATACCCTAGAGAAGTCACCCGCCGAACGTTCAGCGAGGCTGAGCGACCCAGCCCCCTTTCTCCTAGTCGCCTACTTTCCGTTATCACTCACCAAGGGCAGGGAGCGCGGAGCGCGACCACCCCGACCCGCAAACCAACACAAAACCTAACTTTACAAGCCCAGTTCACCCGCACAAGCGGGGTAAGGCCGGAGGCCGTCCCCGCCATCCGATTACCACCCGTGAGCGGAGCGAACGGGCCTACCCACCGCCAGGCCCCGGAGGGGCCGGCGTCCCTCCGCCCCGTAGGGGCGGCGCGTCGTGTCTCCGGAGGAGAC
>NZ_JAVREO010000046.1:0-3139 GCF_031845445.1 Streptomyces chisholmiae | reverse complement strand
CCACCCCCGGCCGCCCCCCTGACTACCCCCCGGCGGACCCACCCCCGGCCCCGGCCGCGCCGTCCCAACCGGCGGCGTACATCCGGGAGATGACCTCCTCGATGTCCGGCTCCCGCAGTGACAGGTCGACCAGCGGATAGTCCGCCGCCACCCGAGCCACCAGCGGCGCCGCGCTCGCCGAGGCCGGGAACGCCAGCCACTGCCGGGGGCCCGACACCCGCACCACCCGGGCGCCCGGCACCTCGACCGCCGGCCGCTCCTCGGCCAGGTCGACCACCAGCGTCCGCTCGCTCTCGCCGACCTCGCGCAGCCCGGAGAGGGCCCCGTCGTACATCAGCCGACCCTGGTCGATCACCATCACCCGGCTACACAACTGCTCGATATCGGTCAGATCGTGCGTGGTGAGCAGAACCGTCGTGCCCTTGTCACGATTGAGATCGCGCAGAAAGGCACGCACCTTGGTCTTGCTGATCACGTCCAGCCCGATCGTCGGCTCGTCCAGATACAGCACCTCCGGATCGTGCAGCAGCGCCGCCGCGATGTCCCCCCGCATCCGCTGCCCCAACGACAGCTGCCGCACCGGCACCGACAACAGCGGCCCCAGCTCCAGCAGCTCCACACAGCGCTCCAGGTTCGCCCGGAATCGCGCCGGCTCCACCCGGTAGAGCCGCCGCACCAGCTGGTACGAGTCCCCCAGCGGCAGATCCCACCACAGCGTCGTGCGCTGCCCGAAGACCACCCCGATCCGCCGCGCCAGCGCCTTCCGGTCCCGCGCCGGATCGACCCCCGCCACCCGCAACCGGCCCCCGCTCGGCGTCAGGATGCCGGTCAGCATCTTGATCGTCGTCGACTTACCCGCCCCGTTCGGCCCGATGTAACCGACCATCTCGCCCCGCCGCACCCGGAACGAGATCCCGTCCACCGCCCGCACCTCCGACCGCTCCCGGCGCACCAGCCCGGCCCGCCGCCGGACCCGGAACACCTTCTCCAGCCGCTCCAGCACGATCAGCTCGTCGGCCGTCACGTCAGCACTCGTCTCCACCTCGACCTCCGGTCCCTTCCTCAACTCCCGGTACTCCGATAGCTCCGCACCGCCGACCGCCACACCAGCGCGGCCAGCCCCGACAACACCGCCGCGACCAGCGGCGACAGGAAGTCCACCCACCCGGGCAGCCCCAACGGGTCCTCCCGCCCCAACAACCGCAGCGCCGGCAGCCAGTTCACGAACGCCAGCGGCACCACGAAGGTCGCCCCGCGGACCAGCTCCCTGGCGAAGATCGTCGGCGGGTACTGCAACAGCGCGCCGCCGCCGTAGGTGAACGCGTTCTGCACCTGCGCCGCGTCCTGCGCCCAGAACTGGAACGCCGACCCCAGGGTGAAGATCGCCCCGAAGATCACCGCCCCGGAGACCAGCGTCACCACCAGGAGCAGCACGTTCCCCGGCGTCCAGACCACGTCCACCCGCGGCAGCGCCCACCCCAGCACCGCCCCCGCCTGGAGCACCCGCCCCACCCGCCGCAGCGCGAACCGGTCCGCCGCCACCTGCACGAAGACCGACACCGGACGCACCAGCAACACGTCGAGCGAGCCGTCCCTGATCCGTCCCCCGACCCGCTCCACGTTCCCCAACAGCAGATCGGCCAGCCCGAGCGCCATGCTCGCCGTCCCGTACAGCAACGCCACCTCGGCCAACCCGAAGCCGCCCAGCGTCTCGATGTGGGAGAACATCAACAGCACCGTGACGAAGTCCAGAAAGGTGACGGCCACGTTCGCCAACGTGCTGATCGCGAAGGACATCCGGTAGGTCAGCGCCGCGCGCACCCACATCCAGGCCACCAGGCCGAAGGCCCGCACCCCGTCAACCACCCTGGACCACCACCCGCCGGGTCGCCACCGACTGCGCCCACCGGCCCAGCAGCAACACCACCAGCGCCCAGCCCAGTTGGAAGAGCAGCCCGGCCAGCACCGCCCAGCCGGCCCGCCGCTCCAGCAGCACGTCCGCCGGCACCTGCAACATCCCGGACCACGGCAGCCAGCGCACCACCTCACCGAACGCGCCGGGGAAGACGGTCAGCGGCAGGGTCATCCCGGAGAAGAAGATGGAGAGCACGGTGTTGGCCATGCTCGCCCCCATCCCGTCCATCAGCCAGAACGCCGAGAGCCCCACCAGGAACCGCATGGCGAAGCTGATCACCACCGCCAGCGCCACCGACACCAGGAAGAGCGCCCACACCAGCGGGCTGACCGGCAGCGCCAGCTCGAAGGCCAACGCCCCCACCAGCAACGGCACCACCCCGCGCCCCGCCAGCTGGAAGCCGGCCCGCCCCAGGTCGGCGGCGAGCCACCACAGCTGCAGGTCCGCCGGCCGGTAGAGGTCGATGGCCACGTCCCCCGACCTGATCCGCTCCTGCAACTCCCCCTCGAACCCACCCCCCATCAACGCCACCGAGGCCAGCAGCGCCTGCCCCACCCACACGAAGGTCAACGCCTGCGGCTGCTCGTAGCCCCCGAGCTGGGGGCGTTCGTGCCAGAGCGCGATGAAGGCGTAGGCGATGACGAAGCCGAAGACCGTGTTGGTGAAGACGCCGGCCGCGGTGGCCAGGCGGTAGGTGGCGTAGCGCCGAAAGCTGTAGGTGGCGACCGAGCGGTACAGTCCCGCGGTCCCCATGAACGACTCCTCCTCCGACCGTCAACTTGCGCTGGAAAACGACAAAGACGCGCGAGTCTAGGGGGGTTGGGGGACGAGGGCCACGAGATTTCGCCGGTCGCACCACGGGCGCCCGGCCGGGCCCCAGGGGCCCGCGCCAGGGCCGCCGGGGGCCGCGGGGGCTCAACTTGACACCGGTGTGGCCGGTCCGTAAGGTCCTTCGAGCTTGCCCGGAGTGGAACACTCAGAACGCCGATTTGGATCGGCCGGAGAATTCCTCTACGGTAAGGGCACGCCGGAGGGCGAGAAACTCAACTCCCGCTGACGGAGGTCAGGTTCGAGAAATCGGGCGTGATAGAGTCAGAACACACCGAAGGGAAAGCCCGGAGGGCCTCGGAAGAGGTTCGAAGGAAGCGTCCGTTCCTTGAGAACTCAACAGCGTGCCAAAAGTCAATGCCAGATTTTTGAGTTATTTGCGAGGATGTTCGAGCA
>NZ_JAVREO010000045.1:0-3307 GCF_031845445.1 Streptomyces chisholmiae | reverse complement strand
TCATGGATGTTGGGCACGCTGTTGGGTGTCTGAGGGCACGGTCGCGCGCTTTTTTGCGTGTGGGTGTTGTCTTCGGGTCTGCCAGGGCTGGGGCTGGTTCTCCGTGAGGAGGGGTGGTTTCGGCGGACTGGTTGTTGGTTGAGAATTGCACAGTGGACGCGAGCATCTGTGGCCAAGTTATTAAGGGCGCACGGTGGATGCCTTGGCACCAGGAACCGATGAAGGACGTGGGAGGCCGCGATAGGCCCCGGGGAGCTGTCAACCGAGCTGTGATCCGGGGGTGTCCGAATGGGGAAACCCGGCAGTCGTTATGGGCTGTCACCTGCCGCTGAATGTATAGGCGGTTTGGAGGGAACGCGGGGAAGTGAAACATCTCAGTACCCGCAGGAAGAGAAAACAACCGTGATTCCGGGAGTAGTGGTGAGCGAAACCGGATGAGGCTAAACCGTTTGTGTGTGATACCCGGCAGGGGTTGCGCAGGCGGGGTTGTGGGAGCGTGCATTGATCGTTCTGCCGGACGGTCGGAGAGTAAGAAACCATTGTGGTAGTCGAAGGGCATGCGAAAGGCCCGGCGTAGAGGGTAAGACCCCCGTAGGCGAAATCATGGTGGCTCTCTTGTGTGTTTCCCAAGTAGCACAGGGCCCGAGAAATCCTGTGTGAATCTGGCGGGACCACCCGTTAAGCCTAAATATTCCCTGGTGACCGATAGTGGATAGTACCGTGAGGGAATGGTGAAAAGTACCGCGGGAGCGGAGTGAAAGAGTACCTGAAACCGTGTGCCTACAAGCCGTGGGAGCGTCGCACAGTGGGACTTGTCCTGCTGTGTCGTGACTGCGTGCCTTTTGAAGAATGAGCCTGCGAGTTTGCGGTGTGTTGCGAGGTTAACCTGTGTTGGGGAGCCGTAGCGAAAGCGAGTCCGAAGAGGGCGTTTGAGTAGCATGCCCTAGACCCGAAGCGGAGTGATCTAGCCATGGGCAGGGTGAAGCGTGGGTAAGACCGCGTGGAGGCCCGAACCCACCAGAGTTGAAAATCTGGGGGATGACCTGTGGTTAGGGGTGAAAGGCCAATCAAACTCCGTGATAGCTGGTTCTCCCCGAAATGCATTTAGGTGCAGCGTCGTGTGTTTCTTGCCGGAGGTAGAGCACTGGATAGGTGATGGGCCTTACCGGGTTACTGACCTTAGCCAAACTCCGAATGCCGGTAAGTTGTAAGCGCGGCAGTGAGACTGTGGGGGATAAGCTCCATGGTCGAGAGGGAAACAGCCCAGAGCATCGACTAAGGCCCCTAAGCGTGTGCTAAGTGGGAAAGGATGTGGAGTCGCAGAGACAGCCAGGAGGTTGGCTTAGAAGCAGCCACCCTTGAAAGAGTGCGTAATAGCTCACTGGTCGAGTGATTCTGCGCCGATAATGTAGCGGGGCTCAAGTACACCGCCGAAGTCGTGTCACCGCATTTTGTGTGGTGGGTAGGGGAGCGTCGTGTGCTGGGTGAAGCAGCCGTGTAAACGTGTTGTGGACGGTTCACGAGTGAGAATGCAGGCATGAGTAGCGATACATGCGTGAGAAACGTGTGCGCCGATTGACTAAGGGTTCCTGGGTCAAGCTGATCTGCCCAGGGTAAGTCGGGACCTAAGGCGAGGCCGACAGGCGTAGTCGATGGACAACCGGTTGATATTCCGGTACCCGCTATGGAGCGCCAGCGCTGAATCTTCTGATGCTAAGCCCGTGAAGCCGCCTTTCTTCGTCTTTGACGTTGGAGGGAGTGGTGGAGCCGGTGACCCGAGGGGGTAGTAGGTGAGTGATGGGGTGACGCAGGAAGGTAGTCCAGCCCGGGTGGTGGTTATTCCCGGGGTAAGGGTGTGGCCCGTCGTGTAGGTAAATCCGCGCGATTTTTGGGTGAGACCTGATGCCGAGCCGATTGTGGTGAAGTGGATGATCCTATGCTGTCGAGAAAAGCCTCTAGCGATGTTTCATGGTGGCCCGTACCCTAAACCGACTCAGGTAGTCAGGTAGAGTATACCGAGGCGTTCGGGTGAACTATGGTTAAGGAACTCGGCAAATTGCCCCCGTAACTTCGGGAGAAGGGGGGCCTCTTCTGGTGAAGGCATTTACTGCTGGAGCTGGGGGTGGCCGCAGAGACTAGCGAGAAGCGACTGTTTACTAAAAACACAGGTCCGTGCGAAGCTGTAAGGCGATGTATACGGACTGACGCCTGCCCGGTGCTGGAACGTTAAGGGGACTGGTTAGTTGCATTTCGGTGTGGCGAAGCTGGGAACTTAAGCGCCAGTAAACGGCGGTGGTAACTATAACCATCCTAAGGTAGCGAAATTCCTTGTCGGGTAAGTTCCGACCTGCACGAATGGCGTAACGACTTCTCGGCTGTCTCAACCATAGGCCCGGTGAAATTGCAGTACGAGTAAAGATGCTCGTTTCGCGCAGCAGGACGGAAAGACCCCGGGACCTTTACTATAGCTTGATATTGGTGTTCGGTTCGGTTTGTGTAGGATAGGTGGGAGACTGTGAAGCTCATACGCCAGTGTGGGTGGAGTCGTTGTTGAAATACCACTCTGATCGTGCTGGATGTCTAACCTGGGTCCGTGATCCGGATCGGGGACAGTGTCTGGTGGGTAGTTTAACTGGGGCGGTTGCCTCCTAAAGAGTAACGGAGGCGCCCAAAGGTTCCCTCAGCCTGGTTGGTTATCAGGTGGTGAGTGTAAGTGCACAAGGGAGCTTGACTGTGAGACTGGCAGGTCGAGCAGGTGCGAAAGCAGGGACTAGTGATCCGGCGGTGGCTTGTGGGAGCGCCGTCGCTCAACGGATAAAAGGTACCCCGGGGATAACAGGCTGATCTTCCCCAAGAGTCCGTATCGACGGGATGGTTTGGCACCTCGATGTCGGCTCGTCGCATCCTGGGGCTGGAGTTGGTCCCAAGGGTTGGGCTGTTCGCCCATTAAAGCGGTACGCGAGCTGGGTTTAGAACGTCGTGAGACAGTTCGGTCCCTATCCGCTGCGCGCGTTGGAGTCTTGAGAAGGGCTGTCCCTAGTACGAGAGGACCGGGACGGACGAACCTCTGGTGTGCCAGTTGTTCTGCCAAGGGCATGGCTGGTTGGCTACGTTCGGGAGGGATAACCGCTGAAAGCATCTAAGCGGGAAGCCTGCTTCGAGATGAGGACTCCCACCCACTTGATGGGGTAAGGCTCCCTGTAGACCACAGGGTTGATAGGCCGGAGATGGAAGCCTAGTAATGGGTGGAGTTGACCGGTACTAATAGGCCGAGGGCTTGTCCATAGATGCTCGCGTCCACTGTGAA
>NZ_JAVREO010000044.1:0-3751 GCF_031845445.1 Streptomyces chisholmiae | reverse complement strand
CCGGCGGCGCCCCGTGCCGGAACGGCCCCCGGCCGCCCCCCCCCGGCACACAGGCCGGCGCGGCGCCGGCCACCGCCGGAACCCCACCCCGTCTCCTCCCACCCGACCACCCCGTCTCCTCCCACCCGACCACCCCGTCTCCTCCCACCCGACCACCCCGTCTCCTCCCACTCCGCCTCGGTCCGTTCCGACCCGTCCCCCCGGAGGCCATGTTGAACACGCACCGTCCCACCCGCAGGGGTGCCCTGAAGGCCGCCGCCGGCATCACCGCGCTGACCGCCGTCGGCGGAGCCGGCCTGCTGGCAGCGGCCGCCCCCGCGCACGCCGTCGGCGACGGCTTCGGCCTGCGCGTCGTCGAGCGCGGCGAGGGCGACCCCCGGATGTGGTACTACCGGTTCGCCACCGCCCAGATCGGCTGGAACCCCGGCGTCAACGTGCTGCTGCCGGACGGCTACCACACCTCGGGACGCCGGTACCCCGTGCTGTACCTGTTCCACGGCGGCGGCCTGGACCAGGACTTCATCACCTTCGACCGGATGGGCATCCGCGAGTGGACCGCGGGCAAGCCGCTGATCGTCGTGATGCCCGACGGCGGCCACGCCGGCTGGTACTCCAACCCGGTCAACTCCCTCGTCGGGCCCCGCAACTGGGAGGCCTTCCACATCGACCAGTTGGTGCCCTGGATCGACGCCAACTTCCGGACCTACGCCGAGTACGACGGCCGCGCGGTCTCCGGGTTCTCCATGGGCGGGTTCGGCGCGCTGAAGTACGCGGCCAAGTACTTCGGGCACTTCGCCTCGGTCAGCTCCCACTCCGGGCCGGCCAGCCTGCGCCGGGATTTCGGCCTGGTCGCCCACTGGGCCAACGTCTCGTCGGCGGCCGTGGAGTTGGGCGGCGGCTCGGTCTACGGGATGCCGCTGTGGGACGAGGCGCGGGTCTCCGCCGACAACCCGGTCGAACGCGTCGACAGCTACCGGAACAAGCGGGTCTTCCTGGTCGCCGGCACCAGCCCCGACCCGGTCAACTGGTTCGACACGGTCAACGAGACCCAGGTGCTCGCCGGTCAGCGGGAGTTCCGCGAGCGCCTGGGCGCGGCCGGCATCCCGCACGAGTGGCACGAGCCGGCGGGCGGCCACTTCGTGCGCCCCGACCTGTTCGTCCGGGACCTGGACGGTATCGTCGCCCGACTCCGCAAGGCCTGACCGCCCGTTCACCACCCGCCCGTTCACGCCCACTGTTTCCCTGCTCGCGCCCCCCGACCGCCCGTTCACCGCTCGTTCACCGCCCACCCGTTCACGCCCGCCCCGGCCCGGCCGAACCCTGGGAGTGCCGTCATGGATGGACCGAACAAGCCCGCGCCTTCCGGTGGTTCCGGCCTGCCGGCCCGTCCCGGCCGGCGGGCGCTGTTGCGCTCCGCCGCGGCCGGCGGGCTCGCCGTGGCGGGCGTCGTCGGAGCCGCGGGCCCGGAAGCGGCGGCCGGGCCGCGGGGCACCGGCGCCCGCCAGGCCACCGGGGCGCCGCTGGTCACCGGGGCGAAGGTGCGCGACCTCACCGGGCCGGCGCAGACCGGCCGGTTCGCCGCGCCCTGGACGGACCTCGGCATCCCGGCGCGCTGCCCGGACGGTTCGCTGCTCCTGGTCTGCGGGGACACGTTCGACGGCGCGGGCGTCGGCGGCCCCGACTGGCGGTCGCCGGTGGGGCTGCGCTCGTCCGACCCGGCGCCGGAGACGCTCACCATCGACGGTAGCGTGGGCGGCGCCCGCGCCGTCGGGCTCGTCCCCGAGGGGCACACGGGCGGGACCACCGCCATCCCGTCCGACGTCTTCACCATCGGCTCGACGATGTACCTGCACCTGATGCGCGGCGTGATCTACCGGACCCACCACACCGACTTCTGGCGCTCCGACGACAACGGCGAGACCTGGCAGTACCTCTGTCAGTGGCCGGGCGACCAGCACGGCGGGCAGTTCCAGCAGAAGACCTACGCGGTCGCGGACGACGGCTACGCCTACGTCCTCTCGACGGCCTTCAACCGCGAGGTGACCTCGGCCCTGTTGCTGCACCGGGTCCCCCAGGACGCCTTGGGCGAGCCGGCGGCCTACGAGCCGTGGGGGTACGCGAACGGCGCCTGGGCCTGGGGCCATCCGCCGACCTCCGTGACGGCGGCGCGCCGCTGGGGTGAGATCTGCTTCCGCGCCATGTCCGGCGGCTACGCGCTCACCTGGCTGAACATGCACCCGCTCGACATCCGAGCCCAGTTCTTCGCCCTGCCGACCTCGAACCTGTTCACCACCCCGGAACAGACCATGATCGTGCCCACCGTGCCGGGCCACGAGACGGGCAACGCGGTGGCCAGCCCCTACGGCGGCTTCATCATCCCGGGATCGACCCCCGACAACCTCCACCTCACGGTCAGCCAGTGGTACGACGCCCAGAACTACCGCGTGATGCAGTACCGCGTCCGCGGCCTGACCACGGGCTGAGGGGACGGGGCACCGGGGACCCCCATCGACCGGCGCGCGACCGTCTTCGTCGTGGCGGCTCCGCGATCAGACCCCACGTTCCGGGCAGTAGCACATTGCCATCCTTCAGCACCTCTCGGTAGCGTCTTCTGGGGCTTGGAAACGCGACCTTGGGGGGATCGTGGCGCGACCGTCTGACTGGTCACCGGTGGATATGGACCGGGACCCGACACCGGGGGATCCGGACGAGGTCCGGGAGTTGGCGGAGGAGTTGCAGGAGTTCGCCGACGATGTCGGTGAGGCGCTGGGGAAGATCCGGGGCATGGCGGGCGAGCGTGCCGTGTTGGACTGGGCGGGGTTGTCGGCGGACGCGTTCCGGCGGGAGTTCGACGGGGTCCCGGACAACCTGACCAAGCTGGAGGAGTCCTACAGCCTCTGTGCTCAGGCGTTGAACGTCTACTGGCCGAAGTTGCAGACCGCGCAGGGGATGGCCGACCGGGCGCTGGATCGCGCGGTCACCGCGCAGGCGGATCTGGCGAGTGCCCAGTCCGCGCTCGGCGACGCCACCGACTGGGTCGGCCGCGCCGGCGACGAGGCCGAACGGTTGCAGCGCGAGGGCGAACGGGACAACGTCGAGCCGCCGGACGAGGCCGATGTCCGGGCCGCCGCCCGGGACCAGCGGGCCGCCGAGGCGGCGGCCGGCGCCGCCCAGGCCCGCGTCAACGACGCCGAGGAACGCCTGGCCGCCGCCCGCCAACTCGCCCAGGACGCCCAGGAGATGCGCGAAGAAGCCGCACGCGTCTGCGCCCAGGGCATCGAGGAAGCCTCCGACGCCGGCATCCAGAACCGCCGCTGGTGGGAGAAAGCCATCGACTGGGTCACCGACAACTGGGACACCCTGGTCGAGGCGTGCAAGCTGGTCGTCGCCGTCCTCGGCGTCGTCGTCATGATCATCGGCGGCCCCCTCGCTTGGGTGGTGCTGGCCGCCGCCGTCATCGTCCTCGCCGACACGCTGATCAAATACGCACGGGGCGAAGCCGGCCTCCTCGACGTCGCGTTCGCGGCGCTGGACTGCATCCCGGGCATGAAGGGCCTCACCACCCTCGGGGGCCTGGCCCGAGGGCTCCGCGGCGCAGCGAGTACGGGCCTTCGCGGCCTGCGTCAGGGCGCCCTCGGCCTCGGCCGGCGCACCCGAGGCGACGGCGTCCCCATGAACGGCCGCAACGCCTGCGGCGACCCCGTCGACGTCGCCACCGGCGAACTGCTGATGTCCGCCACCGACGTCGAAC
>NZ_JAVREO010000043.1:0-7280 GCF_031845445.1 Streptomyces chisholmiae | reverse complement strand
GCACCGCTCGCCGCGCCATCGCCGGCCTCGCCACCGCCGGCGCCCTGCTCGCCACCACCGCGCCCATCGCCACCGCCCAGACCCAGCCCGAGACGACCGCCACGCCCCCGTCCTGCCTCACCGTCGAGGAGGGCACCCAGGGCGGCCTGTCCCCGGGGCTCGTGGCCGACGTGACCAACAACTGCGACGAAGCCCACGCGGTGATCCCCACCTGGGCCTCGGGCAGCGCCACCCAGGGATGCCAGACCGTCCACCCGGGTACGACGATCCGCTACACCAACGCCGACCTGGAGACCGACTACGTCGGCCTGAGCTTCTGCTACGACCTGGCGGACTGCGTCGTGGTCGTGGAGTACCAGGACCCGGTGCTCGACACCGTCGCCGTCTCGGCGGCCAACCACTGCTTCTCAGCCGTCTCGCTGTGGGACACCAGGGACGGGGCCGACGCCGACTGTCACACCCTCCAGCGGGGGGACGCCCACGTCTGGCACCGCGGCGTCGAGAGCGGTCCCGCCGTGCTCGACTACTGCGACCCGGACACGGCGGCGAGCACGGCCGACTGAACCACCGCCCCCACCGCTTCGACCAGGAGACAGCATGGCCCACACCATCCGCCGCGCCATCGCCGGCCTCGCCACCGCCGGCGCCCTGCTCGCCACCACCGCGCCCATCGCCACCGCCCAGGACCAACCCCGCGACGACACGGACCTGCCCTACTGCGTCGCCGTCGGGACATGGCACGACCTGCTGTTCAACACCCATTCCACCTCGGCGGCCAACCACTGCGCCGAGCCCGTCTCCCTGACCGACGTCAAGGACGGGCCGGGCGACACCTGCTACACCATCGCCCCGGGCAAGGCCCACGCCTGGCACCGCATCATGATGACGGGATGGTCCGAGCTCGCGCTCTGCGACCCGACCGAGGCAGCGGGCGGAACGAACACCGCCGGCCGGTAGCATCCCGGGCATGAGCAGCCCCGTCGACCAGCCATCCCCCTGGGAGCGACTGGCCGACGTGGTGGCCTGCCCGGTCTGCGGGGCGCCGCTGGCCACCCGGGACCGGTCGCCGCGCTGCCCCGCCGGGCACAGCTTCGACTTCGCCCGGCAGGGCTACCTCAGCCTGGCCAGCGGCGCGGCCCCCGGCGCCAACGCGGACACCGCCACCATGGTCGCGGCCCGCGCCGCGTTCCTGGACGCCGGCCACTACGCGCCGCTGACCGCCGAGCTGGCGCGGCTGGCGGGCGAGTTGGCGCCGGCCGACGGCGTGCTGCTGGACGCCGGCGGCGGCACCGGCCACCAGCTGGCCGGCGTGCTCGGGGCGCGGCCCGGGGCGGTGGGGCTGACCCTCGACCTCTCCAAGTACGCGCTGCGCCGGGCCGCCCGGGCCCATCCCCGGATGGGCGCGGCCAGCGCCGACGTGTGGCGCGGCCTCCCGGTGCGCACCGGCGCGGTGGACCTGCTGCTCAACGTCTTCGCGCCGCGCAACGGGCCCGAGTTCCGCCGGGTGCTCGCCCCGGGCGGCGCGCTGCTCGTGGTCACCCCTGGGCCCGGACACCTGGCGGAACTGCGGGTCAGCCAGGGGCTGTTGTCGGTCGATCCGGCCAAGGACGAGCGGCTGCGCCGGACCCTGGCCGAGCACTTCGAGCAGACCTCGGTGGTGCCGCTGGAGTTCCCGCTGCGGCTGACCGCCGAGGAGGCCGGCGCCCTGGTGGCGATGGGGCCCAACGCCCACCACCAGCCGGCCGGCGGGCCGGCCGCGGCGGCGCCGGCGCTGGTCAGCGCCGCGTTCCGGCTCTCCGTGCACCGGCCGCGCGCCGGCCGCTGAGCCGGCCGGCGGGCCGGCGCCGGTCCCGGGTCCGGCCGCGGTGGCCGGGCCACCAGGTGTTCAACCAGAGTTGGCGCGCACGGTCTTAGAGGCGCGCGGCCGGCGCACCATAGTGGCGCCCGTCAGGTCGAGAACCAGCCATGGGAGGTGCCAGGGGATGGCGCAGGCGGACGAGCGGAAGACCGGCACGATGGGCCGACGCACCCTGTTGCGTGGCGCGGCCACCGCGTCGGCGGCGTTGGCGCTGCCGGCCGGGGCGGCGCTGGCCGGCGCGGCGCCGGCCCAGGCGTTCGGCGGACGGCCGTCCGCCGACTGGGGTGTGCAGGTGGGCGACGTGACCGGCGAGTCCGGGCTGGTCTGGGTCCGCTCCGACCGGCCGGCCCGGATGGTCGTGGAGACCTCGGCCACCGAGTCGTTCCGCCGGCCCCGCCGGTACGCCGGGCCGCTGCTCGGCCCGGGCACCGACTTCACCGGCACCACCCGGCTCCGCGGCCTGGAGCCGGGGCAGCAGGTCCACTACCGGGTGACGCTGGTGGACCCGGACGACCACCGGCGCACCGGCCGCCCGGTCACGGGGACCTTCCGCACCCCGTCGCAGCGGCGCTCGACCGACGTCCGCTTCGTCTGGTCGGGCGACCTGGCCGGCCAGGGCTGGGGCATCAACCCGGAGTTGGGCGGCTACCGCGCCTTCGCCGAGATGCGGCGGCTGGACCCGGACTTCTTCCTCTTCAGCGGCGACACCGTCTACGCGGACGGGCCGCTCACCGAGCGGGTCACGCTGCCGGACGGCCGGGTCTGGCGGAACATCACCACCGAGGAGAAGGCCAAGGTGGCCGAGACCCTCGCCGAGTACCGGGGCAACTTCCGCTACAACCTGGCCGACGAGAACCTCCGCCGGTTCAACGCCCAGGTGCCGTCGATCGTGCAGTGGGACGACCACGAGGTGACCAACAACTGGTACCCGGGGGAGATCCTGGCGGACGACCGCTACACCGAGACCAACGTGGACGTGCTGGCCGCCCGTGCCCGGCAGGCGTTCGGCGAGTACTTCCCGATTCCCACCCTGCGCCCCGGCGCGCGCGAGGGGCGGGTGCACCGGGTGGTGCGCCGCGGGCCGCTGCTGGACGTCTTCGTGCTGGACATGCGGACCTTCCGGGACGCCAACTCGCCGAACCGGCAGACCGAGAACGCGCAGGGCATCCTCGGCCGCGAACAGCTGGAGTGGCTCAAGCGGGAGCTGTCCCGCTCCCGCGCGGTGTGGAAGGTGATCGCCGCCGACATGCCGATCGGCCTGGTGGTGCCGGACGGCGACCACCACTTCGAGGCGATAGCCAACGGCGACCCCGGCGCCCCGCTGGGCCGGGAGCTGCAGATCGCCGAGCTGCTCAGGTTCGTCAAGCGGCGGCGGATCACCGGCACCGTCTGGCTGACCGCCGACGTGCACTACACCTCGGCCCAGCACTACCGCCCCGAGCTGGCCGCCTTCGGCGACTTCGCGCCGTTCTGGGAGTTCGTGACCGGTCCGCTGAACGCCGGCGCCTTCCCCGCCAACGACCTGGACGGCACCTTCGGCCCCGACCGGGTCTTCGTCAAGGCGCCCACGGTCGCCAACGTCTCACCGGCCGAGGGCTACCAGTTCTACGGCGAGGTGGTCATCGACGGCGAGAGCGGCGAACTCACCGCGCGGCTGCGGGAGGTGGACGGCGGGGTGCTCTTCGCCCAGACGCTGCGGCCCGGGCTCGTCGGGCAGTGACCTCGCCCGGTTCCGGACGCTGAGGTGCCGCCGGCCGGCCCCGGGTGGTAGACCTGGGGCATGGCGGCCGGCGGCGAGGATGAACAGCCGGCGCTGCTCCCCGATCCGGCGGAGCGGCGCCGGCCTCCCGTGCACTGCCGGCTCTGCGGACGCCCGCTGCGCGACCGGGAGGCCAGGACGTGGGGTCTGGGCCCGGAGTGCCGCGCCAAGCTGGCGCTGCGCGGCGCGCCCCGGCCACCGGACCACCCGGTGGAACAGGACCCGCTACCCGGCGTCTGAGGCCGCCGGCCGGGCGTCGGCCGCGCCCAACAGCGGCCGGCACGGCGCGAGTCCGCTGATCTCGACCGGGACCGAGCGGTGCGCCAGCCAGCGTTCCCTGGTCAGCCGGAGCCGCCGCTGGGTGACCGGCCGGCCGCGCACCACCAGCCGGGTGAGCCCGTCGTCCTGGTAGCCCAGCCTGGTCGAGACCCGCAGCGAGGCGGTGTTGTCGAGCATGGCACCGGAGACGCTCTGCTCGGCACCGAGTCCGGCGAAGGCCAACTCCAGCACGGCGGCCCGCATCTCGGTGCCGAGGCCGTGGCCCTGGTGCGCCCGCCCCAGCCAGGAGCCGGTGGCGGTCTCGCGGAGCACCGCGAAGTCCGTGGCCGCCAGCGACTGGGTGCCGACCGGGCGGCCGGCCACGAAGGCGGCCAGATCGAGGGACCACCGCTCGGGGGTGAGGTTGGCCCGGGCCAGCCAGTGGTGCTGGATGGTCGCCAACTGCTGGGCGGGGGGCGGGCGGTCGGTCCAGGGCACGGAGAACGGCATCTCGGCCGGCGGGTGCACCCCGGCGGCGGCCAGGTCGGCCAGCCCGGCCAACTCCTCGTCGTCGGGCAGGCGCAGCTCCAGCCGGGGGGTGCGCAGCCGGAGGCCCGCGAGGGGCCAGTGGTCGATCAGCATCCCCCATTCTGGGGCGGGCGCCGGGACGGCCTCATCCCGTTTTCCCGGTCGCCCGCCGGCGCCGGCGCGCCCGCCCGTCCGGTCGTGGGTCAGGCGCGGGGCCGCCCCAGCGCCCGGTAGGTCCAGTCCGCCTTGCGCCAGAGGGAGGCGTCCAGGGTGTTCCGGCCGTCGAGCAGGTGGCGCCGGGAGACGACCTCGCCCAGGGCCGCCGGGTCCAGCTCCTGGAACTCCCGCCACTCCGTCAGGTGCAGTACCACGTGGGCGCCCTGGGCCGCCGACACCGCGGAGTCCGCGTACCGCAGGGTCGGGAAGACCGCCTTGGCGTTGGCCGCCGCCTTCGGGTCGTAGACGCTGACCTCGGCGCCCTGGAGGTGGAGCTGGCCGGCGATGTTGAGCGCCGGGGAGTCCCGGACGTCGTCCGTCTCCGGCTTGAACGCGGCGCCCAGCACGGCGACCCGCTTGCCCAGCAGCGAGCCGTCCAGCGCCTCCCGGGTCAGCTCGACCATGGAGGCGCGGCGCCGCATGTTGAGCGAGTCGATCTCGCGGAGGAACTGGAGCGACTCGGAGGCGCCCAGCTCGCCGGCCCGGGCGAAGAAGGCACGCAGGTCCTTCGGGAGGCAGCCGCCGCCGAACCCGATGCCGGAGCGCAGGAACTTGGGGCCGATCCGCTCGTCGTGCCCGAGCGCCTCGGCGAGCCTGACCACGTCGCCGTCGGCGACCTCGCAGATCTCGGCCATGGCGTTGATGAACGAGATCTTGGTGGCCAGGAAGGCGTTGGCCGCGGTCTTGACCAGCTCCGCCGTGGGCAGGTCGGCGACCACGAAGGGGCTGCCCTCGGCGATCGGGGTCGCGTAGACCTCGCGGAGGGTCTCCTCGGCCCGCTCGCTGGTGACACCGACCACGATCCGATCGGGGTGCAGGGTGTCCCGGACCGCGAAGCCCTCCTGGAGGAACTCCGGGTTCCACGCCAGCTCGGCGTCGGCGCCGGCCGGCGCCAGCTCGGCGATCCGGGCGGCCAGCCGCGCGGCCGAGCCGACCGGCACCGTGGACTTGCCGACCACCAGGGCGGGCCGGTCCAGGTGGACCGCCAGGGCGTCCACGGCACCGTCGAAGTACGACATGTCGCAGGCGTACTCGCCGGGCCGCTGCGGGGTGTTGACGCAGATGAAGTGCACGTCGGCGAAGGCGGCGACCTCGGCGAACGAGGTGGTGAAGGAGAGCCGGCCGGTGGAGTCGGGCAGGCCGACCACATGGCGGCGCAGGATCTCCTCCAGCCCGGGCTCGTACATCGGGGAGCGGCCCTGGGCGAGCAGCTCGACCTTGGCCGGCACCACGTCGAGGCCGATCACCTCGAACCCCAACTCCGCCATGGCGGCGGCGTGCGTGGCGCCGAGGTAGCCGGTACCGATCACCGAGATCTTCAGAGGCATGGCCCCGAGCATAGACGGCGCCGTCTGTCGGCAAGCTCACCTATCCCCAGACCCACGATGACCCTAAGATCAAGTTACTTAACAGTCGTGAACCGCTTCGTGTGGCAGGGAGTGAGACAGGTGGCAGGAGCCGTGGACTTCGATCTCTACCGTCCGGCCGAGGAGCACGAGCTGCTCCGGGACTCGGTCCGGGCGCTGGCGGAGGCGAAGATCGCGCCGCACGCGGCGGACGTGGACGAGCGGGCCCGCTTCCCGCAGGAGGCGCTGGACGCGTTGGTCGGCAACGACCTGCACGCGGTGCACGTGCCGGAGGCGTTCGGTGGGGCCGGCGCCGACGCGCTGGCCACCGTGATCGTGATCGAGGAGGTCGCCCGGGTCTGCGCCTCCGCCTCGCTGATCCCGGCCGTGAACAAGCTGGGCTCGCTGCCGCTGATGCTGTCCGGCTCGCCGGAGTTGCAGGAGCGGTACCTGACCCCGCTGGCCGCCGGGCGGGCGATGTTCTCCTACTGTCTCTCCGAGCCGGACGCGGGCTCGGACGCCGGCGGCATGAAGACCCGCGCGGTGCGGGACGGGGACGACTACGTCCTCAACGGGGTCAAGCGCTGGATCACCAACGCCGGTGTCTCCGACTACTACACGGTGATGGCGGTCACCGACCCGGAGAAGCGGACCAGGGGCGGGATCTCGGCGTTCGTGGTGGAGAAGGACGACGCGGGGGTGTCCTTCGGCGCGCCGGAGAAGAAGCTGGGCATCAAGGGCTCGCCGACCCGCGAGGTCTACCTGGACAACGTGCGGGTGCCGGCCGACCGGATGATCGGCGCCGAGGGCACCGGCTTCGCGACCGCGATGCGCACCCTGGACCACACCCGGATCACCATCGCCGCCCAGGCGCTGGGCATCGCGCAGGGCGCGTTGGACTACGCGCAGGGCTACGTGCGCGAGCGCAAGCAGTTCGGCAAGCCGGTGGGCGACTTCCAGGGCGTCCAGTTCATGCTGGCCGACATGGCGATGAAGCTGGCGGCGGCCCGGCAGCTCACCTACGCGGCGGCGGCCAGGTCGCAGCGGGAGGACGCCGACCTGACCTTCTACGGCGCGGCGGCCAAGTGCTTCGCATCGGACGCGGCGATGGAGATCACCACCGACGCCGTGCAGTTGCTCGGCGGCTACGGCTTCACCCGGGACTACCCGGTGGAGCGGATGATGCGGGACGCCAAGATCACCCAGATCTACGAGGGCACCAACCAGATCCAGCGGATCGTGATGGCGAGGAACCTGCCCTGACCCGCGCCACGGGAGGTCAGCGGGCGCTTACGCCTTGGTCGACTGGCTTGCG
>NZ_JAVREO010000042.1:0-9038 GCF_031845445.1 Streptomyces chisholmiae | reverse complement strand
TAACTCCTCGCGGAACTGCTGCCGTTCGGCGGTCAGCCCGCCCCCTTGTGGATACCGCATGCTCCGGTGATACCGCAGGGGACAGCCGCCCGTCAGCCCCTACGACACCACGAGTTCAATCTCAGTACCTTCCCACCCATCCTCTCTACGAGGCGCTATGGGTCATTCGTGTGGCGCCGGCGCCTCTCCACGCCCCCCTATGGACGGCGATCTTCTCCCACGGGAGCCCAGGGGAGGTAGTCGCCGCTTTCACGGAGGCGCTCGCCTATGACCTTGCTGGGTGACAGCCGGGATGCGCTGCGTCCCGAGCATGCCCCCAGCCGGGTGACCTCACCGCTGAGTCGGGCTGGGTGGCAGACGCGAAATGGCCACGGGAATCCGCTCACGGAAGGGGCTGTTGAGGACCAGGATCTGCCCCTGACGTACGACTCGCCGGACGGGTTGGCACAGGTTCACCGGCTCGATGGGCCGATACCCGAGAGGCAAGACCGCGAGTCGCTGCCCCGTGCAGGCTGGGCCTTCAGCGCGGGGCTGGGTGAAGCGGGATGGGAAGCCTTGTTCGGCGCCGCAATCCCTGACCGTCTCGTGGCGGCCGCGAGCCGCCGGCTGGCTGCCACTCAGCCGGTCTTCCGCGATGAACGGGAACTGTCCTCCGAGCTTCTCGTGCATCTGACCGTCAGCCCGCCAGCCGAAGATGATCGCGCGGGCGGAGAGCAGGGAGCAGGCCGAAGCCGCCGGGCGGGAGAGCCCTCTAGCTGATCAACCGCTGGCCGTGGGGAGGGGGTATGGGTGGCCCCTCCCCACGCGGCTGGGTCCTCCTACCGTCGGCGTGGCCTGCGTCGGGTGTTCTACCAGTCGAGATCGCCGGTGGCCAGGATCTCCGTTGTGACGTCCGGCTGCTCGTCTGGGGACTCTGTCAGAGCTTCCATGACCAGCGAGTTGAGGATGCCCGTGACGTCACGTCCCCCGCCGGCGTTCAACTCACCTCGGATATAGCTCAGCCCTCCGTTCGCGTACTCCTCGAAGATCCGGATGCGCTCCTTGAGGCGGTCGTCTCCGAGAATCTTGGGATCATCCGGAATCTCGGCGGCAGCAAGCAGGTCGAGGAGCACGTCACCGTATGAGCGGTTCTCGACGCGGGAGAGGTTGATGGGCTCCTCGTGCTTCTCGAAGGACTCCCGGCGCCCCTTCCGCATGCCCAGTGCGGCGGCGAACATCATCACCTCGTACATGGCCGTGAAGGGACCACTCTTACCGGCGAGGGCGGCTAGGAGCTCTTCGTGCTCGGCGGGCCGCCGGAACCGTTCTTCGGCCATCAGAGGGACACCTCCTCCAAGACGGTGTGCTCGAAATCGCCGCGGGTCACGTATGGGACGGCCCGGTCGTTGATTGTGATCGTCTGCTCCTTGGCGTCTTCCTTGGAGGTGACCGAGCGAAGGACGTACACCCTAGAGGCTGCTGACTGGAGGTGCTCCAGCACGCGGCCTCGTGCCTGGGACTGGGAGAGCAGGGTGACGATCTGCGAGGTCAGTTGAGGGAGGGACTCGGCGACCTGGTCCTGGTACTCGATGTCGAGGTTACCGAAGGGCGCATCCATGACAACGGGGTAGATGCCGCCCTCGTCAAGGTTCGCCTCATCCGTCTTCTGCTTGCGGTCGTGGATCTTCTTGGCCATCTCTGATACTGCGCCGACGAACGACAAGCCGAGGATCTGGTTCTCACCCGTGCTGCGGATCGCGGCCGGGCCCGCGGCGGTGGCGTGGAGTCTGAGCTCGAAGTCGGGAGTCAGCTCCGGAGTGAAGGGCTTGATGCAGATCCGCGAGAAGACCCCCTTGACCCTGGCATCGAGCTGCCCTCGTACCTCCGCGGTACGTACGTCAAGGATGCGGCGGAAGGCTTCCAGTACCTCGTCAACCAGCGCCACTTGGCGTTGCAGGCGATGCGCCTCAGCGTCTTCGACCTTGGCGGCGCGGAACTGCCGACGCAGACGAGTGAGCTCCTCCTCCATACGCTCCATGTCCCGCTCGGCATCCCGGTGAGCTCCAAGTGCCTCGACGCGCTTGTCGTCGTACTCCTTACGGCGGTCTTCCAGCTTTTGAACATCGACGACATCGACGCCTTTCAGCTGTCGGGCGATGTCTGTTTCCTCGGCGTCTAGGTCGTTGATCCTGGCCTCGACTGCCTGGAGCTCGGCACTGATCTCACGCAGCTCTTCCAATAGCGCCTTGCGGGCGTCGATGAGCCGGGAGGCGTTGCCTCGAAGGTTCATCCAGCGTGCCTGGACGTCTGCCAGTCCGGCGTTCTCCAAACGTTCCAGCAGGGCCGTGTGGCCGGCGGAGCCAGCCGGCACGGGAGTGCCGCACATGCAGTAGCCGTCCTCCAGGAGCCCGGTGATGAAGTCCCGCTGGATTCCGGCGGGCAGCTCTTGGCGCTTGCGCATGCCCTCGGCGAGGTCGATCACGGTCTGGTCGACGCCGGAGGTGAAGGCGATGAAGCCCCGCTCGGCCAGCGCTCGTCGATGCTTCTCCTGGAGCTCTTGGTAGCGAATCTTCTCCTGCTCCAGCTCCTTGGCAAGCCGCACTCGGCGCTTCTGGAGCGGCGCTGCTTGGCCGTTCTCGAGTAGAGCCTTGCTGGCCGCATCAACCTCGCGCTTGTAGGCGGAAATGTTCTCGGACAGCTTGAGCGATTCGCGGCGGATGGCCTCCTTCTGCTGCTCGACCTTTTCTTGCGCGTCGGCCAGCTGCTGGAGGCGCCCACCGCCGAGTTTCTTGGCTGCAGCGGTGAGCTTGCGGGATGCTGCCGGCAGGTGATCTCCGATGGCTCGTTCGATTATCTCCAGGCCCATCAGGGTCTTGATGGCGTCCTGGACGTCGCCGGCGCCGTCCCCAGTGAACATCCGTTCCATGCGTTCGCCGTTGAAGAGAAAGAACCGTCGCAGCCCTTCGGGGAGGATCTTCTCGATCCGGTCTTGGCCGTTCTTGACCTCGATGCTCTCGCCGTGCCGGGTCTCGGTCACCGCGAGGGTAGGACGAGGTAGGTCCTGGGCCTCGGATGCCTTGACCGCCCGGACCTCGCGAAGGACGGTGAACAGCGCTCCCTCGTGCTCGAACTCCAGTCTCGAGGCAGCATGTACGGAAGCACCGAAGGCCGCCTCCGCCCAGGCGCGGTCGTTGATGATCCGGTCCTGGTGCTCGACGTCGCCGGTAAACGTGCCGTACAGGGCCCAGGTGAAGGCGTTGAGCAGAGTGGTCTTGCCTGCACCGTTCATGCCGAAGATCAACACGGCCGGCTTGCCGTCGGTGACGTCCAGTTTGAGCACGTGCCGGCCGTGGAACACGCGGAAGTTCTCGACGGTCAGCTTGAGCAGGTTCACTTGGCGAGCTCCTTGGCCGCGTCCATGATCTTGCTGGTGAGCAGGGTTGGGTTCTTCACATGCAGGTACTCACGCTCCAGCGTCAGCACACGCTTGGCCAGTATCCGGGCTTCAGGCGACAGGTTCTCCAGGATCTCCTTCGCGGTTTCCTGAGCGTTCATCGCCCCCTCCTCGCTCACTCGTTCGTTCATCGACTCGTCTCAATGATCAGGTATCCATGAGCCCGTAGCGCTGACGCAGCGGGCGCAAGGTGTCCAAGGTGGCAGCTTCGTTATCTGCGAGACGGGCGAACTCCGTGACTCGACTGAGCTCGCGCGCGACCATCCGGCGTTCACTCTCGCGATGCAGGGCTTCGATACCGTCCGGGGGGACGACGATGAAGTCCACGATGTCGGCTACGTCCTTCCCAGGCGCGCGGCGCAGGACGCGTCCGCGGCGTTGGATGAACTGCCTCGGGTTGGACGAGCTGGCCAAGAGATAGGCAGTGCGGGCTGCCGGCACATCCACCCCTTCATCCAGGCAGCGCATGGACAGCAGCACCTGGAGGTCGTTGCCTGCACTGAACCGCCGCAGGATGGCACGTCGCTGCTCACGCAGGGTGTCGGAGATGTACTTGGCGGCAGGCATGCGCAGCTCATGGCCCACCATGCGCAGGGTTTGGTCGAGCTGGGTCGGTTCGTCGAGTTTTCCATGCACTCCGTCCGCGAGGGGATGCCGACCTTCTGCGCAGTACAGGAGCTGGAACCAGTCGTTATGCCGCTTTGCGATCTCGCCACGGAGGGCGGGAAGCTTGGCCCGTGCATGCCCCAAGATGTTGGCCCGCTTGCGAAGCAGCCTGCCGAGCGGGCTGTCCTCGTCGGCGTCGTCGCTAAATTGATGTGCAGAGAGTGCCTTGGCGATCTTGACCGTGACCTCGGCGTACAGCTCAGCTTCCTCGTCGTCGAGTTCGACCAGTACAGGGGTATACCTGTAGCGGCAGAGCGCTCCGGCCTTGATGGCGTCGCCAATTCCCATCTCGAAGACGATGTCGCCGAAGTACTCCCGTAGGGCAGCGGTTCCGTCGTCGTCGAACCAGCGCTCGGGCGTGGCCGAGAGGCCCAATCGGTAAGCGGCAGCGTCGGGCAGCTGCCCTCGTAGTCGTCGGGCACCCAGGTTGTGGACCTCGTCGCCGATAATTAGGAAGTGCCCGCGGTGGCGGGCAGCAGGGGTTGGAGGATGCCTTTGCCGAAGGTGGCGTTGGTGGTCACGATGGCGCCCCCGCGAGCGGTGCCGAGTGTGAGGGCATCGAGGAGGTAGGAGGCTCGGCGATACCACACATCGGTTGACTCGTAAGCGCGGATGGCGGTGATCCCGAATCGCTCGACGTCCTGCGCCCATTGGTCGACCAGGTGCTGGTAAGGGACCACAATGACGGTCAGGAGGGGAAGGTCCGCTTGCCGCTTCAACCGCTTCGCGAGTTGCGCAGCGGCTGACAGCGCGGTGAGCGTCTTGCCGGTGCCGGTCGCCATCCGCAGGATGCCACGCAGCCCGTTGGCGAACCAGCGTCGGACTGCCTCCTTCTGGTACTCACGGACCTGCAGGTCCGTGGGAATCGTGAGTATGCCGTCGGCGTCGGGCCACGGCAGAGTGATGGTCGCTCCGTCGGGCGGCATCTGTGGGATGGCCTGGCCCTTGGTGCCGCGTGCGTACTTCTCGATGAGAGGGCGAGCCGCGTCGGCGAAGTCGATCACGCGCAGAAGCGGCGTTTGGTCGCGCCAGAGGTCTTCGAAGTCTCGGCTGATCCGGACGGCTCGCTCGCTGTCGCCAGGGTGCCAGCTCCGGAAGACCTCGATGGACTCGAAGTTGCCGGCCAAGCCAGGCAGGGTCTCGTTGGCGCTTCCCTTGAAGGCGACCACGTCTCGGCCGTCGCGGAACACGCCGATCTTCTCGTGGTACATGCCGATGCGGTTGTCCGCCGAGATGTAGGCGAGTTTGATGTCCAACCGCCCCTCCGCGACAAGGATCCCGAGCTGCCCTAGTCCCTGGGCCGCGAAGGGGTCATGGCACGCGTCTTCGATATTTCGCAGCGCGGCGCGCTCCAGCACGCCGCGCAGGGCGTACCCGGCCTGTATCTGGTCGATGTCCTCCCGGTTGAGCCGCGGAGACGCCACGATGCGCAGTTGCCCGCCACGCGAGGCAAAGTCGTCCAGCCCCTGGCCGAGGACGGCGAGGACCGACGCGCTGAAGTAGCCCACCGCTCGGTCGTAATGCGTCGACGCCCCAAGGACGGGAACGTAGAAGTCCTTCACTAGGTTCGAGCGGTCGCTGCGGTAGTCGCTCTCCAAGTTGATCACGCACAGCGTTCGTCGCTTCTTAGTCACTAAAGCCCCATCAGGCTCATGATCTCGTCCGCAGAGGCGTCGCCCGCGCCCAGTTCGGCACCGCTCTCACCTGACACCTGTGACTTAGTGCCAGGCACCGACGTGGACTGACCCGAGACATCGTTCAGCCGTCTGACGATGCCACCGCTGGTCGTGAAGGGCGCCGTAGAGGCCACCTGGCGAAGCGTAGCGTCATTGATCGTGAAGTCCCTGCCTAGTTTTCGCTGGAGATCGCCCAAGGACATGGCTCCCCCGGCCTCATCGAGCTCCTCAGCCACCAGCTCCTTGACAGATGTGTATCGTCGTATCCCCCAGGACCGGAGTGCCCACTCGCTCACGTCGCTCCGTATGAAGCGATCATCGGCAGATAGCTGGGCCTTGAGGGAGTCCACGTTCACGTCGCCCCCCATCCGGCCAACCAGCACCCGGAGTGTGAGGGGATGGCCAGCCTCCATTAGGCACACCTCAGCACGGCCCCTCAGAGATCGGCGGCGTCCCTTGGTCCGCAGATCCGCAGGCGGCATGTCAAACAGCTGCAGCTCTTGAACAGATTCCCTCCGGGCAAGGGCCCACCCTCCGTCTACCATGACGATACGGCTGTCGGCGAGGAGTGCGCGCCGGACCTCGGTCGCATCGCCTTCCTCGGCGAGGTGCTCAAGGATCTCTGCCTCGGTGAGGGGCCCCACCTCGGCCAACGCTGCGGCAATCCGGTCCTCTAGCGGGACCATCGCTGGTGTGCCGACCACCGGCTCCTCGCTCGCGAGCAGCCAGCCTTGCCCGCTCGCACGCGCCCCCAGGATTCGTGACACGAGGCGACGAAGGTCGGAAGGAAGTTGATCGGCCTCGGCAAGAAGCTCCCCCAGGGCGACACTCTGCCCTCGATGCACCGTCACATAAGCAGCAAGGCACCCCAAAGCGGACGCAAGGGAGATCGATATGGCCTCCGATGACTTGTGCTCAGGTTCAGTATCGCCCGGCGTGATCACCCGGTGAGCATACGTTGTCACAGTGACGCACCCCCTTCGGTCGCGGACGCGAGCACGGCGTCGTGGTCCTAATTCAAGCCTGGGCCCCGGAAGCGCGGCGCCTGTAGCTGGCCCCCCGAAGCCCTGTGGATCCATCACGGTACCGCGCAGCAGTGACATCCCCAGGAGCCAGCAGTGCGCCGCGTCACGCCTCAGCGTCCGGGCAGTTGGAACTGCGCAGCTACTGGCGAACCAGCACCAGTGGTTGAGCACCAGCGTTCCGCGTCTCAGGTGTCCTGCAGCGGCCGGTCAACAGGGTTCCCAGGGATGCGCAACCCGCGGTTAGACTTCACGACATGGCGTCGCGCAACGGCACTACCACACTCCAACTCAACCTCCTCGGCATGGGGGAAATCCTGCGGAACGACCGGCTCACTGTGCCTCAGTTCCAGCGTTCCTACTGTTGGAAGGTGGACGGAGCCGTCCAGGACTACTGGATGGACTTGAGCCGCGCGATCCGTGCGGGTGCTGATGAGGAGTACTTCTTCGGCACGATCGTCCTCACCCAAGATGGCCCCGAAAGCCGCAAGAAGATCATCGACGGCCAGCAGCGGCTCGTTACGTCCTCGCTCCTGATCGCCGCCATCCGCGACGAGCTGCATCGCCTGGGCCACGCCCGCGCGCAGCTCATCGGCGACGAGTTCCTCGCGAGCCAGGCGTGGGACGCCGAGGGAACGGAGCCGCATCTCAAGCTCAACGAGGACGACAACCCGCCCTTCCACGGTATCGTCACCCGCAGCACCTTGCCGGCCCCTCCGGCCAAGCGGGCCGACTCCGACGTCATCAAAGCGTACTGCTTCTTCCGCGAGCAGCTCGCAGAGCTCAGCGAGCGGTATGGCGCGGAGGCGTCACATGAACTCCTGAAATGGGTCAAGTACGTCCAGCAACGCGCGCAACTCGCCGTCGTCGAGACCCCCTCTGAAGGCGACGCGTACGTCATCTTCGAGACCCTCAATAACCGCGGCGCAGACCTGACCACTGCCGACCTGCTGAAGAACCACTTGTTCGGAGCAGCTAAGCTGCACCTCGACTCCGTGCGTAACAACTGGCACAAGGCTATCGGCGCCTTGTCCCTGACGGCAGCCAATGACAAGTTCACTAAATTCCTGCGCCACTACTGGAGCTCGCGGGTAGGCAAGGTTACCGAGCGGGACCTGTACGCACAGATGCGTAAGCGGGTGACACGCAGCCAGGAAGCGCTGACTTTCTCAGAAGAACTCCTCATGGCAGCACGCATCTATGCGGCCCTGTCTGACCCGAGCCACGAGATCTGGGCCGAGAAATGCTCCGCCCGCCGACCGGCGCTCGATACGCTTGCTCTTTTCAAT
This sequence comes from Streptomyces chisholmiae, assembly GCF_031845445.1. NCBI lineage: Bacteria > Bacillati > Actinomycetota > Actinomycetes > Kitasatosporales > Streptomycetaceae > Streptomyces > Streptomyces chisholmiae. The sequence goes on along the minus strand of NZ_JAVREO010000042.1, from coordinate 952 downwards.
CTGGTCCCCAATAAGATCCTCCTTCTTGCAGCAGTTGAGCACCTGCCGCCCGTGCAGATAGAGAAGTTGCTCAAAGCCATGGTCAGCTGGTCTGTCCGCGGCATGATTACGGGCGGAATAAACCGAGGTCGCTACGAGGACCTCTACTCGCAGACTGCCGTAGGTATCCGCCAGGGCGATATCACGAACGTCTCCCAGATTCGCGATCGCCTGAATGATCTCATTCCGTCCGACAGCGACTTTAGGGCACAATTCACCCTGGCCACGCTAGGGCGAGGTGACGCTAGTAAGATCGCTCGGTACTACCTGAGTGCTCTGGAAAAGAGCTGCAACAAGGATCAGCAACCGGAGTTTGTGCCCAACGAAAATCCCAACGAGGTCAACCTAGAGCACATTTACCCACAAAACGCTCTGGTGGAAGACTGGTCTGAGTTCATCACTGAAAGCGAGAACCGCGAGGACGCTGACAGCTGGATCTATCGCCTCGGCAATATGGTGTTGATGCCCGCTGGCTCCAATTCCCGACTCGGCAACAAACCGTTCGAGGATAAGGCTCAAATTTTCCAGAATTCGCAGCTCACCTTGACTCGAGAAGTCGGCGAAAGCGCGACGTGGACGCCAAAGACGATCCAGGAGAGACAGGAGCGTCTGGCAGCGCTGGCGGTGCGTACATGGCCGCGGTGACGTGGACCCCAGCACTTGATTGGGAAGGTAATTAGGCAGCCTCAATCGTCATCATCCGATTCATTTATGACGTGTACGATCGGCTCAAGGAAGTCGCTGGCTCTGGCACGACCAGCGCGTAACGTCGAAAACTCACCGGGCTACTGAGATTGAACTCGTGGTGTCGTAGGGGCTGACGGGCGGCTGTCCCCTGCGGTATCACCGGAGCATGCGGTATCCACAAGGGGGCGGGCTGACCGCCGAACGGCAGCAGTTCCGCGAGGAGTTA
>NZ_JAVREO010000041.1:0-9483 GCF_031845445.1 Streptomyces chisholmiae | reverse complement strand
TTTGTGCGGGGGGGTGGGCCGCCCACCCGGGGGGGGGGGGCCGACCCGGCGGATTTGACCGGCTTGTTGCCGCCTCCGTATTCTTGGCGATCGGTGTGTCGCTGGGCACGCCGCGCCTCTGAGCACCTTCCTCCCGCCACGCTCCGCCGGCCTCGTGCCGCGCGGTCGGGAGAGGCCGGGCACGCGCCCGTCGCTGGCATCAGGGGCTCCGTATCGAGTGAGAGAGAGTTTGGCGTGTACGCGATTGTGCGCACCGGCGGCCGTCAGCAGAAGGTCGCTGTGGGTGACGTCATCGAGGTTGACCGACTGGCGAAGAGTGAGGTCGGCGACACCGTCGAGCTCTCCACCCTGCTCGTGGTGGACGGCGAGACCGTGACCAGCGACCCGTGGGTGCTGGCCGGCGTGAAGGTCGCGGCCGAGGTCCTCGACCACCACAAGGGCGAGAAGATCCGGATCCAGAAGTACAAGAACAAGACCGGCTACCGCCGGCGGATGGGTCACCGTCAGCTGCACACCCAGCTGAAGATCACCTCGATCCCCGCCCCGGCCGCGAAGTAAGGGACTGAAGCGAGATGGCACACAAGAAGGGCGCGTCCTCCACGAGGAACGGCCGTGACTCCAACGCCCAGTACCTTGGCGTGAAGCGGTTCGGCGGCCAGGTGGTGAGCGCGGGCGAGATCCTGGTCCGGCAGCGCGGCACCCACTTCCACCCCGGCAAGGGCGTGGGCCGTGGCAAGGACGACACGCTGTTCGCCCTCCAGCCCGGCGCCGTGCAGTTCGGCACCCACCGGGACCGCAGGGTCGTGAACGTGGTGCCCGCCGCCCAGTAGGCGCGGCCGGACACAAGCTCTCCAGGGCGGACCGCACTTCCCTCGCCGGGAAGCGGTCCGTCCTTGGTTTTGTTGCACCTCACTGTGGGGCGCGAAGCGCGCGCCCCACAACCGCTAGGAGGCACCTGTCATGACAACCTTCGTGGACCGCGTCGAGTTGCACGTCGGCGCGGGTAACGGGGGCCACGGCTGTGCCTCCGTCCACCGGGAGAAGTTCAAGCCGCTCGGCGGCCCGGACGGCGGCGACGGCGGGCGCGGCGGCGACGTCGTGCTCGTGGTCGACCCCGCGGTCACCACCCTGCTCGACTACCACCACCGGCCGCACCGCAAGGCCACCAACGGCAAGCCGGGCGCCGGCGGGAACCGCACGGGCGCGCTCGGCAAGGACCTGGTGCTGCCGGTGCCGGACGGCACCGTGGTGCTGAGCCCGTCCGGCGAGGTGCTGGCCGACCTGGTCGGCGCCGGCACCACCTTCGTGGCCGGGCAGGGCGGCCGGGGCGGCCTCGGCAACGCGGCGCTGGCCTCGCCGCGCCGCAAGGCGCCGGGCTTCGCGCTGCTGGGTGAGCCGGGCGAGAGCCGGGACCTGGTGCTGGAGCTGAAGACCATCGCGGACGTGGCGCTGGTCGGCTACCCGAGCGCCGGCAAGTCCTCGCTGATCTCGGTGCTCTCCGCGGCCCGGCCGAAGATCGCCGACTACCCGTTCACCACCCTGGTGCCCAACCTCGGCGTGGTCACCGCGGGCGAGACCGTCTACACGGTGGCCGACGTGCCCGGGCTGATCCCGGGCGCCAGCGAGGGGCGCGGCCTGGGGCTGGAGTTCCTGCGGCACGTGGAGCGCTGCTCGGTGCTGGTGCACGTGCTGGACTGCGCCACCCTGGAGACCGAGCGGGACCCGCTCACCGACTTCGGGGTGATCGAGGAGGAGCTGGCCCAGTACGGCGGTCTGGAGGACCGGCCCCGCCTGGTGGTGCTGAACAAGACGGACATTCCGGAGGGGCAGGATCTGGCCGATATCGTTCGGCCGGAGCTGGAGGCGCGCGGGCTGCGGGTCTTCGAGGTCTCCGCGGTGTCCCGCAAGGGCCTGCGCGAGCTGTCCTTCGCGCTGGGCGGGCTGGTCGCCGAGGCCCGCGCCGCCACCCCGCCCGAGGAGGTCAAGCGCGTGGTGATCCGCCCGAAGGCGGTCGACGAGACGGGCTTCACCGTTACCGCCGAAGGTGAGGGTTTGTTTCGGGTTCGGGGAGAGAAGCCGGAGCGTTGGGTGGTGCAGACGGACTTCGCCAACGAGGAGGCCGTCGGCTACCTCGCGGACCGGCTCAACCGGCTCGGCGTCGAGGACGAGCTGGTCCGCCAGGGCGCCAGGGAGGGTGACGGCGTGGCGATCGGCCCCGAGGACAACGCGGTCGTCTTCGACTGGGAGCCCTCGGTGTCGGCCGGCGCCGAGATGCTGGGCCGCCGGGGCGAGGACCACCGGATGAACCCGCTGCGCCCGGCCGCCCGCCGGCGCCGGGACCGGGAGGCCGAGCGCCGGGACTCCGCCCAGCGGGAGTTCGACGAGTTCCGCGGGCCCTTCGAATGAGCCGGTGACCAGCGTGCGAGGGGCGCGGAGGGGCTTGCGGAACGCCCCCCGCGCCCCTCGTCTCTCACGCCGCTTTGGGGCCCGGCAGGGTAGCGGTAGGGTATCTCGAAGAGATAACGGTCTACCTCGGTTAGTCCGGCTTAGGGGTCAAGCTTCGGCGGGGGTTAACCTTCTCCTCGCGTAGGCGACACTTCTTGATACCGGCAGGAGCTTCCTTGAGCATGCAACCCAACGGGCCGTCCCCGCACACCACAGCGGTCGTTCTCGCCGGCGGTACGGGCCAGCGTGTGGGGCTTTCCATACCGAAGCAGCTGATCAAGGTCGCCGGTAAGGCCGTCATCGAGCACACCCTGGCGATCTTCGAGGAGGCCGGGGACATCGACGAGGTCATCGTGCTGATGGCCCCCGGGTACGCGCAGGACGTCGAGCGCATCGTCGCCAAGAGCGGGCTGACCAAGGTCAGCCGGGTGCTGGAGGGCGGTGCCACCCGGAACGAGACCACCCAGCGCGCCATCGCCGCGCTCAGCGAGGGGCTGGTCGAGGGCGAGGAGCGGCACGTGCTGTTCCACGACGCGGTCCGGCCGCTGCTCTCCCAGCGGGTGATCACCGACTGTGTGCGGGCGCTGGAGCGCTACCAGGCGGTGGACGTCGCCATACCGTCGGCGGACACCATCATCGTCACCCGCACCCACGGCGAGGACGGCGAGTTCATCACCGACGTGCCGGACCGGTCCCGGCTGCGGCGCGGTCAGACCCCGCAGGCGTTCCGGCTCTCCACCATCCGCCGCGCCTACGAGATAGCGGCCGACGACCCCAACTTCCAGGCCACCGACGACTGTTCCGTGGTCCTGAAGTACCTGCCCGACGTGCCGATCCACGTGGTGCCGGGCGACGAGTTCAACATGAAGGTGACCCAGCCGGTCGATGTCTTCCTGACCGACAAGCTCTTCCAGCTGGCCTCCACCGCCGCCCCCGCGCAGTCCGACGAGGCCGCCTACCGGGAGCGGCTGGCCGGCAAGACCGTCGTCGTCTTCGGCGGCTCCTACGGCATCGGCAAGGACATCTCCGACCTGGCCGCCGGCTACGGCGCCACGGTCTACCCGCTGGGCCGCTCCACCACCGGCACCCACGTGGAGAACCCGGAGGACGTCGCCGCCGCCCTCGCCAAGGCGCACGCGGACACCGGCCGGATCGACTACGTGGTCAACACCGCCGGCGTGCTGCGCATCGGGAAGCTCGCCGAGACCGACGACGCCACCATCGAGGAGGCGCTCAAGGTCAACTACCTGGCGCCGGTGCGGATCGCCAGGGCCGCCCACCGCTACCTCGCGGAGACCAGCGGCCAGCTGCTGCTCTACACCTCCAGCAGCTACACCAGGGGCCGGGCCGAGTACAGCCTGTACTCCTCGACCAAGGCCGCCATGGTCAACCTCACCCAGGCGCTGGCCGACGAGTGGGCCGCCGACGGCATCCGGGTCAACTGCGTCAACCCGGAGCGGACCGCGACCCCGATGCGGACCAAGGCGTTCGGGCAGGAGCCGGCCGGCACCCTGCTCTCCTCCGAGGCGGTCGCCCGCACCTCGCTGGACGTGCTGCTGTCCACGATGACCGGCCACGTGATCGACGTCCGCCAGCAGGACCCCACCGCCGACGCCAGCCAGGCCGGCTCCTTCGAGCGCGCGCTCGCCGCCGCCCTCAGCTCCGAGGCCGCCGGGGGGGTGGCATGACGGCACTGCTGCGCCGCCTCGTCGGCGTGACGACCATCGCCGAGCTGGTGGCGGCGGTGGTCGTGGTGGTCAGCTACCCCCTGATGCTGCTCACCGCACTGCTGCCGGCCACGGAGGCCTTCGTGGCCGCGGCGGCGGCGAGCTACCTCGGGGACCACCTCCTGCACCGCAGCGGCAGCTACCTGCTGGTGCGGATGGGCAAGGCCAGGGTCGGCCTGACGGTGCGCTTCCTGGTCCGCGAGCTGCTGCTGGTGCTGCTGCTGGCCCGCACCGGCTGGACGGACGAGCCGGTCGCCCAGCTGGCCGTCGTCGCGCTGCTCGCGTTCTACGCGCTGCAGATCCCGCACACCACGCTGGTGACGGTGCTGCGCCGCAAGCGCCGGCTGCCGTTCGCCACCCGCAACATCGACCTGTCGACCCTGCCGGTGCCGGACGGCGCCCCGCGCTGGCTGACGCACCGCGCGGTGGAGAAGGTGCTGCACGCCGAGGTCCCGATGTACGCGGGGCTGCTGGCGACGGTGCTCACCGACACCACCGCCTTCGGCTACGTGGGGATCGCGCTGACCCCCGCGCTGGTCCTGGTCTACCTGCTGGCGCTGCTGCCCTACCTGCGGGCCGCCAAGCTGCCGCCGGACCCGGAGCGGGCGCTGGAGTGGTTCGACGAGTGGCTGCGCTCGTACCGGCCGGAGACCGCGCTCTACTTCTCGGGCTCCAAGGAGTCCGTCTACCAGGCCGACATGTGGCTGGAGACGATGGAGCGGCTGGACAGCCGGCCGCTGGTGATCCTCCGGGAGCGCGCCATCCACAACCGGCTGGCCACCACCACGGTCCCCGTGGTGTGCGTGCCCAGCGCGGTGCACCTGATGAACATGGACCTCAGCACGCTGCGGGTCGGCCTCTACCCGGCCAACGTCGGGAAGAACCTCCACCTGCTGCGGGTGCCCACCATGAAGCACGTCTTCATCGGGCACGGCGACAGCGACAAGATCGCCAGCATCAACCCGTACGCCAAGGCCTACGACGAGGTGTGGTCCGCCGGCCGGGCCGGCCGGGACCGCTACGCGCTGGCCGACGTCGGCGTCCGGGACGAGGACGTGGTGGAGGTGGGCCGCCCGCAGCTGGCGTCCATCCAGCCGGCGAGCGCCCGCCCGACCGGCCGCATCCCCACCGTGCTCTACGCCCCCACCTGGGAGGGCTGGACGGACGACCCGGGCAACACCTCGCTGCTGCTGGCCGGGGAGAACATCATCCGCCGGCTGCTGACCGCCGACCGCCCGGTGCGGGTGCTCTACAAGCCGCACCCGTTCACCGGCACCCGGGACCCGGCGGCCGGCGTGGTGCACCAGCGGATCGTGGCCATGATCGAGGAGGCCGCCGCCGCCCGCGCCGGCGACCCGCGGTGGGCCGCCGAGGCCGAGCGCACGGCCGCCGACCGGGAGGCCGCCAAGGCCGCGCTGCGCGCCCTGGCCGAGTCCGGCCGGGGTGGCCGGTCGGGCCCCGCCTCGGTCTGGGACGACGCCTCGGTCTCCCGGGACGCCCAGACCCCGCCGGACCAGGCGGCGGTCGAGGAGCGCGCCTTCGCCGAGTGGAACGAGGCGTTCTGGCGCTCCTTCGGCTGGTGGGAGCACCGGGTGATCACCGGCTCCCAGCCGCGGCTGTTCGACTGCTTCAACGAGTCGGACGCGCTGGTGTCCGACATCTCCAGCGTGGTCTCCGACTACATCGCCAGCGGCAAGCCCTACGCGGTCACCGACTCGGCGGAGCTGGGCGCCGAGGAGTTCCGCCGGCAGAACACCGCCGTGCGGGCCGCCGTGATCCTGGCCAACGACGCGGCGCGGCTCGACGAGCTGCTGGACGCGGTGGGCGCCCCCGGCGCCGACCCGCTGGCCCGGGACCGGGTCGAGCTGAAGGAGTACCTGCTCGGCCCCGACGAGCCCAGCTCGCTGGAGCGGTTCAACGCCGCGGTCGGCGCGCTCGCCGCCCGGGCGGAGGCGCGCAACCAGGCCCTGGGCGAGTCCGGAGCGACCGCCGTGGTGAGCAGCACCCCCTGACGCCGGGTCCCGGCCGGCCCCGGCCGGCCGGTTCCCCGTCCACTGGTTCGTAGTAACAGGAAGAGGCACGAGGTCCGTGGTCGCGAAGCCTGAAGAGATGATCCCGGAGGAACTCCGGCGACGGATGCGGTTCCTCCCGGAGGCCACCGGGGCGGAGCGCGAGGAGTTCTTCGAGGCGGTCGCCGAGTTCCTGGCGAGCGCCGACGAGGGCAAGCTCCGGAAGTTCCCGCCGGTGGCCCGGATCAAGTGGCAGCTGGCCAGGGAGCGTCGGGTCGACGAGCTGCTCGCGGTGTTGAGCTTCGAGCGGGAGAACCCGTCGGCGTTCCCGGTCCGCGGCCGGCTGCGGCCCGCGGTGGCGATACCCGGCGTGGACATGGCCCGGCTGCCGGCCTCGGTCAGCCGGCTGCGGCTGCGCGAGATGCCGGTGCGGGCCAAGGCGACCGAGGTGCTCTGGCAGGACGGCAAGTTGGTGCTGCGGGGCTACGGCTACGTGGTGAACCTGCCGGACGGGGCGCACGCCCCGCTGCCCCGGCTCGCCTGGCTGCGCGCCAAGGGCGGGCGGCGGATTCCGGTCAAGCTGCGCCCCGAGGAGGCGACCCGGGCGACCCGGGACTCCAAGCAGGCGCTGCACAACTACGACCAGTCCGGGTTCGAGCTGACCATCGACCCCAACAAGCTGAAGTCCCGGGGGCGTTGGAAGGCCGGCACGTGGGGCCTGACGCTGGCCCTGCCGCGGCCCGGCGGCTATGTGCCGGGCCATGTGGACCGGGTGGACATCGGCTCGGCCGGCCACTCCCAGTCCCACGACCTGGGGGACGGCGCGCGGCTGGTCGCCAGCTTCGTGGAGGGCCGGTTCCAGGTCGCGGTCGAGCTGCCCGAGGCCGAGGTGACCGACCAGCGGCTGGTGGCCGGTGACATCCTGCGGCTGGGGCTGCGCGCCCCCGCCCAGGGCAAGCTGCCCACCAAGCTGCGGGTGGCCCGCAAGGGCGCGGCGGCCGGCACCGCCTACCCGCTCACGCCGGCCGACGCGGTGGACGGCTGGTCCCGGTTCACCGCCGACGTCCCGGTGGCCGACCTGACGGTGGCGACCACGGCCGACCAGAAGACCGTCGACTTCCTGGCGCACATCGAGTTCGTGGACGGCTCCGACCGGCGGGCCACCGTGCGGGAGGGCTTCGTGCCCGGCCGCCACGTCCGCCCGAACAACCGCGAGATCGCGGTCACCACGGACGGCCCCGGGCTGCTGAAGCTGCACGACCGGGCCCGGCAGGCCGTGGTGGACACGCTGCGCTGGGAGGACGGCGCGCTGCTGGTCGAGGGCGACTACGACGGCCCGGGCGACACCAAGCGGTTCGTGCTGCGGCACGGCGAGCGCTTCGAGGAGCACGTGCTGCCGCTCCAGTGGGCCGACGGCCGCTTCTCGGTGCGGATCCGGCCGGACCGGATGACGTCCTACGACGCCACGCTCCCGCTGCGCGCCGGCCGCTGGTACCTGTGGCTGCGGGACCGGAACGCCTGGGGCAACGGGGCCGACACCCCGGTGAAGCTCCGCTCCGACCTGATCGACGACACGCTGCCGCTGCGCAAGCGGGTCGCCGGCCGCACGTACACCGTCAACCGGCGCTACTACGACCGGCTCTTCCTCGGCTCGGGCCCGGTGCTGAAGGCCGAGGAGCGGGGCGCCTGGCGGCAGCGGCAGCTGCGGCAGACGCTCACCCCCCGGTTCAAGCGGGAGCCGCTGCGCGAGACGGTCTTCTACAACAGCTTCGGCGGCAAGCAGTTCTCCGACTCGCCGCGCGCGATCTACGAGGAGTTCGTGCGGCGCGGCATCGAGGTGGAGCACCTGTGGTCGGTCGCCGACGAGCAGGTCGCGCTGCCGCCCGGGGTGCGCCCCGTGGAGTGGCACAGCACCGAGTGGTACGAGGCGCTGGCCCGCAGCCGCTACGTGGTGACCAACGTCGGCCTCGGCGACTGGTACGAGCGGCGGGAGGGGCAGTGCGTGGTGCAGACCTGGCACGGCACCCCGCTGAAGAAGATCGGCGCCGACCTGCTGGGCACCCCGAAGGCGAACCTGGCGTACATCGCCAGCCTGCCGCACCGCTTCCGGCAGTTCGACATCGTGGTCTCGCCGAACGCGTTCACCACCCCGATCATGCGGAACGCGTTCCGCTGCGAGGGCGAGGTGCTGGAGGCGGGCTACCCGCGGAACGACATCTTCCACCGGCCGGACCGGGAGAAGATCGCCCAGCGGGTGCGGGCCACCCTCGGCATCCCCGAGGGCAAGAAGGTGGTGCTGTACGCCCCGACCTGGCGGGACGACCAGCGGCACACCGCCTCGAAGTTCAAGCTCGACCTCCAGGTCGACCTGACGGCCGCCGAGCAGGCGCTCAGCGAGGACCACGTCTTCCTGTTCCGGAAGCACCCGAAGATCCTGGACGCCATCCCGGGCGCCGGACAGGGCTTCGTCTTCGACGTGTCGGCCTACCCGGACATCGCCGAGCTGTACCTGATCACCGACGTGCTGATCACCGACTACTCGTCGGTGCTCTTCGACTTCGCGCACTCGGGGCGGCCGATGCTCTTCTTCACCTACGACCTGGAGCACTACCGGGACACGCTGCGCGGCTTCTACTTCGACTTCACCGAGAAGGCGCCCGGCCCGCTGATCAAGACCTCGGCCGAGCTGGTCGCGGCCATCCGGAACATCGACGCGGTGGAGCGGGAGTACCTCGGCAAGTACGCGCGGTTCGTCAAGGACTTCTGCGAGCCGTCGGACGGGCTGGCCACCGCCCGTGTCGTGGACCGGATGCTGGAGATCGGCCGGTCGGACGCGGACGGCGCCGGCCGGTAGGGCCGGCGGCCGCTCCGCGTCCGCGGGACGGCGGGATCAGGCGCGGGGCGTCGGGGCGGCTTCGGCCGCGCCGGCGCCCGCCGCCGGTTTCGGGGGATCGTCGCGCCGGAAGAACCAGCGCAGCTTGGGCTCCACCACCGGCCGCAGCAGCTTCTGCACCGGCGGCGCGCACAGCAGCGAGATGCCGACGGCGGCGACCACGGTGCTGACCAGCAGCCCGGTCCAGGCGTTCTGCATCACCTCCGGGTCGTACCAGCCCCACTCGACGGAGCCGCGGATCAGGAAGCCGTGCAGCAGGTAGCCGTAGAGGGTGCCGGCGCTCAGCGTGGTCATCCACGAGTGCCTGCCGGGGACCAGCGCCAGGAAGCAGGCGGTGAGCACCACCGAGCAGCCGAACAGCGCCAGCGTCATCAGCGCCCCGACCCACCAGGGCTCGCCCAGCTCCTGG
>NZ_JAVREO010000040.1:0-14487 GCF_031845445.1 Streptomyces chisholmiae | reverse complement strand
GAGCCGCCTAAGGGAATCGAACCCTTGACCTACGCATTACGAGGTCTATCGAGAGGTGCTCGCGACCAGCCAGCCGGCTATCCGTGGCCGCTGACCTGCGCGTTTGTCCTCCCGTGCTCTCTCGATCTATCCCGCCACATCCCGGGCTGGTGTGTACAGCATGTGTACCGCTACTCCGGGGCTCGGTCGTACTTCGCGAGGGTGGCCCGGTCGGTGGATGCGTCCCGGAAGACCAACTCCCATGGGCCCGTGTTGACGTCCATCTCCTTGCCGAATCCGATCCACTTCCCAGCCAGGCGCCGGCCGGTGGGCTCGGCAAGCATCTGGACCGCCCCGTGGTACCTGGCGCCCCGGTAGTACCCCTCCTTGGCCGTCTGCTCAACCCACGTGCCCGTAACGACGCTCCCATCCACGGTCAGGTCCATGGTCAGTGGCGAGTTGACGTTCGAGCAGCCGTTCGGCAGCGAGCGAATGGTGAGTCGGTCCCCGTGCTGGAGCACGACGACATGGTGCAGGCCGACGAATTGGGCATCGCGCCCACTGGAGAAGTACTCGTAGCGGCTGAGCCAGACACCCGAGTAGTTGGACCTGGGGCCAGCCTGTGGCGCGGCAGTCGGGGTTACCGCAGGCCCCTCCCCAGGCTCAACGTCGTGACCTCCCCGGCCGTCCATCTGGAGTCGCCCAACGGGGAGCGGGGCCGCAAAGCCCAAGGACTCAATGGGGAGCCCTGTGACCTCTTCCAGGGCCCTGGCGTACACGGGTCGGGGACTGGTGGTCTCCCCCGCCTCCCAGCGCTGCACCAGGCGCTTGGTGGCGTCATTCGGCCGACCCGTGCGCCGGCCGGCGGCGCGGACGGCTCGCGCGAAGTCGTCTTGGCTCATGAGCATTCCGATGCGGACGGCTCGAAGTGTGGCGTTTGGTGTGGTCATGTCCTCACCGTAGCGACCAACACGCCGCTAGCGACACCTTTTTGACGCCCCCTCCGTCGCCTCTTTGACGCCGTGATCGCCGCCGCGTCACCCGAGGTCCGCCGGTCACCGTAAGTCCATGACCGAGCACCCGTGCGACATAGCCACCCCCCAACCTCCGGTAGGGAATACCTTGAGATTGCGAGTTCACTTTGAACTCAGTTGGGTGTACTGTGGACTCAGGCCGCACCGGGGAACCCCGGAAAGCGGCGACCCCGGCGGTGTTGGCAGCACCGGCCGGGGCCCAGGCAAGACCCTTCAGTCCAAGGAGTCAGCCATGTCCATCACTGTAGTTCCTCCCACCTTCAGCGACGACGAGCCGGAGCGCCGGCCGTCCGCCGCCGCGGGCTGGTCGTTCAACCTGGCCGAGGTTCGGGCCCGGATCGCGGCCCGCCGGGTGACCTACCGCCCGCTGGCTCGGAACACCCCGGCCTGCTACGACCGGAGCCCGGCCACCTCTCTGACCCCGCCGAACGGCTGGCCCTGCCAGCTGCCGATGAACCACAACGGGGACCACCTGCACTGGCACAGCCGTACCGAGTGGCCCAACCTGAAGCCGGAGCCCACCCCGTGCTTCTCGTGGTGCGACCACGGCGACGACGTGGTGGCGCCTACCGAGCACCAGAGCAAGACGGCCCGACTGGACGTCCCCGGTCTGCACTACGGCGAGACCGAGCCGTTGATGCTCGCCTCGGTCCACCTGTACGCCGACGACGAGTGGAACGAGTCCGTGGGGCTGTCCGTCGATCGCCCGGACGGCGCGGACGGCGTGACGCTCGACTTGGACCAGGCCGAGGAGTTGGCGGACGCGGCCGAGGCGTTCGCGGCCGAGGTGCGGCGCCTGGTCGCCGAGGCCAGCAACGGTCAGCGTGAGACGGGCGCGGGCCGGTGAGGGCCGGGTACGTGGCTCGGCCGACCGAGGGGGCCGCCTTGGCGGCGGTCTCCCGCTCGGCCCGGCCGGCGCCGTCGCTGCTGGACCTGTTCGAGGCCCTGCGGGTGGCTCACGCCCTTCGGGACCGCCACGGCGCGCGGCTGGTCCGGAAGGCCATCGCCCGGAACGCGGGCACGGTCGGGGGTGTGTCGTGAAGATGTCCAACCTGGCCGCCCACTTCGTGGGTCTGACCGTCGAGAAGCTGTGGTCCATCGAGGAGGAGCTGGGCGAGCCGGACCACGTTCAGGAGTACGTCGAGGATCTGCTGAAGGTCCTTGCCGAGTGGCGCGACAGGCTCACCGCCCACCCGCCGTACCAACGCGAGAGGGCCGCCTACGAGAAGGCGGTGGCCACCCTCCGGGACGTGTGGCTCCATTGGAACTTCCGGTACGACTGCAACCCCTGGTTGCCGGAGTCGTTCGACCTGCCCGCCAAGACCCGGGGGGAGGCGGACCGGTGAGCGCGAAGAAGCGCAAGGGCTATCCGCGTCTGACCGGTGACACCCGGCGGCAGATCAGGGCCTACCTGGTTGAGCGGGACGGCGCGCGGTGCTTCTACTGCGGCCACCGGTTCGCCGAGGACTTGTCGGACGTGACGCTGGACCACTTCATCCCCTACCGGCTGTGGCCGGTGAACAAGCCGCGGAACCTGCGGCTGGCGTGCGAGCCGTGCAACAACCTCAAGGCCGATGCTCTGCCGTGGCCGGTGGTGTGGGCGGTGCTGTCCACCTTCCGTCCGGAGAACTTCGAGCCCGCGGCCTGACGGCTCCCCGCGTCCCTGCCGGACTCCTACCCGGCAGGGGCAAGGGGAGCCGGGACAGGCCTGGCCGAAGGAAGGAGCCACAGTGCCCACCCCCAACGAGCAGCAGATCCCCGAGGGCTGGAACCAGCCCCACCTCTCCCCGGCGGCCGTGTTCGCGCCGGACCGCATCACCATCTGCACCACCTACCAGCTGGCCGTGATGGACGCCGGGCAGTCCGCCCGTGACGCGCACCTGGAGGCCGCGCTGCGGCACCTGCGGGCCGCCACGAAGGACGCGGGGACCTCGGCCCCGACCAGCCGCCAGAACCAGGTGCTGGCCGCCATCGAGCGGGAGGCCAGCTACGGCCAGCGGGCCGCCGCCCGCGCCGAGTTGGCTGCGCGGAAGGACGCACGCGCCAACCAGCGGGCCCGGCGTACCAACTACCGGCTGACGCTCCCCCGGACTCGGGGGGCCTGATGCTGTTCTTCCCGAAGAAGCGCCCGACCCGGGAGAACCCCTGGGCCGACCCGATCGCTGCGGAGTCCCGCATCAAGGGCTGGTGCATCGACTGCCACAGGGACATCGACGACGAGTTCTACATGGTGCACGACTCGGTGTGGGCCAAGGCCCGCATGAAGGACGCCGGCGGGTTCCTGTGCATCGGCTGCTTGGAGAAGCGACTCAGCCGCCGACTGCGGCCGGCGGACTTCACGGACTGTCCGCTGAACAAGCCCGACTTCACCTACCAGGACGGCCGGCCCGTCCCGAAGTCCCGGCGGCTGCGGAGCCGGCTGGGCATCTGAACGACCGGTGCCCGCCCCAGGGATTGCGGCCCTGGGGCGGGCGGCGGCCCCGACGATCCACGACCACACCAGATCAGGAAGTGGGAGCCATGACCATGTTCTACACCCCCGAAGGCGGGGAGACGACCCTCATTCCCGCCGAGCACGAGAAGGTGCTGGCCTTGTACCGGGACTCCATGCCGCTGGTGTGGGAGCCCCAGTACGTCGGCGACGACATGCTCTACCCGCTCATCGAGCCGGCCGAGGAGCGCGAGGAGCGCGTCCCGAGCCTGCCGGAGCTGCAACAGGCCGTGCGCGCCTTCATCGCCGACGCCCACACCTTCGCGTTCGAGGCCCTGCGCGGGGACAGCGCGGCCGGCCGACTGGCCGCGAAGGACGCCCGCGGCGCCGCCGAGGCCCTCCGTGCGGCGGTTGAGGGCGCCCTCGGCGCGGTTCTGGCCGCCGACGAGCGGCAGGGGGCGGCGGCATGACGACCCACATCGAGCCGAGCATCGAGGTGTTGCCGGCGGCCTACGGGCCGACGTCGGTCAACGGCTGGTCCGAGCGCGGGCCGCTGCGGGCGGTCGTGCGCGTGGCGCTGGCCCTGGATCGCGACCAGCTGCTCGCCGCGCTCCTCAACCGGCTGTCCGAGCTGGGCGGCCTGGACCTGGAGGCCATGAGCGCCGAGATGATCCGGGACCAGGTCGAGGTGTGGCTGTCCGAGGCGTCCGGTGCTGAGCGGGACGACCAGGCCGACCTGGTGTGGCGGGACTTCACCGAGCGGCCCGCCGACGAGCGGGCCCTGATCCTGCGGGCCGCCGACGCCATCGACCGGGCCTACCCCGGACTGGCCACGCCCGTCGTGGTCGAGGGTGAGGGCGCCGGCCGGTCGGTGCGCTGCACCGCCCCCGGGTGCGGCTGGCGGGCCGGGGGCGCCCCGGTCGAGCTGCTGATGAACGACGGCCTGACCCACTTCGAGGACACCCACAGGAGCACCCGATGAAGAAGACCTACACCGGCCGCACCCTGGGCGGCGGCAGGATGACGGTGGAGTGCCCCGACTGGTGCGTCACCGACCACGCCTTCTGGGACGACCCGGCCGACGACATGTTCCACTGCACCGAGCCGATCGAGTTGGAGTTGCCCAAGGACCGCGCCGGCTACCGGCCGGCGAGCCGGTGGCCGCTGCTGACGGCGGAGATGCGCCAGCACTCCACCACCCCCGGCCCGGCCGGGGTGAGCGTCTGGCTCCTGCCCCAGGACGGGCACACCGACAACTCCGTCGAGGTGGACGCCCGGGGCCTGGACGCCTTCATCGAGCAGCTGGATGCCGTCCGCGCGCGCCTGGTCGAAGCCCGCGGGCTGCTGGCCCGGATCGACGCTGAGAGCCGCCAGCCGGCCGCCTGAGCCGGCGGGCTCCTGACGGGCCGTCCGCGCCCGGTTCCCCTCCCACCGGGGGCCGGTCGCGGGCGGCCCGTTCGTCGTCCCGGCACCGCCCACCCCCTTTTGGGAATCGACCTGCGACAACCCGCCCCGGATACCGTCGCCCCGGGCGGCGGAAACACCCGGGGGACTTGAGGAACGACCTGCGGGAACACGACCCGTTCCAGGGGTGGGCATTTGCGATGCGACCAGCACCGACACAGGCCCGCCAGCGAGCCGAGCACCGCCTTAGGAGAGCGGGTCTCACCCGGCCGCCGAGAGACCGCGCGCCGGCCGTGGCGTGGCCCCGAGCGGGAGCCGCAACCCGGGTCTGCCGGTGTTCCGCCGGCCGCCCACGAACCCGTTCCCGCCCTTTGCGCCCAAGGGCTCCGAGGCGTTCCCGACCCCTCCCCGGCGGACCCCCGCGAGAGGCCCACAACCCAATTCCCGACTGGGCTCCACGCCCCTCGGCGACACCCGGCCAGCCGGCCCCGGAACGGCCCGCCGGCGCCCACCGGAACACCACCGGCACCCCGCCCGCTTCCCTTTACCCCCAAGGGGTGTGCGCCCAACGCAGACCCCTTCTGCGACCGCGCACCGAGGCGCCCGGAGCCCTTGGGCGTAAAGGGCTCCACGCCCCTCCGGCGGACGACCGGAACAGCGTGCCGCCCACCCCGCGGCGACCCCCGGACCCCTTGGGGGGAAAGGGCCCCGAGGACGCCGGCCGGCCGGTAGCCTCCCCGGCATGTCTGGTTGGTTCGCGGCCGTGTGGCCGGTCATCACGTTCGTCCTCGGCGGGCTCTTAGCGTTCGGCCGGGACTACTTCACCGAGAGCCGGCAGGACCGCCGCGAACGGGAAGCACGCCAACACGAACGCGACACCGCCGCCAGGGAGCGCCGCGAGGAGTTCGAGCTTGAGCACTTGATTGAGGTGCACCGGCTGCTCCTACGTCTTTGGGCGACGGTAGAAGAGGCCGAGCGAGCATCGGAGAGCTTCCGGGCACTGATGACCGCCGCTGAGCGTGAGGGCTTACCGAGCCACACTGAGGCTCTTGCCAATCTGAGATCGCAAGAACAGGCGGTAGAGGCCCAGCTCGGCTTCATCCTGGTTGACCAGGTTCGCGAACTGGCTACCACCGCGTACCGAGAGGCATGGAGTATCGGGGGGCAGCTACTTGACGGGAAGGCGTCGTCGGATTGGACGGTGGCCCGTCATGCCTTCAGCCGAGCCCATGAAGCTCTCACGTCCCGGGTGCGGGAGATCTACGCCGGCCGGGCCGAGCGGGGCCTGTAGCCGACGGCCGGCGCCGGGACCGCCCCCTCACGACCGCTCGAAGGGGGCTCATCCGTGAGTACCCGGGACGTCCCCCACCAGGGACCCCTTGAGTCGGGTGGCTCCCCAACTCCGGGAAGCTGCGCTGACCAGGCTTTTTCCCGGGGTCAGGAAAAAGGGTGCGGGCTCAGTGCGCACCCTTGGGGCTGCCCGGTTCGCCCGGATTCCTCCGAGGCGATGGCGTGGCGATGGGAGGCGACGTTGCAGGTCAGGGAGGCGATGCCGTGGCGATGGGGAGGGTGTTCGAGGCGATGCCGTCGCCTCGACGTCGCCACGCTGACCTGCGGCATCGCCTCGGAGGAATCGGGACAGAACACCCGGCTACCTTCATGCGGTCCTCATGCGGTCCGATGCGATTCCGCAGGTCAGACACGCGCCGCCTCATGCGGAGAAGCGCCGCTTCATGCGGAGTGATCGCGTGAAGACCCGACCTGTCGCATGAGGCTCCGCATGTGTGACCTGGGCTTTTCGCATGAGTCCGCATCAAGTCCGCGTGAACCAAAGCGGCACATCCCCGGCAGGCGTCACACTCAGCAACGGGCGGCATATCGGGACAAAGCAGGTGCTCACGGGGGTGCTCAGCGCTGCTCAGGCTGGCGTTTCCGCAGGTCACAGCCGCTCAGGGTGCTGCTCAGCCGCTGCTCAGGCGCCCGGGTTGAGCACCCGCTGAGCAGGGCCTGAGCAGCCGCTGACCTGCGACGGAGCACCGCTGAGCACCTGCTGAGCAGCGGGCCAAAGTGGGTCATTCCTGGCTGCTATGGGGGTGCTAACGCGGTGCTACCGGGTGCTAAGCCGCAGGTCGCGAGGTGCTATGCCCCTGCTAAAGGATCTTGGTTCGTTGCTGCCGTAGCAGCGGCATAGCACCGGCTGACCTGGGCTTTAGCAGTGGGTAGCACCGCCGCAGCAGGGCCGCTGCTGCCTGGTTTGCCCCGGGATGCCCCCCGGATACCTGTCCGGTTTGCCCCGGACAGCACCCCGGACAGGGGGGTGGTCAGAGAGTGGACGCGGCGGGGCCTGTCCGGGTACCTGTCCGCCCCGCATCCCGGGGCATTCCGGACAGTATCCGGGGTACTGTCCGGGGCAAACCGGACAGGTATCCGGGGGCGATACGTGCCCGCGTGTGCGGGCAGGCCCCCGAGCGTGCGCGGCCAGCGCGTTGAACCACGGTCCACGCCCGCGTGTGCGGGCAGGTGGCGGCGGGCGCGCGCCGGGGACGCTATCAGTCCAGCGCGCGGGCCCGCCAACCGGCACATCCGGGGTCAGGAGCCCGACGTCAGGTCTACCTCGACGATGGCGGACGGGCGCAGGATCTCCAGCCCGAAGCGACCTTCGAACCGGAAGCGGATCATGTTCCGCTCGAAGTCCGAGGCGCCTTGGCCGGTGCCCAGGGCGTTGGGGTCGTAGATGTTCTCCGACCAGTCGAGCATGCCCTCTTGGCGGACCTGGAGGCGGGTGCCGGTGGCGAAGTCGGCCAGGAACGCGGCGCCCTGCGGGGCGGCCGGGGAGGTGACCACGGGGACGGACCACAGGCGCCGTGAGGCGGGGTCCACCGCGGTGACCGGGCCACCGTAGTAGAAGCGGGCCTCGTTGTCCTGGGTCAGCTCGATGGTCTCCCAGTCGTCGGGGTTCATCACCCACCCGGCGCCGTTGAGGTAGCCGAACTGCTCAAGGCGCGTGATCGCCTTCCGGGTGGTGATCAGGATGTCGGTGTCCCACGGCTGTTGCTGGGCGCCGGAGACGTGGGCCAGCCCGGTCATCTCCTCGCCCGTGCCGCTGCCGTTGATGATCTGGTCTTCCAGGGCGAGTTCCAGGCCCAGGCGCATCTCCTGGTCCACGAAGGTCCGCAGCATCGGGGCGTCGTCCAAGTCCTGTCGGCTGATGGGCTCGGACAGGTGGGCGATGACGCGGGTGCGGTCGTCGATGCGCTCTACGGTGTAGACGCTGGTCGGCTTCCGCTCGCCCGGCGCGACCGGAGCGGCGTTGTTCTCCCGGGTGATCTGCCGCAGGTAGGAGAAGCGGCCGGTGGTGTTCTGCACCGAGGGGATGAGCTGGCGCAGGGCCAGCACCGGGACGGCTTCCCGAACGGGCTCCGGGCTGAGCGGGACCGTCACCGGCACCGAGCCGGCCTGGACGAGCGCCTTGTACTGGCCGAAGTGGTCGCGGGTGGAGTCGAGAACCTGCTCGCCCCACGTCGAGCCGCCGGACGCCTTCACCCGCGGGTGCAGCGGGCGGCCCTGGGCGCTCTTGCCGCCGTAGTCCTCACCGAGGGGCAACCCGAGCTGGGCGATGGCGTCGCGCATCTTCGCGTCGGAGCTGGCCCGCTTCAGCCGGCCGGCCAGCTCCTTGCCGGCCGCCAGGTGCTCGTTGACGGACTTGGTCTCGGCCTCGGTCAGCTCTCGGCCTTCGCTGTCGGCTCGCTCGAAGATGGCGCGCGCCTTGGCCAGTTCGCCGGCCGCCTGGTCGCGGAGTTCGTCCACCGTGGTGGTCATGTGCTTGGCCCTTTCAGGGAGGAAGTCGATGGCTTCCCGGACGGGCCGAGGCGGGCTCCTCACGCGGGCCCCAAGAGGGGGCTGGCGGGGTTGCGGGCTCAACGTCCGTGCCGGGGCGGGGACTCCTGAGCGGACGGGACATGGCCGCTCCCTCGCGGGTGCCGGCAAGGGGGCTGGCGGCCGAAGCCGCGGGCCCCCTTGTGGGCCTCCCGGAATGAGAGAGCTGGCGGCGCCTCGCTGGCCGTCGTCAACCTGCTTCCGATCTTACCGGCCAGGGGTGACAGAACGGGAGGTCTCGGCACCATCCCGGTAGTTCGTCAACTCGGTGCAGCGGCACGGGCAGGTCAGGGCCAGCACCCGGGCCACCTGGTCAGCGTCAACCAGCCACAGTGCCCCAGTCGCGTCCATCACGGCCCCCTGGTCGGCATCCACGACCAGTTCGCCGGCCGGCCGGCGCCCGGCGTGCTCCACCACCGACAGCACCAGCAGAGCCCCGGCCGGCTCGCTGCCGGAGAGCATCCTCATGCCCGCTCCCACGGCGACCCCCCGTGCCTGGTGCGGGCCGCTCGTTCGTCCGCGCGCCACCGCGCCCCGGCGCCCTCCCACACCCGGTCATCCCAGTGGCCGGCCGCCTCCGGCTCCTCGGCCTCGGCCGACTCCTCCCACCGCCGGGTCACCGGGTCCCAGCCCTGCGGCACCCGCACCGGCCGCCCTTGCGGCTGCTTCTCGTCGCTGCTCACCAGCGGTCTCCCTTCATCGAGCGGCGCTCACAAAAGACGAGAACCCCGGGCGGGAGCACGCTCACCACCTGGGCGGTCTCCGGGCGTTCACCGCGCCGTGACGCGAACGCCCCTTCCTCCACCAGCCGTTCGAGCTGGAGATAAACACGGGGGAAATGCCCACGATCGGGCGCTTCACCACCTGGGCGGTCTCCATCGCCGCAGGTCAGAGCGTTGCCCACGCCCCTACCCGCCGACACCACGGCAACGGCCGACCAACCAGCGGCCGGCGCCCGGCTGGACCAGCCGCGGGCGCCGTCCCACACCACGGCACAGGCGCGGCCAGCGGCCCGCCCGGGGCGCCCTCGGGTTCGCCCCCTGGCCGCTGGCCGCACGCGCCTGACACGGCCGCACGCGAGCGGCACGCGCGCGACAGGCAGTCCACAGCGTGGATACCCCTGCCCGCTCCCCGCCGGCCGTCTGGCGCCAGGGAGCGGGTGAGCGTGCGCTCTGCTGTGCCACATGTGCTCGTGCTCCTTCCGTTCGCGACGGCGCGATGGACATGGGGTGGGTGGGGGCGAGGAGCGGTCCCCCCGCCCCCACCCGGGGGGTCATCTGTCGGGCGGAGCGTCGCACCCGGGGTGAGCGGTCTGGCCCGGTTCGATCAGCGCCATGGCCTCCCCGCAGCCCGCGCACACCCCCGGCCCGGCAGTCACGTTCTGTGACTCGGGTTGGGCGTCCGCGCCAGTCGCGCCACCAGTCGCGCCATTGGCGCCAGGGTTAGAACCTTGGCGCGACTGGCGCGACTGTGGCGCGACTGGCGATTCGCCTTCACTGTCCGTGGTCGGCTTCGGGGGGTTCAGGCGCCAGACGGAGCCCTTCCCGAACCCTGCCCGCTCGGCTGTGACACCCGCCTTGCTCATGGCCCGCTGGACCGTGCGCACGCTGATGTCGTCGGCCTGGGCGGCGGCCTTGACGTCCTTGCTGGACGCCTCCCCGCCGTGGTCCATCAGGTAGCCCCGAAGCCACTCGGCGGCTTCGTCTCGCTCGGTCTTGTCGGTCTCGGCACCGGCCGCCAGGATCTCGTCCACCGTGCGAGTGGACTGGCCGGTGAAGACGAACTTCCCGACGTTCGCCGGCCCCAGCCGGGTGGGCACCTCGGCCGACTCCACGTTGTAGGACAGCGACGGCAGGTCGGCCCGGCCGAGGCTGTTCTTCGCCTGGGTCATCACCCGGCACTCGTTGTCGTCATCCCGGGCGAACCCGAACACCGCACGGGGCACGTTCTTGAACGCCCCAGACCCGGTGATGAGCGCGGCTGGGTCGGTGCCGGCGCCCTTGCTGAAGTGGGCGATCCCCAGCAACACCGCGCCGGTCCGGTCGGCCATGCGCGCCAGTGGGTCCAGCGCGGTCCGCACGTCGCGTTCCCGATGGGTGTCGATGCCCTTGCCGATGCACGACATCAGCGGGTCAAGGACCACCAACGCGATGTCGTACTCCTCGATGGCCTTCTCCACCAGGGAGTTGTCCTGCGGCAGGCTGAGGGTCGTCTCGCCGTACTCGGCCTCGATCGCATCCACCCGGTACACCCGGTCGAGGTCGGCGCCGGCCGCGATGAGCCGGGGCACGATGGTCTGCTTCCACGAGTCCTCAACGGCGACGTAGAACACCCCCCGGGGGCGCCCCTGGAAGGAGCCGGGCAGCGTGCCCCGGGTGACGTGCGCGGCCATCCACATGCCGAACGACGACTTCCCGGTGCCTTCCCGTCCGGCCGCAACGGTCAACGCCCCAGCGGGGACGCGGCCTTCGCCTTCGTCCTCCCACGCCCACACCACGGGCTCGGCCTCGATCTCCGAGGCCCTGGTGATACGCAGTACCCGCCGGGGCGCCGGCTCGGCCTGGGTGTCCTCTTCGGGCCATGGGATGGCCCCCAGGTCACCAGGAACGGTTTCAACGGCCGTGAGCCGCCTCACCGCAGGATCGAGGCTCACGCGGCCTCCCCCATCTCGTTGGGTGCTTCACGGCTGGGCAGATCGACCTGCCGTCCGTCGATCAGGTGGCGCCACCATCCCGGCCGGCCGGGGATCGCGACCGGGGGCCAGCCGGGGGCCGCCCGCACCTCGCGCGCCGGCCGGTGGGCTCGGCGACGAGCGATCTCCGCGAACGTCGGCCGCCGGGAGAGCTGTTCACGCCGCAGGAACCGCGCCGCCTCGGCATCCGCCGGCCCGAACACGGCCCCGTACCAGGCATCCGGGTCACTCTCGGCCAGCTCCTCCAACCGGGCCTGGTCGTCACGCTGCCGACGCCACGCCTCGGCCGCCCCGATCAGGGCCGCCGGCCGGCGGGGGTCCTCCCCCGCCAGCCGGAACCACCCCGGAGAGCCGTACTCCGGCACCGCCACACCCTCAGGCAGACCCGAGAGAAGCTGCGTCACCTGCTTCGACGCCCACAACGCCGCCACGTCCCCCGGACGCGTCCGCCCACTCACCGCGGCTCACCACCTTCCGGGTAGAACCGCGCCCGGATCTCCCACAACTGCCAGCCCCGGCCAGCGCACCGCGCCACCTCGGCCCGCACCTCAGCCAGCGACAACCCGAAGGGGTTCGCCGCGAGCTGCTGACGCGCCGCCCGCCGGGGCGGTACGCTCGCACCAGACCCACCCACCATGTGGTCGTCGAGAACGCCCGGGGTAGCCGCCCCGGGCTTCTCCATGTCTCGGGTCATGCGGCAGCACCCCCGCGGACGGTCTGCTCGTGGAGCCACCGCTCGATGGAGCTGCGCCGGTACTTGATTCGACCGCCGCGCCCGGGGGTCGTCTTGATGTAGTCGGGCCCCATCCCCATCCATCGCCAGTTCGCGAGCGTCTGCGGCTTGAAGCCGTACTCGCTGTGTACCTGCTTGGGACTCAACAGCTGGTCCACCGCCACTATCGCAACCTCCGTGTTCAATCTGGACTCTAAAGAGAGTAGAGTAGACGCATGTCATCCACGAAGGTACCACCACAGACCATGAGA
This sequence comes from Streptomyces chisholmiae, assembly GCF_031845445.1. Classification (NCBI taxonomy): domain Bacteria; kingdom Bacillati; phylum Actinomycetota; class Actinomycetes; order Kitasatosporales; family Streptomycetaceae; genus Streptomyces; species Streptomyces chisholmiae. Next base: position 2,087 of record NZ_JAVREO010000040.1, on the reverse strand, counting down.
TGGACACGAGCGCATAACCTGCATGGCATGACTTCCGAGAAGCGCGCTTCCCGCCCCGCCATCAAGTACGGCCCCACCGCGCTCACCGTGGCCAGAAACCTGAAGCGGGTACGCGAAGCGCGCGGCCTCACCACCTACGCCCTTTCCGGGGCACTGCGGAAGGCCGAGCGGCCCATCACCCCCTCGGCCGTCGCGAAGATCGAACGAGGGGAGCGACAGGTCACGGTCGATGACCTGGCTGCCCTCGCATTCGTCCTCGACGTCTCGCCCGCCTCGCTGCTGCTGCCGCTCGAAGACGGGCTTGAGGCGCATGTCTCCATCACGGGAGCAGGCGAAGTACCGGCCGATGTCGCATGGGCGTGGGCCAGCAGCGAGCGACCCATCCGACTCCCCGAAGGCGACGCACGGACCGCCATGCTGGAGTACCAGCTCTACGCCCTTCCGCCCGGACGGCGGCGTTACGACTGGACCGCCCCCGAGGCCCGTGAAGCCTGGCGTGCGGAGCAGGCGAAGCGCGGGCCGGTTGTCCTGCGCCTCCCCGCTCCGCCCCCTGTCGGGGAGCGGTCGATCCAGCAGCTGGCCCGAGTGCGCCGTAACTACGAAGGGCTGGCCCTGGTTACCCCGACCGAGGAAGTGCCCGACGCCCGAGGGGTTCTCGTTGAGCACGACCCCGAGGCGTTCGAGCCGCGGGTGACGGAGTGGATGGAGGAGCGCGGGCTCCTGCCCATCCTGCGAAGGGGGGAGAGCGATGGCGCGGGTCTGGATTGAGGACAGGGAGAGCCACGCGGACTACCAGGAGTCCATGGAGAAGTGGCAGGCCGCGAAGCGCGAGGGGAGCAAGCGCCGGCCGCCGGGACGCTGGCGGGTCCGCTGGTACGGGCCGGACGGGAAGGGCAAGGCGAAGACGTTCGGCACGCTCCCGAAGGCCGAGGCCGAGCAGAACGCCATCACGGCCAGGCTCAACAAGGGCAGCTACCGGGACCCCGCGTCAGGGAAGGCGGCAGTGAAGGTCGTCGCCGAGGAGTGGTTCGGGTCGCTGCGCAAGCAGGGGCGGACCACGAAGCGGGACTACCGGGAGCTGCTGGACCTGTACGTGATCCCGCACTGGGGTGACTGGCAAGTCGGGGCGGTTCGCTGGGAAGACGTCTCCGAGTGGATCACGAGGCTCTGCAACGAGCCTGGGCGGCGGGGCAAGCCACTGGGTCCGGCCCGGATCACGAAGACGTACCGGGTGCTGTCCATGGTGTTGAAGCATGCGGTGCGGACGAATCGCATCGCGACGAACCCGGCGGCCGACCACGAGCTACCGCGCTCGGAAGACGACGACGAGCACGTCTACCTGACCTACGAACAGCTGGAGAAGCTGGCCGCTGCGGCTGGTGAGTACCGGCCGTTGATCCTCACCCTGGGGTACTGCGGCATCCGGTGGGCCGAGGCGTCGGCGGTCAAGGTGGGTCGGCTGTCCGTACCGAAGCGGCGCATCAGGGTCGTGCAGAACTACACCGATGTGAAGGGTGTGCTCGCCCTGGGTCCGGTGAAGAACCACGAGAAACGGAGCGTGCCAGTCCCTCGGTCGTTCGCCAACGAGTTGGGTACGGCCGCTGCGGAGAAGGGTCCCGGGGATCTCCTGTTCACCGCACCCAGCGGCGGCCCCCTGCGGTACTCGAACTTCCGATCCCGGGTCTTCGATCCGGCAGTGAAGGCCGCTGGCCTAGGCGGGCTTGGCGTGACACCACACAAGCTGAGGCACACCGCCGCGTCGCTCGCCATCGCGGCTGGCGCCGACGTCAAGGTGATCCAGCTCATGCTTGGGCACAAGGACGCAGCCATGACTCTCAACATCTACGGTCACCTGTTCCCGGACCGCCTTGATGAGGTGGCGGACGCCCTGGACGCGGGTCGAAGTGCCGCACTCGCGCTGGCTGGTGCGCCGCTCGCCGCATAAGGCGACATGCAACAGGGTGTACAGAATGTGTACAGGGCCCCCGGGTGGTAGCCACCCGGGGGCCCTGTCATTTGCCCGCTGACCTGCTGCGGAACCGCTGAGCCGCCTAAGGGAATCGAACCCTTGACCTACGCATTACGAG
>NZ_JAVREO010000039.1:0-16501 GCF_031845445.1 Streptomyces chisholmiae | reverse complement strand
GCCCCCGCCCCCCGGTTTCGCGCCGGCCCCGGGCCTCCCGGCCCCGCCGACCCCCGGGCCTCCCGGCCCCTGGTCTCGCACATCCGCCCGCACCCATTGTCTGCTCATAGGGAGTGTTGACCCCGATGTCCCCCAAGCACGGCGGCCCTCCGCCGTCCAGCCCTCCGCCGTCCAGCCCTCCGCCGTCGGGCGGCGGCCCCGCGCCGTCCGGCGTTGGACCGCCGGTGGCCGGCGGGGTGTTCGCCCGGGTCGCCGGGTTCTCCTACCGCTACCGCAAGTCCGCGCTGGCCCTGTGGCTGCTGGTGCTGGTCGCCGTCTGGGGGCTCGCCTCGGTGGCCGGAGACGACTACCGGGAGGACTACTCGCTGCCCGGCACCGAGTCCCAGCGCGCCCTTGAGCTGTTGGCGGAGCACGGCTCGCAGCAGGGCGGCGACACCGTCCAGATCGTGCTGCACGACCCGGACGGGCTGGCGCGCGCCGAGACCAGGGCGCGCGTCGAGCCGATGCTCGCCGAGGTGGCCGAGCTGCCCGGCGTCACCGGGGTGGCCAGCCTCTTCGACCAGCCGGGGGCGCTCGCCGACGACGAGACCGTCGGCTACGCCACCGTCGGGCTTGAGCTGCCGGCCGAGCAGGTCCCGGCCGAGGACGTGCGTCGGGTGCTGGACACCGCCCAGACGGTGGCCGGCGACGGCATCCAGGTGGAGCTGGGCGGCGATGCCGCGCGCCAGCTCGCCGAGGGGGAGGGCGGTGCCGCCGAGGGGCTCGGCATCATGGCCGCGCTGGTCATCCTGGTCTTCATGTTCGGCTCGGTGATCGCCGCCGGGCTGCCGGTGATCACGGCGCTGTTCGCGGTCGGCACCACGCTGGGTGCCATCGTGCTGGCCTCGCACGCCTTCACCATCGCCGACTACACCGTGTACGTGATGATGCTGGTCGGTCTCGGCGTGGGCATCGACTACGCCTTGTTGATCTTCACCAGGTACCGCGCCGAGCTGGTCGCCGGGCACGGTTCGGCGGTGGCGACCCGCCGGGCGCTGGACGCGGCCGGCCGGACGGTGTTCTTCGCCGGCTGCACGGTGATCGTCGCGCTGCTGGGCCTGGTCGCGCTGGGGCTCGGCTCGCTGCAGGGGATCGCGCTGTCCGTGGCGTTGACCGTACTGGCCACCATGCTCGGTTCGTTGACGCTGCTGCCGGCGCTGCTGGGCATCTTCGGCGAGCGGTTCGCCCGCACCTTCCCGGCGCGCGACGCCAAGCGGGCCGGGCGGGGCAAGGCACCGGTCGGCACCGCCTGGCGCCGGCTGGGCGGCGCCGTGCAGCGGCGCCCGCTGATCGCGCTGGTGGCCGCCGTGGGCGCGCTGCTCGCGCTGGCGGCGCCGGCGCTCGGCCTGCGGCTCGGCATGGGGGACCCGGGCAACGACGCGGCCGAGTCCACCAGCCGCAAGGCGTACGACCTGCTGGCCGAGGGCTTCGGCCCGGGCTTCAACGGGCCGCTGATCATCCTCGCGCACGGCGGCGACCAGGGTGCCGAGGCGGCGGCCGGGCTGGCGGCCGAGCGGCTGCCGGAGGTGGCCGGGGTGACGGCGGTCACCCCGCCGTCGTTGACCGAGGACGGCGAGGTCGCCACGCTGATCGTGTTCCCCGACTCCGCACCGCAGGACGAGGCGACCACCGAGCTGGTGCACGAGCTGCGCGACGAGGTGCTGCCCGTGTGGGGCGCCGAGACCGGTGCCGAGTACCTGGTCGGCGGCTCGACGGCCGCCACCCAGGACTACGCCCAGAAGGTCGCCGACCGGATGCCGCTCTTCGTGGCGATCGTGGTCGGGGTCTCGGTGCTGCTGTTGTTGGTCGTCTTCCGTTCGGTGTGGATTCCGTTGAAGGCCGCGCTGCTCAACCTGCTGAGCATCGGGGCCGCGCTGGGTGCCATGACGCTGGTCTTCCAGGAGGGCTGGTTCGGCGTGGATCCGGGGCCGATCGAGGCCTTCCTGCCGGTGATGATCTTCGCCATCGTCTTCGGTCTCTCCATGGACTACGAGATCTTCCTGGTCTCCCGGATGCACGAGGAGTGGGAACGGCACCGGGACCACCAGCTGGCCGTCCGGGAGGGCCTGGCCCACACCGGCGCGGTGATCAGCGCCGCCGGCGCGATCATGGTGGTGGTCTTCGGTGCCTTCATGCTCAGCCCGGACCGGATGTTGCAGCAGATGGGCTTCGGCATGGCGGTCGCCATCCTGGTGGACGCGGTGGTCATCCGTTGCCTGATCGTCCCCGCCGCGATGCAGTTGCTCGGTCGGCACGCCTGGTGGCTGCCGGGGTGGCTCGGCCGGCTGTTGCCGAAGGTGGAGCTGGAGCGGCACGAAGAGCCGGCGGCCCGGCCGGAGTCGGGGGCCCGGGGCGTCGCGGAGCCGGCGCCCCGGCGATGAAATCCGCGTAGATTCCGGCGACCACGCTGGGGCTGGGCGAACTGGCCAGCCCCAGCGGCCGTTTGGCCCGGCGCAGCGCCCGGGCGACCAGCGTGCCCGCGGTGGCCAGCCGTTCCGCGCGCTGGTCGGCCGGCGCCTCGCGGACGGCGGTGGCCTGGCGGACCACGTCGGTGAAGACCGACTGGACGCGCTTGTAGGCGAGATACCGGGGCAGGTCCCGGGCCAGCCCCTCGGCGGCGCCGGGCAGCCGCTGTTCGACTGCGGCGGCCCAGCGGACCACCATCGCCTGCTGCTGACGCTCCGGGTAGTCCATCAGGTGGAGGTGCGTCGCCAAGTCGTAGAGCGGGTCGCCAATCATCGCCAACTCCCAGTCAATCGTCCAGAGTTGGCGGTCAACTTCGGCGACGATCAGATTGTCGCGGTGCAGGTCGCCGTGGAGCAGGCAGAACGGCCGGTTGGTCATTCGCGCCGCCTCCCGGGCCAGCGGGCCGGTCACGCTCAGTACCTCGGGATCAACGCCGAGGGTCTGAAACAGGCCGCCCAGTGTCGCCTGGTGTCGGGCGTAGACCCGCTGACGGGTGAAGCGCGTCAGGCCGCGCAGGAACTCCCGGCTGGTGCCGGGGCGCTCGGCTTCCGGGCAGCTGTGGAACAGCGCCATGGCGCTCGGAGGTATCCGGGCCAGCTGCCCGAACAGGTCGGCCAGCTGGTCGAGTTCGGTGGTGGCGAGCGGCGTGCCGGGCGGTCGCACGGCGGACAGCGGCTCGCCTTCGATAAAGCCGTGCACCCTGGTGCCGTCGGGGCCCAGGCGGTACACCGGGGCGATGCGCTCCATGCCCAGCAGGGCGAGCTCGATCAGCACGTCCTCCTCGTCACGGAAGCAGCGCGGGTCGAAGCGGGTGACGCCCGGGCGGGTCCGCCCGGCCTTGATTCTGCCCTCGATGGGGAGTTGGCCCTCGGCGGGGAGCACCTGCCAGTCGCGGTGGTGCCCGCGAAGGAGGTGCCCGGACAACGGTTGGCTCATGATGGTCGCTTTCCGGCGTTGGGTTCGTTACGGGTAGCGATACCGTACGCCGGTACAAGCGGACTGTTGATGGCTCAAAAGGGTGCATCTGCCGACCCGTCGGGATGACCGACGGCGGCCAGTACGCACTGGAGGGAGCGCACCACGCACTCCGCGCCGGCCGCGCGAAACGCGTCCTCCCCGGCGTCGTCGAGCGCGTAGCCGAGGAACGGGACCCCCGCCGCGGTGGCGGCGCCGTGGTCGGCGAGGCTGTCGCCGATCATCAGCGAACGGGCCGGGGACACCCCGGTGGCGGCGAGCGCCCGCAGCACCGAGTCGGGGTGTGGTTTCAGCCGGGCGAGATCGGCGGTCCGGCCGAAGACCCGGCCGCCGAGGAAACCGGTCAGCCGCTGCCGCTCCAGGTAACGGAGCGCGGCCAGCGGCGAGTTGTTGGTGGCGATGGCGACCTGCCGGCCACGGGTGGCGAGCGCCGCGATCAGCGCGGCGGCGTAGGGAGTGGGGCGGGCGGAGCCGGCGGCGCTGATCTCCTCCTGGGTGAGCGCCGCCTCCAGGCGGTCCACCGCCCCCCGGTGCGGCCGCTGCCGTGCTATCTCGCGCAGCACCCGGTGCGGGTCGCGGGAGGCCCGAAGCTCCGCGGTCAACAGCGGGGTGAGGGCCAACTCCCCGACCAGGGACCGGAGTCTGACGGCCACCGACTCGGCGGAGCGCACCGCGAAGAGCTGGCAGACGGGACCGTCGAAGTCGAAGAGAACACAGTGTGCGTTACTAATGAGTCCCCTCATCTAACCGAGTGTGAGCGGTTGTGCCAGCGTTGACCAGAGGGACGTGAACCACTGGTGGGACTCTTCAACAAAGGCGGTGTCCTCGGTGGAGCGGAACACCTTCGAGTTGAGCCCGAGCACGTCGTAGATCTCCAGTTGCTGCCGCTCGTACTCGATCACCCGGGAGACCACCTGGTAGTAGGCGGTCAGCACCTCGGTGCCGTTCAGCAGGTAGACCTTCTGGACGGGGGTGATCGGCACCTCCCTGATCTCCACCGTCACCTGGGGCACCAGGCGCATCTCGGCGAGCGAGGTCAACTGGTGGCGGAGTGAGGTGGAGAAGGTCTGGGTCAGCTGGCGCAGCCGGTCCCTGGGGCGCTGGTCGTCCGGGTCGGCGACCAGCCGGGGGTAGGCCGGCGGCGCGTCCGGGCTGGGCAGCAGCACCCGCACGGTGATCGAACGGGGCGTCAACTCGCCGGCGGAGATGGCGATCAACGGGGCGGCCAGGGCCGAGTTGAGCGTCTCCGTGGTGAGGCAGAACGCGTCGATGGTGATGTCCTTGGACTGGAACGCCACCGCGATCCGGTCGGCCACCTCGACCCCGGCCGGCCGGGGGCTGTCCCCGCCGGGCAGCGCGACCACCGCCGGCGCGCCCCGGCCCCGGGCGGCGATGTACCCGTCCCGCTCCAGGGCGGCCAGGGCGGCGCGCACCGTCGTCCGGTTGACCCGGAACTCCTCGACGAGGGCCCGCTGGGTGGGCAGCTTGGCGCGCGGCGGCAGCTCGCCCGACCGTATGCGGTCGCGCAGCACCCCGGCGATGTGGTCGGGAGAGAACGGATCACCGAACGGATCGGGAAGCTCGCTCTCCGGGACGGTCTCCTGACTCACGCCGTCACCATACAACTTTCGGCCAGATGCGGAAGGTTGATATGAGGACGTTTCCGCGAGCCGACCAACTGGGGAAAACATTCATATAGTTGGCGAACAACTTAGCCAACTTCTCGGAGTTTCCGGGAGTTAACTGAAGTTGACGTGATGTAAGGAGGGGTCATGCTCGTTTCCACCATCATCGTGGCTGCCTTCGGCATCGCGACGGAGCAAGCGGTGGAGGTCCAGTACGGACTGCCGGGGTTGATCGGACTGTTGATACTGCGCACGGGCCTGCGGAAGCGGAACTTCACCTGTGCCTGTGTGGGAACCACTGTGCTGGTCACGCTGGTGGTGGGCTCCCTCTGACGGGAGCCCACCCAACCGGTGCGGGGGGTTCGGCGACGAAGCGGCGTGCGACGTCCAGGTGATCGCACGGCCCGGAACGGCAGGGGAGCCGAACCGAGGACCGGGATCAGAAGATGTCAGGGCACCAGGGGCGGCGGCCCGTGCGGAAGAGTAGATCCGCGCGGTCCGCCGCCCCGTTCGTGTGCTCCGCCACCAACTCGGCGGCCACCAGCGCGGCGACCGAGTCCTCCCCCAGGTAGAACCGGCCCAACGTGCCCACGTCCAGCGTCAGGTCGGCGCTCCTGGTGGTCGCCGCGCACGACGCGCCGTCCGGCCCGGCCGACAACAGGAACCGGCCCCCGGCCAGCCCCAACGGGTCCCGCACCTCAAGCACCAGCTCCCCCGCGGCCGGATAGCTGCGGGCGGTCAACAGCGCCGGCACGTCCAGCGGACGCAGCCACAGCTGGTCCCCGGTCTCCACCACCGAGGCGGCCCGCGGGTCCGGCAGCAGCAGCGGCAGCGGCGCGTCCGGCCGGGCCGGCCCGCTGTCCACCGTCGTCACCCAGTCCAGCGACAACAGCAGCCGCCACAGCGCCCGCTCCGCCGCGTCGTCCGCCGCGTACATCAGCCGCACGGTGGCCGTACCGTCCGGCAGCCCGGTGTCCCAGTCCTTGGCCACGGTGAAGCAGACCACGCCGCGCGGGGTGCCGTCGGCGTCCCGGTACACCGCGTTCAGCGTGGCCGGCGGCGCCGGCGAGGTGGTGATCTGCCGGGTGATCCGGTCCCAGTGGAAGTCGTTCCGGTCCACCATGCCCGGCGTGCCGGCCCGGCAGTTGGCGTGCAGCTCCGGCAGGAGCCGTCGGACCTCGGCGTCCTCCACCATGCTCAGCTCGCCGGCCAGCCCGGCCGTCGACCAGCTGCCGTCCCAGCCGGACCGCGCCTTCCGCACCCGCCAGTTGACGAAACCGGTGGCCGGGCCGAAGCCGAACCTGCCGTAGATCCGGTACTCGGCGGCGATCAGCGTGGCCACCGGCTCGCCGCGCTCCTTGGCGGCCCGCAGGTCCGGCAGCATCATCCTGGTCAGCAGCCCGCGGCGGCGGTGGGTCGCGGTCACCGTCACCGCCGACACCGCGTTGGCTGACACCTGGCCACCCCCCACCGTGGTGACCCGCTGCGGGAAGCTGTTGAAGGTGGCCACGCAGCGGTCCCCGTCGAAGAAGCCGACCGCCCGGCTCAGCTCCTGGCGGGCCAGCCGCAGCTCCATCTCCTCCTGGGACACGTCGGCGCCTCGGTCGAGGAAACCGGTGAACACCCCGCGCACCCACGCGCTGGCGGCGTCCCGGTCCCCAGCGACGGCGCGCATCTCTAGCTCAGCCATGCCGCCGACCCTAGGCAACGTTTTCACGCCGGGGCCAACGAGTTGTTCTCGGCCGGATCGGCCGATCGCCCCACCCGGCCCCGCCGGCCGAAGACCGCCGGACCCACCGGCCGAGGCCGCCCCCCTGGATCGCCGCCGCCCGCCGGACCAACGGGACTGTCGGACCGGTCTGTTAGCTTCTGGGGTCAACAACCGCTGCTGCGGGGAGGGGGACGCGTGGGCGTCTGGGAGCACATGTGGGTGGCGCGGCCGGAGTCGCTGGGGATGTCGCGCGAGCGGGTGGCCGACCTCTGCGCCGACCTGCTGGCGGAGCGGCTGGTGCGGCCGGAGTGGTCCGTGGTCTCCGGCCGGCTGGGCGACACCTCTCCGCTGGGTCTCGGCCTGGCCGTGGAGCGGCACCGGCGGGCCCAGACCGCGCCGGAGACCGAGCCGCCGGTCACCCGCCGGGAGCTGGGGGAGGCCGTGACGGTCGAGGCCACCGGCACGGCGGTCGGGCCGCTGGTGGCGGCGATCACCGCGGTGCCGGACGACGGCCGGGACTTCGGCGTGTACTTCCCCGGTCTCGACCTCGACAATCGGCGGCTGGCCAACGCCTACCCGGGCATCAGCGACCCGGAGGTCGCGGTCCTCTCGCTGGCCGAGCCGACCGAGCTGCTGGAGATGGTGGACAACCCCGACTTCCTGCACCCCGACGGCGGCATCCGGCCGGGCGAGGAGCCGACCCTCGTCCACCAGCACCAGGCCCGGAGCTTCTTCAGCACGTACCAGAAGGGCGGCCCCGACACTCCGCAGGGTCCGCTCCTGGACGTCCTGATCCGGCATCTGGGCGCGGAGGCGCTGACGGGCTGCGCGTTCTACTGACCGGGACCCCGGGCCTGGCCCACTGACACCGGCCCACCGATCCCGGCCCACAGACACCCGTCCGCCGGGCCCTGGCGGGAGCGCCCCTCGCCCGGAGCGCGGCGCCTCCGCCCGGAGCGCCGCTCCTCAGAAGGCCGCCCTGACCTCGCCCACCGGCTCGCCACCGCCCAGCACCGGGGTGTCCGGCAGCGCGCCCGCCTCGACGCCCAGCGCGGCCAGCACCCGCCCGGTGACCGCGTTGGCCGCCCGGCCGGCGCCGTCCTCGACCTTGAGCGCGAACGCCCGCCCGTCCGGCAGCGCCACCGCCTGCACCCCCTCGGCGCCGCCCTTGGCCAGCAGGCCGGGCACCGCCCGCATCAGCACGGTGTCCAGCCGGCCCTCGCCGGCCACGTACTCCGGGTGCGCCCGCATCGCGTCCGCCACCCGCCGCAGCGGATCGTCGGCCGGCCCCAGCACCGCCGCCCGGAACGCCCGGGCCAGCCCGGTCGCCGAGAGCGCCGACAGCGGCGCACCGCAGCCGTCCACCCCGACCGTCGTCTCCGGCTCCCCGGTGTACTCCACCACCGTCCGGCGGGCCAGCCGCTGCATCGGGTGCTCCGGGTCCAGGTAGTCGGCCACCGGCCACTCGTTGACCACCGAGGCCGCCAGCCAGGCCGCGTGCTTGCCCGAGCAGTTCATCGCCAGCCGGCCGCGCGGCCCGGGACCTGCGCCGAAGTCGGGCGCCTCCTCGGGACAGCGCAGCGCCGCCGCGGTCAGCCCGTGCTCGGCCAGCATCCGGTCGGCCAGCCGCTGGTGGAGCTCCGCCCCGCGGTGGCTCGCCGCCGCCAACGCCAACCGCTCGTCGGCCAGCGGCAGCCCGGCCCGCAGCACGGCCGCCGCCTGCATCGGCTTGTTGCTCGACCGGGGGAAGATCGGCTCGGCCACCTCACCCACCGACCACTCGACCCGGCCGTCCGCCGCCAGCACCACCAGCGAGCCGCGGTGCCGGCTCTCCACGAACCCCGACCTGACCACCTCGGCCAGCACCGGCAGATCGGGGCCGCGGCTCACTCGGGGGGCGCTCGCTGGGATGGTCATCGCGCAGGGTCCTTCCGCCGGCTCAACACAGCAGGTCGTCGACCTGTGCCTCGCCCTCACGGTACCGTCGGGCGATCTCGGCCCCGCAGCCGTCCGCCGTCCGGTGCAGCGCCTGGCGGCGGCGGGAGACCCGTTCCTCGTACTCGGCCAGCCGGGCCAGCGCCGTGGCCAGCTCGGCGTCGTCCAGCCCGCTCAGGTCGGACAGCTCGACCTCGGCCAGCACCTCGTCGGCGAGCCGGCGGTAGCGCTCGCTCGCCGGGGTGCCCAGCGTGACGTGGCGGGCGGAGGAACGCTGCCGGGACGGGCCGTCGGCCAGGATCAGCGGCAGCTGGTCCAGCAGCCCCGAGTCCTGCCCGCCGCGGCGCCGCCCCTCCGCCTGCAGGATGTCGATGCGGCCCTGCAACAGCCGCCGCACGAAACTCAGATCGGCCTCCTCGCGCTGCGCGGACCGGCGCAGCTCGCGCAGCTGCGGCAGGCTCAACCCGCGCAGGCCCCCGCCGCCCCCACCCCCGCCTGGCTCGTCGGCCTCGTCGGACAGGGCCACCCCGCAACCTCCCGCCTCCGGCTCCCGGTGCGGAGCCCTGGCGCTCGGTACGGTGGTGGGCTGCGAGCCGGATCCCGGTGTGATCATGCGCAATTGTCCCCTCGTCCCCATTTCGGTGCCGTGGTGCGGTACGTACCCCGTGCACGCATCGTGTCACTGTGTACCCGCCGTGTGCAGCGGGTTGGCACCCATCCGGCGCTGCCGTCGTGCGAGGGAACGTTCCGCCAGTGCGCTCCGGCATGATGTCCCCATGCGAGCGGTGGTACAGCGGGTGGACGGCGCCTCGGTGACGGTGGACGGCGAGACGGTCGGCGAGATCGAGGGCGAGGGACTCTGCGTCCTGGTCGGGGTCACCCACCAGGACACCCCGGAGACCGCCGTCCGGCTGGCCCGCAAGCTGTGGACCCTCCGGGTGCTGGACGGCGAGCGGTCCGCCTCGGACAGCGGCGCCCCGCTGCTGGTCGTCTCGCAGTTCACCCTCTACGGTGACGCCCGCAAGGGGCGCCGCCCGACCTGGGCCGCGGCGGCGCCGGGCGAGGTGGCCGAGCCGCTGGTCGACACCGTCTGCGACACGCTGCGCGCCCTGGGCGCCACCGTCGCCACCGGCCGGTTCGGCGCCCAGATGCGGGTGGGCCTCACCAACGACGGCCCGTTCACGGTGCTGCTGGAGCTCTGACACCCGCTCAGGGCTCGACGATCAGCTCCTGGGCCGCCGGCGTCCGGTCGGCCAGCAACTCGGCGTCGGCCGGCACGTTCCGCTTCACCACGGCCAGCGCGATCGGGCCCAGCTCGTGGTGGCGGGCCGAGGTGGTGATCCGGCCCAGCTGCCGGCCCTCCGGCCCGTCGGCCGCCAACCGCACCGGGGCGCCTGGCTCGGGCAGCACCACCTCGCTGCCGTCCAGGTGCAGGAAGACCAGCCGCCGCGGCGGCTTGCCCAGGTTCTCCACCCGGGCCACCGTCTCCTGTCCCCGGTAGCAGCCCTTGTGCAGGTGGACCGCGGTCTCCAACCAGCCCAGCTCGTGCGGGATGGTGCGGTGGTCCGTCTCCAGCCCCAGGCGCGGGCGGTGGCCCTCGACCCGCAGCGCCTCGAAGGCCAACACCCCGACCACCGGGCCGTGCGCGGCGGCGAAGTCGGACAGCTCGGCGCGCGGCAGGAAGAGGTCCCGGCCGTGCGGCGTCTCCCGGACCACGACGCCGGCCGGGGCCTCGACGATGGACCCGGCCGGCAGGTGGACCACGGCGAACTCGGCCGTCCGGTCCGCCACCTCGACCCGGTAGAAGAACTTCATGCTCTCCAGGTAGCCGAGCAGCGCGGCGGCCGCGCCCGGCTCGGTGTGCACCCAGGTGGTCTCGCCGTCGTCCACCAGGTACAGCACATGCTCGATATGGCCCTTGGCGGACAGGATCAACGCCTCGGTGGCCTGCTCCGGGGCCAGGCGCTCCACATGCTGGGTGAGCAGCAGGTGGAGCCAGCTCAGCCGGTCGGGGCCGGTGACCGTGAGTACCTCGCGATGCGACAGGTCCACCAGACCCTCGCCCTTGGCCAGCGCCCGCTGTTCGCGGAAGAGGTCCCCGTAGTGGGCCGCTACTCCGACATCCGGCTCCCGCGCGGCGACCGCGCCCGGCAGCTCCAACAGGGGACTGGCATACGACGACATGCCAGCAAGCCTACGGCGTCCGCGCCCGCGCCGGCCGGGCCCGTCAGGGGCCGGCGGCAGCCGGCCCTACGAGCCGGCCGCCTCGCCCGCCTCGCCCGCCTTGCCCGGCTCCTCGGCGGCGGCCGTCGCCGCGCACTCGGCGCAGCGTCCGAAGATCGCGAAGTGCCGCAGGTCCGTCTCGAAGCCGAACCGCTCGCGCAGCGCCTCGGCGAACGGCTCCGCCAGCGCCAGCTCCGCCTCGATCACCCGCTCGCAGTCCCGGCACATCAGGTGCAGGTGGTCGTGCCGCTCGGCCAGGTGGTAGGTGGGGGCGCCGTGCCCGATGTGCGCGTGCGAGACCAGGCCCAGCTCCTCCAGCAGCTCCAACGTCCGGTAGACGGTCGAGATGTTGACCCCGCCGGCGGTCTTGCGAACCTCGGCCAGGATGTCCTCGGGCGTGGAGTGGTCCAGCCGGTCGACGGCCTCCAGCACCAGCTGCCGCTGCGGCGTCAGCCGGTAACCGCGATTGCGCAGATCTTCCTGCCAGTCGGTGCTCACCACGGGGCCAGTGTAGAAGGGGACGGCGGGTAGGGGGATCGGACGAGGGCACGCTGCGCCGGCGCGGAGCCGCCGGAGGAGGGGCACGGACCCCGCCCGAGGGGAATCGGCGGGGTCCGTGCGAGGAGGCAGGCCCCATCCTGCTCCGCCCGGCGTCAAACCGCCGTAAGGAACGGCCACCGCGCCGGGCATAGTGGGCGGGAGAGCGCGCCAGCGGACGGCGCGTCAATGGAAGGGGTGGTGACCGGTGGATCTCCGACTGGCCGACCGGGTCTACGTGGTGACGGGTGGCAGCAGGGGCCTGGGCCGGGCGACGGCCGAGGCGCTGGTCGCCGACGGGGCGCGGGTGGTGCTGGCCGCGCGGGACGCGGACGCGGTGGCCGACGCGGTCGCCGAGTTGGGTGCGGAGCGAGCGGCCGGGCTGGCGCTCGACCTGGCGGACACGGACACCCCGGCGCGGCTGCTCGGGCTGGCCAGGGAGCGCTTCGGCCGGTTCGACGGCGCGTTGGTCTCGGTCGGCGGGCCGCCGCCGGCCACCGCGGCCGGCGCGACCGACGCGCAGTGGCGGGCGGCGTTCGAGAGCGTCTTCCTCGGCTCGGTCCGGGCCGGCCGGGTCTTCGCCACCGAGCTGGCCGCCGGCGAGGGCGGCGCGGTGGGCCTGGTGCTCTCCACCTCGGTCCGCTCGCCGGTCACCGGGCTGGGCATCTCCAACGGGCTGCGCCCCGGCCTTGCCATGGTGGCCAAGGACCTGGCGGACGAGTTCGGCCCGCGCGGGGTGCGGGTGCTGGGGCTGATGCCGGGCCGGGTGGCCACCGACCGGATGCGGCAGCTCGACGCCGGATCCGACGAGGCCGGCCGGCGTCGGACCCTGGCGGGCATCCCGCTGGGCCGCTACGGGGAGCCCGCGGAGTTCGGCCGGGTCGCCGCCTTCCTGCTGTCGCCGGCGGCGAGCTATGTCACCGGCACCGTGGTCCCGGTGGACGGCGGCGCGCTGCGCACCCTCTGACGTCGGCGGTGGGGTCGCGGGCCGGCGGCCCCACCCGCCCGCGGCCTCCGCGCGGGCGCGCGACGGCCTACTTGAAGAAGGCGATGCCGTCGTCCGGCAGGTTCTCCAGGTCGCCGATCCACTCCCGCGGGTCGACGGCCTTCTTCAGGTGCGCCGACATGTAGGGCCGCAGCGGCACTTCGGGCGTGGCCTTCTCACCGACCCACATCAGGTCGCCGTTGACGTAGCCGTAGAGCCGCTTGCCGCCGACGTACGGCGGGGACGCCTCGGTGCGGGCGATGGCGTCGGTGGCCAGGTCGATCTGCGGCTTGCCCTCGGCCAGCGCGCCGTACCAGACCTCGACCACGCCCTGGTCGCGCACCAGCACCGCCTCGATCTGGCGCCGGGCGTCGATCCGCCAGAAGCCGTGCTCGGTCTCCAGCGGGACCGTCCGCTGGCCGGCCTCGTCCAGCCGCCAGGAGCGGGCGGTGAACTCCAGGAAGTCCCGGCCGTCGTGGCTGAAGGTGACCTGCTGGCCGAAGTTGCTGGCCTCCTCGCCGGGGAAGTCGGCGACCCCGGCGCCCTGCCAGGTGCCGAGGAGGAAGGCGAGCGGCACCAGGGACGGGTCGAGATCGGCGGGGATCTCGATCATCGTCAGCGCTGGCCCTGGTAGAGCTTCACCACGACCAGCCCGGTGAACGCGGCGGTGCCGACGGCCACCAGGACCATCAAGGTGATGAAGAATGCCTCAAGCACGGCGTCGCTCCTTGCGCTCGGCCCGAATGTGAAGAACGGTCGCGGCCGAGTCTAGTGGTCATCGTCCGGGGAATCTCAGTGAGGTGGGCCGCCCGAGACGCACCCCCGGTAGTACCTTGACCGTTTTGTGATCACCGCGACTGAACGTGTACGGCCGCTCTCGCGTCTAAGCGCGTGGAAAGGATGTGATCATGAGTTGTCCAAATTGTGGCGGGACCATGTATCAGGGTCCGCAGGGAGACTGGGTCTGCGCTACCTGCGGCACGACTCGCTAGCCCACTAGCCCACCCGGCTACGGTGGTCTCATGGCTCAGACGGCGCAGCAGTTGGTGATCAAGGTGACGGCGGGGGCGGACGCCCCCGAGCGTTGCTCACAGGCGTTCACGGTGGCCGCGGT
The DNA here is from genome assembly GCF_031845445.1 of Streptomyces chisholmiae. Classification (NCBI taxonomy): domain Bacteria; kingdom Bacillati; phylum Actinomycetota; class Actinomycetes; order Kitasatosporales; family Streptomycetaceae; genus Streptomyces; species Streptomyces chisholmiae. The sequence continues at coordinate 2,891 of NZ_JAVREO010000039.1, read as the reverse complement.
GGCGGCGGCCAGCGGAGTGCGCGTCTCGTTGTGGCTGACCGGGGAGTCGGCCTGGTTCGCGTTGCCCGGCAGGGCCGCGGAGTTCCAGCTTCCCCACGCCGCGCCGCTGCCGGAGCTGATCGAGGCGATCAGGGCCGAGGGCCGGGTCACCCTGTGCACGCAGTGCGCGGCGCGCAGGGGGATCAAGGAGGAGGACGTGATCGAGGGGGTACGCATCGCCGGGGCGCAGGTCTTCGTGAGCGAGATCATGCCGGACGGGGTGCGGGCCCTGGTCTACTGAGCCGTCTTCGGCCGGGCCGCGCGAGGCGCGGGGCCCGACCCGCAAGGACCGCCCACTACCGACCACGGGGCAACATCCAACGGGGGGAAACGAGAGGCCGCGCCCGGCGAGGGCGCGGCCTTCGTACGTGTGCGCCGGCCACGTCACCGCCCGCGGCGCGGGGGCGTCGGCCGGGGCCGGCCGGTCTCAGACGGCGATGGCGACCTCGGTCAGCCCGCCCCGCTGGGCGACGACCTTCCGGTCCGCGGTGCCGCCCGGCACCAGGGCCCGGACCGTCCAGGTCCCCTCGGCCGCGTAGAACCGGAACTGCCCGGTGGCCGAGGTCGGCACCTCGGCGGTGAACTCCCCGGTGCTGTCAAGCAGACGGACATAGCCGGTCACCGGCTCGCCGTCCCTGGTGACCGAGCCCTGGATGGTGGTCTCCCCGGCCTTGACGCCGCTGGCGTCGGGGCCGCCGGCCTTCGCTCCGCACATGGCTGTTCCCTCTTTCTCGGCTGATCTCCGGGCGGTTCCCACACGGGAGCCGCCAGCTGGCGGGGCCGGACCGGCCGGCCCCGCGCGCCCGCACCCCCTACTTGGCGGGGCCGGTCTCCACCGGCACGCCGACCAGCGAGCCGTACTCGGTCCAGGAGCCGTCGTAGTTCTTCACGTTGGGCTGGCCGAGCAGCTCGTGCAGCACGAACCAGGTGTGCGCGGAGCGCTCCCCGATGCGGCAGTAGGCGATGGTGTCCTGCGCCAGGTCCACGCCCTCACCCTCGTACAGCGCGGTCAGCTCGTCGTCGGAGCGGAAGGTGCCGTCGTCGTTGGCCGACTTGGACCAGGGGATGTTCCGGGCGCTGGGCACGTGGCCGCCGACCTGGGACTGCTCCTGCGGCAGGTGTGCCGGGGCGAGCAGCTTGCCGCTGAACTCGTCGGGGGAGCGGACGTCCACCAGGTTCTTGTTGCCGATCGCGGCGACGACCTCGTCGCGGAAGGCGCGGATCGAGGTGTCCTGCGGCTGCGCCCGGTACTCGGTGGCGGCCCGGGTCGGCACCTCGGCGACCAGGTCGCGGGAGTCCAGCTCCCACTTCTTGCGCCCGCCGTCCAGCAGCCGGACGTCGCTGTGGCCGTACAGCTTGAAGTACCAGTAGGCGTAGGCGGCGAACCAGTTGTTGTTGCCGCCGTAGAGGACGACGGTGTCGTCGTTGGCGATGCCCTTGGCGGAGAGCAGCTTCTCGAAGCCCTCCTGGTCGACGAAGTCGCGCCGGACCGGGTCCTGGAGCTCCTGCTTCCAGTCGATCCGGATCGCGTTCCTGATGTGGTTCTTCTCGTAGGCCGAGGTGTCCTCGTCGACTTCCACGAGCACGACCTTCGGGTCGTCGAGGTGGGCCTGGACCCAGTCGGCGTCCACCAGGACGTCACTGCGGCTCATGCTGGTATCTCCTTGGGGCGATTCGGGCGGGAAGGGGCCACCGCAGAGGTCGCACACGCGCTGCGTCGGGCGGCGGGCCGCACGAGGCGAACGCGGCGCGGCGGCGGGAGGGCGGGGGAATCAGCCGAGGCGGCGACAGAGCATGGCCGAGACGCGGCAGAGATCCACCGCGCGTCGCTTGGTGAGCCCCCCGGCGGGGGTGCCCGTCGCCTGCCGCATCATGTCCGCGATCGTACGGATCGCGCCTCCCGGCTGTCACCGGTGTTCCGCATGATGAGACGCAAATGACTGCTATCTGGGATGTGGACTACGGGCGGCCCTCGGCCGGGCGCGCCGGGTGGCGGCTCAGCCGCCCACCGTCACGTCCGCGCCGTCCACGATCACCCGCAGCCCGTCCTCGCTCGGCTCCAGCGCGGAGACGGCCAGCCCCTCCGGCAGCCCCGAGATGGTGCGCTCCTGGTCCAGCTGCCCGTGCACCGCCTCGCGCAGCTGGTCGTTGGCGATGTCGGGCAGCTCGCCCTCGGCCACCCCGAGGGTCACCACCTCGCCGTCCAGCCGCAGCTCGCCGGTCACCTCGCCGACGTCCAGGGTCTGCCCCAGGGCGCTGGCCTGGAGGACCAGCTGGAGCCGCCCCTCGCCCGCGTACTCGAACTCCACCCCGAAACCGTTGCCGCTCACCGCGAGCAGCTCGCCGTAGGCGCGGGTCAGCTCGGCGTAGCTGATCATCCCCTCGCCGTGCGCCGTCTCCGCGGTGGCCCGCCGGTAGCCGTCGGACAGCTCCACGTTGTCCAGCTCGATGTCCAGATCGTGGATGTTCAGCTCCTGGTCGTCCACCGAGGCCGCGTAGTCGCCGACGCCGAGGGTGACCCTGTCCAGTTCGCTGCCGAGCACCTGGGTCAGGAACGGGAAGCCCTTGATCGACACCGCCGGCTCGCTGGCCAGCCCCAGCCGGTCCTGCGCTCTCGCGGCCACCTCGCCCTCGGTCACCCAGAGCGCCACCCGGTCGGCGACCACGCCGAGGACGGCGAGGACGACGACCACGATCAGGCTTATTCGCAGTGCGCGCATCGGGTGGTGAACCCCCAGGATCAAGTAGGTCCGAAAGCGTCGCGAGCCTAACCCGTCGGCCGACCCGGTCGGGAGCGCGGACGGTGGCTTGCAGCACGCCCGTTACACGCTCCCCCCGGCCCCCCGGCCCCC
>NZ_JAVREO010000038.1:0-16965 GCF_031845445.1 Streptomyces chisholmiae | reverse complement strand
CTCCTCGGCCGCTGGGGTGTTTGGTGCGGCGGGTCAGGGGAGTTACGCGGCGGCCAACGCCTATCTGGACGCGTTGGCGCAACACCGGCATGCCAACGGGCTACCCGCCCAGTCCCTCGCCTGGGGGATCTGGCAGGAGAGCAGTGCCCTCACCGAGAAGCTGAGCGAGAGTGACCTGGCCAGGATCGCCGGCTCGGGCCTGCTGCCGATCTCGCGCGACGAGGGCCTGGGCCTGCTCGAGGCGGCGGAGCGCGTCGACCAGCCGGCCATGCTGGCCAGCCGGATCGACGTCAAGGCGCTCAGCGAGGGCTCGGCGCTCCAGCGCACCCTGCTGCGCGGCCTGGTGCGCGCCCCGCGGCGCACCGCCAGCGCCGGCGCGGCCGCCGTCGAGGGCTCCGAGTTCGCCGCCCGACTGGCCGAACTGCCGGCCCCGGAACGCAAGGAGGAGCTGCTGGAGCTGGTGCTGACCCATGTGCGCGGGGCCCTCGGGCACGCGCCGACGGCCGTCATCGCCCCCAGCCAGGTCTTCAAGGACCTGGGCTTCGACTCCCTCAGCGCGGTCGAGCTGCGCAACCGGCTCAACGCGGCGACGAGCCTGCGGCTGCCGCCGACCCTGGTCTTCGACTACCCGACGCCGCTCGCCCTCGTCGACCACCTCGAAGCGACCATCATCGGCGAGTGGCAGCCCGCCAGGCCGGTGGCCGTGCGGCGGGAGACCAGCGACGACCCCATCGTGATCGTCGGCATGGGCTGCCGCTTCCCTGGCGACGTCCACTCGCCCGACGACCTGTGGCGACTCGTCGAGAGCGGCGGCGACGCCGTGTCCGGCTTCCCCGTCGACCGAGGGGTGGAGTGGGCCCGCGGCGCGGCCCACTACGCCCGCCAGGGCGGGTTCCTGCACGACGCGGGCGAGTTCGACGCGGCGTTCTTCGGGATCTCGCCGCGTGAGGCGCTCGCCATGGACCCGCAGCAGCGGCTGCTGCTGGAGACCTCCTGGGAGGCGTTCGAGGACGCGGGCATCGACCCGCTGTCGCTGCGCGGCAGCGAGACCGGCGTCTTCGTCGGCGCCGGCGCCAACACCTACATGACCGGCAACACCCAGCTCGCCGAGAGCCTGGAGGGCTACCAACTCACCGGCAGCATCACGTCGGTGGTCTCCGGCCGGGTCGCCTACGCCTTTGGCCTGGAGGGCCCGGCGGTCACCGTGGACACCGCCTGCTCGTCCTCGCTGGTCGCCCTGCACCTGGCGGTCGAGTCGCTACGCCGTGGCGAGTCGACGACCGCCCTGGCCGGCGGTGTCACGGTGATGTCCTCGCCGGACATCTTCGAAAGCTTCGGGCGGCAGGGTGGGTTGGCGGTTGATGGGCGGTGCAAGGCGTTTTCGGATGATGCGGATGGTACGGGGTGGGCTGAGGGTGTGGGTGTGTTGGTGTTGGAGCGGTTGTCTTCGGCGCGGGCTGGTGGGCGTCGGGTGTTGGGTGTGGTGGCGGGGTCGGCGGTGAATCAGGATGGTGCGTCGAATGGTTTGACGGCGCCGAATGGTCCGTCGCAGGAGCGGGTGATTCGGGCTGCGTGGGCTGCGGGTGGGTTGTCGGGTGGGGATGTGGATGTGGTGGAGGGGCATGGGACGGGGACGGTGTTGGGGGACCCGATCGAGGTGGGGGCGTTGTTGGCGACGTATGGGCGGGATCGGGATGTGGAGCGGCCGTTGTGGCTCGGTTCTCTGAAGTCGAATATCGGGCATGCGCAGGCGGCTGCTGGTGTGGGTGGGGTTATCAAGATGGTGATGGCGTTGCGGCGGGGGGTGTTGCCGGGTTCGTTGTTTGCTGAGCGGCCTTCTTCGCATGTGGATTGGTCTGGTGGTGGGGTGCGTTTGTTGGATGGTGCGCGGGAGTGGCCGGAGGTGGGTCGGGCTCGTCGGGCTGCGGTGTCGTCGTTTGGTATTTCGGGGACGAACGCGCATGTGGTGTTGGAGGAGGCGCCGGCGGATGTGGCCTCGTGGGGTGGGGAGGGTGTCTCCGGTGGTTGGGTTGGGGGTGTGCCGGTGCCGTGGGTGGTGTCGGCGCGGGGTGATGTGTCGGCGCAGGTGGCGCGGTTGCGGTCTGGTGTTGGGGGTCTTGATGTGGTGGGTGTGGGTCGGTCGTTGTTGGGGCGGGCTGGGTTGCCGGATCGTGCGGTGACCTGGGGCGGGGATGTGGAGTTGGCGGATGTGGTGGGGTCTGTGGTGGGTGGGAAGGTCGGTGTGGTCTTCTCCGGCCAGGGCTCGCAGTGGGTGGGGATGGGTCGGGAGTTGTATGAGGTGTTCCCGGCTTTCCGGGAGGCTTTCGACGAGGTTGGCGCGTTGGTGGATGAGCGTCGTGACGGGTCGTTGCGGGAGGTGGTCTTCTCCGGTGACGCTGAGGTGTTGGAGGGGACGGGTTGGGCTCAGGTGGGGCTCTTCGCCGTCGGGGTTGGTTTGTGGCGGGTGTTGGAGTCCTGGGACATCGCTGTTGATGTGGTCGGTGGGCATTCGGTTGGTGAGTTGGTGGCGGCTTGGGCTGCCGGGGTGTGGTCGCTTCCCGACGCGGTGGCGGTGGTGTGTGCGCGTGCGGGGTTGATGGAGGGGCTGCCTGAGGGTGGCGGGATGCTCGTCACCGACCTCACCGAAACCCAGGCCGAAGAGCTGGCGGCCGAGTTCGGCGTGGACATCGCGGCGGTGAATGGCCAGGAGCAGGTCGTCCTCTCCGGGGCGGTCGAGGCGCTGGACCGGGTGGCGGTGGCTTGTGGGGAGCGGGGTGTGCGGGCGCGCCGGTTGAGCGTGTCGCATGGTTTCCACTCCCGCCTCGTGGACCCGGTCCTGGGGGAGTTCGCGGAACGCCTCACGTCCGTGAAGTTCCAGACCCCTCAACTCGGTCTGGTCTCCAATGTCGAGGGCACCCTCGTCAGCGAGCAGGTGGCCGAGGCTGGTTACTGGGTGCGGCATGTTCGTGAGCCGGTGTTGTTCGCTCGGGGTGTGGCCGCGATGCGGGAAGCCGGCGTGACCACTGTGATCGAGCTTGGCCCCGACGCGGTGCTCTCCGGTTCGGTGATCGACGTGTTCGACGACGACGCCCAGGCCGTCATCCCCTCGCTGCGCAACCAACGCCCCCAGGCCGAGGCCCTCCTCCAGATGGCCGCCCGCCTGTGGGTACGGGGCGTCCCCGTCAACTGGCAGACGGTCTATGACCAGCTGGGCGGCGGCCAGACACCGAGGGTGGATATCCCCACCTACGGGTTCCAGCGGGAGCGGTTCTGGCTGCGTCAGGGCGGGACCGGGGATGCCACCGGTCTTGGTCAGGCCCGGATCGACCATCCCGTCCTCGGTGCCGTCATCGAGGTGGCCGGCTCCAGCGAGATCGTGGTCACCGGCCGCATCGACACCGGCCAGGAGACCTGGCTGACCGGCCACGTCGTCAACGACCAGATCCTCTTCCCCGGCACCGGCCTCGTCGAACTCGCCCTCACCGCCGGCGACCACATCGGCTCCCCCACCCTCGCCGAACTGATGCTCCACACCCCCCTGACCCTCACCCCCCACACCACCACCGACATCCAACTCCGCATTCAGGAACCCGACCCCACCAACCACGAACGCACCCTCACCATCCACTCCCGACCCACCCCCGACACCGACTGGACCCAACACGCCACCGGCACCCTCACCCCCCACCAACCCGACCACACCGAAGACCCCACCACCCCCTGGCCACCAGCCGACGCCACCCCCATCGACCTCACCGACTTCTACCCCCAACTCGCCCACACCGGCCTCGCCTACGGCGATGCCTTCCGTGGCCTGACCACCGCCTGGACCACCCCCGACACGAGGGACGTCTACGCCGAAGTCACCCTCCCCGAACCCACCGAACCCGGCGACTACGCCATCCACCCCGCACTCCTCGACGCCGTCCTCCACGCGGGCGCGTTCGCCGCGACCAGCTACCGCGGGGACGGCCGGGTGCGGCTGCCGTTCTCCTGGCACGAGGTGGCGTTGCGGGCGACCGGTGCCCGGCGGGTCCGGGTGCGGGTGCGGGCGACGGAGTCCGACGCGTTGACGCTGCGGGTGGTTGACCCGTCGGGGCAACCGGTCCTGAGCGTCGGGGAGTTCGTGGAGCTGCCGGCGCCGTCGGCGGAGCAGGCGACGGCGGACAGTGCGGCGCTGTGGCGGGTGGCGTGGCGTGAGCTGCCGGCGCCCGCCGAGGTGGCGGCCGGTGGGCGACGCTGGACGCTGCTGGACGTGGACGCGGACGATCCGCTGGCAGGTGCGTTGCGGGCGGCCGGGGTCGAGGTGGTCAACCGGCCGTGGCCGGCGGCCGGGGCCGTGGTGGCGGACGCCGACGTGGTGGCACTGCGGCTGCCGGGCGGCGGGGACGGTGCCGCGCCGGAGGTGGTGCGGGCCGCGACCGGGCGGCTGCTGGAGGTGCTGCGCGGCTGGTTGGCGGCCGAGCCGGACGCCGAAGGCGCCGGGCCGCTCCTGTTGCTGCTCGGGGAGGGTGCGGTGGCGACCGGGCCGGAGGACGTGGTGACGCTGGCCGGGCCGCCGGTGTGGGCGCTGGCGCGGTCCGCGCAGGCCGAGCATCCGGGCAGGGTCGTGTTGGTGGATCTGGACGGGACGGCGGAGTCGCTGGCCGCGCTGCCCGGGGTGCTGGGGCACGGCGAGGCGGAGGTGGCGCTGCGGGAGGGCCGGGCGCACGCCGCCCGGCTGGCCCGGGCCGGCGTCGGTGCCGGGGGCGCGCTGGTGCCGCCGGCGACGGCGGACTGGCGGCTGACGGTGACGGAGCCGGGGACGTTCGAGAAGCTGACCCTGGCGCCGCGGGACGGCGGACCGCTGGGGCCAAGCGAGGTGCGGGTGGCGGTGCGGGCGACCGGCGTCAACTTCCGTGACGTGCTGATCGCGTTGGGCACCTACCCGGGCGGCGGCACCATGGGCGGTGAGGTGGCCGGGGTGGTCACCGAGGTGGGTGCCGAGGTGACGGCGCTGGCCCCCGGGGACCGGGTGATGGGCCTGGCGGACGACGGGTTCGGGCCGCAGGTGGTGACCGATCACCGGCTGCTGGTGCCGCTGCCGGCCGGCTGGTCGTTCGCGCAGGGCGCGTCGGTGCCGGTCGCGTTCTGCACGGCCTACTACGGGCTGGTGGACCTGGCGGGGGTGACCGCCGGCGAGTCGGTGCTGGTGCACTCGGCCGCCGGCGGGGTCGGCATGGCGGCGGTGCAGCTGGCGCACCACTTCGACGCCGTGGTCTACGGCACCGCGCATCCCGGCAAGTGGGAGGCGCTGCGGGCGGCCGGGATCGCGGACGAGCGCATCGCGTCCTCGCGTGACCTGGAGTTCGAGGCGGCGTTCGGCCGGGCCAGCGGTGGTCGGGGCGTGGACGTGGTGTTGGACGCCCTGACCGGTGAGTTCGTGGACGCCTCGCTGCGGTTGCTGCCGCGGGGCGGCCGGTTCGTCGAGATGGGGAAGGCCGATGTGCGGGACCCGGAGGAGGTCGGCAAGGCCCATCCGGGGGTCGTCTACCGGTCGTTCGACCTGATGGAGGCGGGCCCCGACCGGCTCGGGGAGATCCTGCGGGAGCTGGCCGCGCTGTTCGGGGCGGGCACGCTGCGGCCGTTGCCGAGCCGGTCGTGGGACCTGCGGCAGGTGCCGCTGGCGTTCCGGCACATGGCGCGGGCCCGGCACACCGGCAAGCTGGTGCTGACGCTGCCCCGGCCGGTGGGCGCGGACGGGACGGTGCTGGTCACCGGCGGCACCGGTGGGCTGGGGCGGCTGGTGGCGCGGCACCTGGTGACGCGACGCGGCGTGCGGCGGCTGCTGTTGGCCAGCCGGCAGGGGCCGGCGGCGGCCGGCGTCGCCGAGCTGCGGGCCGAGCTGCTGGCGGCCGGCGCCGACGTGGTTGACGTGGCGGCGTGTGACCTGGCTGACCGGGCGCGGGTCGCCGAGCTGCTGGGGCGGGTGGCGCCGGAGCATCCGCTGGTGGGCGTCTTCCACACGGCCGGCGTGGTGGACGACGGGCTGCTCGCCGACCAGGACGCGGACCGGCTGGACCGGGTGCTGCGGCCGAAGGCGGACGGCGCCTGGCACCTGCACGAGCTGACCAGGGACGCGGATCTGGCGGAGTTCGTGCTGTTCTCCTCGGCGGCCGGGGTCTTCGACGGCGCCGGGCAGGGCAACTACGCGGCGGCCAACGGCTTCCTGGACGCGCTGGCGCTGCACCGGCGGGCGCTGGGGCTGCCGGCGCGTTCGCTGGCGTGGGGGCCGTGGGCGACGGACGACGGCATGACGGCGGCGCTCGACGAGGCGGACTGGCGGCGGATGGCGCGGGCCGGGGTCGGCGGGCTCGACGTGCCGGAGGCGCTGGCCGCGCTGGACGCGGCGGCCTGGTCGGCCGAGGGCGTGCTGGTGCCGATCCGGCTGGAGTCGGCGGCGCTGCGGGACACCGACCCGGCGGTACTGCCGGGGATGCTGCGGGAGTTGGCGCGGCCGGTCAGGAAGGCGCTGCCGGCGGCCGGCGGGCCGGCCCGCGGCGCGGCGTTCGCCGGGCTGACCGGGGCGGCGTTGGAGAGCGCGCTGAGCGATCTGGTGCGCGGGCACGCGGCGGCGGTGCTGGGACACCAGGGGGTGGCCGCGGTGGGCGCGGACGCCAGGTTCTCCGAGCTGGGTTTCGACTCGTTGACGGCGGTGGAGTTCCGCGGCCGGTTGAACGCGGCGACGGAACTGCGGCTCTCGGCGACGCTGGTATTCGACTATCCGACGGTTTCCGCCGTGGTGCGGCACCTGGCGGAGAAACTGGGCGGCTCGGCGGAATCCGCGGCGGAAGCCGTCGAGAAGGAACTCGTGCGGCTGGAGGAGGCGTTCGCCGCCCTCCAGCCGACCACCGCCGAGCACGCCAGGATCGGCGCGCGGCTCCAGTCCCTTTCGGCGCGCTGGTCGGGCCGGCTTTCCGAGACCGAGGACGAGGAGTCGCCGGTGAGCCTGGAGTCGGCCACGGCGGACGAGCTGTTCGACCTGCTGGACGGCGGGTTGGGCCGTTCCGACTGAGCTGGCGGAAATGATCTCGGAAAGCCGCCGGGCGGCCTGAACAGGGGGCCGTAGGGGTGGCTCGGTATAGGGGTCCTGATTAGCATCGGTCGCCGCACCGAAGGCCGGTGAACAACGATTCGCGCGGCAGCCCGGTAAGGTTTTTCGACCGTTTCGGCGGCGAGGGGCTCGGCGCTCGGAATTCCATGACGAACGCGGATGGAGAAGGTGCCCGTGGGGTCCATGACCGACGCCTTGTTGGGCGGTGCGCCAGCCGAGGAAATAGCCGGACTCGAACCGCCGAGGGAATATCCGGCCGCCCCTGTGCCGGCCACGACGCGACCGTCGCCGGCTGGCTGATCCGCGGTGAGCGTGCCACCCCGCACCGCAACGAAGTGACTCACCCCTTCCCCGTGAGAGGCAGAGATGATGACCACCCTGTCGGAGACCGTACTGAGTGGCGGCACGCCGGAGGAGATCGAGCGTGCTCCGGTGCCGCGGGAGTATCTCGCGGCGCATCTGAGTGTGGCGGATACGGACATGTTCCGTGGTGTGCGGGACAAGGACGTCCGTAAGTCGCTGCGTGTGGGTTATGTGCCGACGCCCGAGTTGGCGCCGGACGAGGTCCTGGTCGCGGTGTTGGCCAGCTCGATCAACTACAACACGGTGTGGTCGGCGATGTTCGAGCCGATACCGACGTTCCGGTTCCTCAAGCAGTTCGCCCGCCAGGGGGGTTGGGCGGCCCGGCATGACCAGCCGCACCACGTGCTCGGTTCGGACGCGGCCGGGGTGGTGGTGCGGAAGGGCTCGGGGGTGCGGCGGTGGAACGTCGGCGACCACGTGGTGGTCCACCCGGTGCAGGTCGATGACCAGGAGCCGGCCACGCACGCCGACGGGATGATGGGGCAGGAGCAGCGGGCCTGGGGGTTCGAGACGAACTTCGGTGCGTTGGCCGAGTACACGGTGGTGCGGGCGAGTCAGTTGTTGCCGAAGCCGGCGCATCTGACGTGGGAGGAGGCGGCGGTCAATCCGCTGTGTGCGGGGACGGCCTACCGCATGCTGGTCAGCGACCGTGGCGCCCGGCTCAAGCAGGGGGACGTCGTGCTGGTGTGGGGCGCGGCCGGTGGGCTTGGTGGGTATGCGGTGCAGTTCGCCCGCAATGGTGGGGCGATTCCGGTGGGTGTGGTCGGCTCGGCGGAGAAGGCGGCGGCGGTGCGCCGGTTGGGTTGCGACATCGTGATCGAGCGGGAGGAGATCGGGTTGGACGGGGACCCGTCCGATGATCCGGATCGGGTGATCGCCATCGGCAAGCGGCTGGGCGGGATCATCCGGGAGCGGACGGGGCGGGACGCGAACATCGTGTTCGAGCACGTCGGTCGGGCGACGTTCGGGATCTCGCTGTTCGTCGCGGCGCGGGGTGGGACGGTCATCACCTGTGGGTCGAGTACCGGCTATCAGCACGTCTACGACAACCGGTACCTGTGGATGCGGCTGAAGCGGGTGATCGGCAGCCACGCCGCGAACCTCCAGGAGCAGGCGGAGTGTGGGGAGTTGATCAGTTCGGGGCGTATCGCGCCGACCATCTCCCGGGTCTTCCCGCTCGCGGAGACCGGTGAGGCGGCCCGTCTGGTGCAGACCAACGGGCATCTGGGGAAGGTCGCCGTGCTGTGCCAGGCGCCGCGCGCCGGCCTCGGCGTCACCGACCAGCGGCTGCGCGACGAGCTGGGCCCGGACCGCGTCGCGCCGTGGCTGGCCGCCGCCGGCACCGGGCGATAGCCCGGTCGGTCCCGGCTGCCACCTGCATCCGGCATTCCGGCGTTCCGCCCGCAGGCCGCTGTCTCCACCCCGGTTTCAGGATTGACAAGGAGAGCTGAGCACGTGACCACGACAGGACCGGATCCGCACGGGGATGTCCGTACTCTGCCCGACGCCCTGCGGCTGCGGGCCGCGAAGCAGCCCGATGAGACGGCCTACGTCTTCCTGCGTGATGGCGAGGTGCCACACGAGTCGCTGACCTACCGCGAGCTGCACGAGGCCGCCCGGCACCGGGCCGCCACGTTCACCACCGACGGACTCACCGGCCGGGCCGCCGTGCTGCTGTACCCCTCGGGGTTGGAGTTCGTGCGTACCCTGCTGGGCTGCATGTACGGCCGGGTGGCCGGCGCGCCGGTCCAGGTGCCCAGGCGCCGCGACGACCTGGCGCGGCTGCGGCGGATCGCCGACGACGCGGGCACCACGACCGTGCTGACCACCACCGAGATCGCCCACGAACTCACCGAACGCTACGACGGGGCACCGGAGTTGGCCGGGCTGACCCTGCTGCCGACCGACACCCCGGCCACCGGCTCTGTTTCGGCAGTGGACCTGCCGGCCCCCGTCCCGTCCGACACGGCGCTGCTCCAGTACACCTCCGGCTCCACCGGCGATCCCAAGGGGGTGGTGGTCAGTCACGCCAACTTCCTGGCCAACGTCGTCGAGACCGACGAGTTGTGGCCGTGTGAGCCGAACGGGACGGTGGTCAACTGGCTACCGCTCTTCCACGACATGGGAATGCTCTTCGGCGTCGTCATGCCCCTGTGGGCCGGTATCCCCTCCTACCTGATGGCACCCGAGGCGTTCATCCGCCGTCCGGCCCGCTGGCTGGAGGCCATCGCCCGGTTCGGCGGCACCCACGCCGCCGCGCCCAGCTTCGCCTACGAACTGTGCGCCCGGGCCGCAGCCGAGGGCCGGACCGCGAACGTCGGTGACCTCTCCCGCTGGCGGGTCGCGGCCAACGGCGCCGAACCGGTGCGCTGGAGCACCGTCCGCGCTTTCACCGACGCGTTCGCCCCCCACGGCTTCGCCCCCCAAGCCATGTGCCCCGGCTACGGCCTGGCCGAGAACACCCTCAAAGCCACCGGCAGCCAACAAGACCACACCCCCCGGGTGCTGTGGGTCTCCGCCCCCGCCCTCCACAACGGCACCGCCCAACCCGTCGCCGGCGAGCAGGCCGAGGACGCGGTACCCGCCGTCAGCAGCGGCGTCCCCGTCCCCGGCACCCACATCCGGATCGTGGACCCCGACACCCGACAGGCCCTCCCCGACCGCCACGTCGGCGAGATATGGGTCACCGGCCCCTGCGTGGCCGGCGGCTACCTCGGCCGACCCGAGGAAAGCGAAGACACCTTCCGCGCCCGCCTCGCCACCGACGACGGCACGGGCCCCACCCACCTGCGCACCGGCGACCTCGGCTTCCTCCACAACGGAGAGCTCTACGTCACCGGACGACGCAAAGACGTCATCATCCGCAAAGGCCGCAACCACTACCCACAAGACATCGAACTCGCCGCCGAACGCGCCGCCCCAGGCCTCCAACCCAACTGCGCCGCCGCCTTCTCCGTGGACGACGGCACACGCGAACGGTTGACGATCGTCGTGGAAGCCGACGGCCGCGTCCTCACCACGACCGGCCTCGACGCCCTACGCCACCGCGTCCACCACGCCATCCGAGAAACCCAACGCATCACCCCCGACACCATCCTCATCGTCCGCCGCGGCGCCATCCCCAAGACCTCAAGCGGCAAAGTCCAACGCCGCGCCTGCCGGACCCTCTACCAGAACAACGCCCTGCGCACCGTCCCCGGAGAACAGGCCCCCACGGCCGGAGACCAGCCGCCCGCTACCGGAGAGCAGGCGCCCGCCGCCGGAGACCAGACATCCGTGGCCGGAGAGCAGGCGCCCGCCGCCGGAGACCAGACATCCGTGGCCGGAGAGCAGGCGCCCGCCGTCGGAGGTGGGGCGTGACCGCCCGGATCCGGCTGCCCGAACACCCCACCGGCGCCCGCATCCACGGCGTCGGCGGCTACCGACCCACCCGCATCGTGCACAACGACGAGATCTGCGCCCGCATCGACTCCGACGACGCCTGGATCCGCCGCCGCTCCGGCATCGTCTCCCGCCACTTCGCCGGCCCCGACGAAACCGTCATCACCATGGCCGTCGAAGCCGCCCGCAAAGCACTCGCCCAAGCCGGCACCCCACCACACGACATCGACCTCGTCCTCCTGGCCAGCATGTCCTTCCTCGAACAAGCCCCAGCCGCCGCCCCACGCATCGCCCACCAACTCGGCGCCCACACCGCCGCCGGCCTCGACATCGCCGCCGCCTGCTCCGGCTTCAACCACGCCCTCGCCCTCGCCGACTCCCTCATCCGCACCGGCAACGCCCAACACATCCTCGTCATCGGCTCGGAGAAGATGAGCGACATCATCGACCCCGAAGACCGCGGCACCGCCTTCCTCTTCGGCGACGGCGCCGGCGCCGTCGTCGTCGGCCCCGCCGACCAACCCGGCATCGGACCCGTCGTATGGGGCTCAGACGGCGCCCACCACCACATGATCGCCCACGACCGCAGCTGGCTGGACACCCGCGACACCCCAGGCCCCTGGCCCACCCTCCGCATGGCCGGCCCCGAAGTCTTCCGCTGGGCCAACCACACCATCCCCGAAATCTCCCGCCAAGCCGTCACCCGCGCCGGCCTCACCATCAACGACCTCGCCGCCTTCATCCCCCACCAAGCCAACGCCCGCATCATCGACACCGCCGCCAAAGCCCTCAACCTCGCCCCCCACACCGCCATCGCCAAAGACATCACCACCACCGGCAACACCTCCGCCGCCTCCATCCCCCTCGCCCTCGACACCCTCCTCGCCCAAGCCACCCTCCCCACCGGCGCCCCCGCCCTCCTCATCGGCTTCGGCGCCGGCCTCACCCACGCCGCCCAGGTCATCACCCTCCCCTGACCAGCGGAGGGAAGGCCGACGGCCGGGGTGAGGGCGGCGTCCTGGTCAACGCGCCGCCGGCACCGTCCCGGTGGGCGGCGGTCGGGACAACGGCGGTCAGGACAACAGCGGTCCGGTGTCGCCGGTGTCGCCCCACCGGGCGAGCAGCCCGGCCGCCCGGGTGGCGGCCAGCGAACGGGCCCCGGCGTCCTTCTCGGACATCAGCGGCGGCTCGGTGAAGCCCCAGGGCAGGGCCAGTTCCGGGTCCAGCGGGTCGATGTCGATCTGGGTGCCCGGCACGTGCACGGTGGACAGCACGTAGCAGACCCGGGTGTCGTCGGTCAGGGCAAGGAAGCCGTGCGCGACGCCCTCCGGGATGAACACGCTGCGCCCCGAAGCGGCGTCCAGCTCCGTGACGTGGTGCCGGCCCCACGCCGGGGAACCCACCCGCAGGTCCACGATGATGTCGCGCAGCGCGCCCCGCACACACGTCACGTACTTGGCCTGGCCCGGCGGGGCGGCGACGCTGTGCAGGCCGCGCAGCGTGTTCCGGCGTGACGTGGAGTAGGTGATCTGGCGGGGCGCGAAGGGCCGGCCCAGGTCCCGCGCCAGCAGGTCGGTGCGGAGCGACTCGAAGAGCTCGCCGCGCTCGTCCACGTGGTGGTGCGGGGTGACCACCCGGGCGCCCGGGATCACCGTCCGCTCGACACGCATCCGCTCACTCCCCGGCGGGCGCCGCGCCGGCCCGGCCGGCCACCGCCCCGGCCAGCGCCTCGACGACGGTGTGCGCCTGCGCGTCGGTCAGCCCCTGGTGCAGCGGCAGCAGCAGAGTGCGGTCGGCGGCCGCCTCGGCGCCTGGCAGCGTCAGCTCGCCGGCGCCGTAGATCGGGACCCGGTGCAGCGCCGGGTAGCGGAAGGTGGTGTAGATGTCGGCGGCCAGCAGGTCGGCGGCGACCCCGTCGCGGATCGCCGGGTCCAGCTGCACCCAGTAGAAGTAGTACGAGTCGCGGTGGCCCGCGGGCAGGGTGGGCGGCGTGCGCACCCCGGCCACGCCGGCCAGCAGCCGGTCGTACAGCTCGGTCAACTCCCGGCGGCGCGCCACGAAGTCGGGCAGCCGGCGCAGCTGCACGCTGCCGATCGCCGCCGTCACGTCGTTCCCGACGATCCGCCGGCCGAAGCCGCCGACCCGCGGCTCCCACCAGCGGTCGCTGTGGCCGGCCGCGTCCAGCGAACTGGCCGTCTCCAGCCCGTAGTAGGCCAACTGCCGTGCCCGGCGGGCAAGTTCCGGGTCGCGCACATAGAGCGCGCCGCCGTCGCCGGTGACCAGCGTCTTCATCGAGTCGAAGCTCCACGAGGCCAGGTCGCCGAAGGTGCCGCAGGCCGTCTCCCCGACGGCGGAGGCCACCGCGCAGGCCGCGTCCTCCACCAGCGTCAGCCCGCGTTCCCGGCACAGCGCGGCGATGCCGGCGATGTCGCCGGGCCGGCCGCCGTAGTGCAGCACCAGCACCGCCCTGGTGCGGTCGGTCAGCGCCGCCTCGACATGCGCCACCGTCGGGTTGAGGGTCCGCTCGTCCGAGTCGCAGAAGACCGGCCGCGCCCCGGCGGCGGCCACCGCGTTGGCGGCGGCGACGAAGCTGACGGACGGCAGCACCACCTCGTCGCCCGGGCCCAGCTCCAGCAGTTCGACGGCGAGGAACAGCCCCGAGGTGCAGGAGTTGGTGAACAGCAGCTGCTCGGCCGGCACCCCCAGGTGGGCGGCGAACTCGGCCTCGAACGCGGCGGTGCGCGGCCCGCGCCCGGTCCAGTTGCTGGCGAACACCTCCGCGACGGCGGCGGCCTCCGCCTCGCCCAGACTGGGCTGGAATACGTTGATCACGCTGGTCGTCTCTCCTCGTCTTCCGCCCCACCACGGGGGTGGGGCCTGGCGGGCGGTGCGGGGTTCGCTAGCGGCGCACGCCGACGAACAGCCCGCGCCCGTTGGGGCCGCCCGGCTGGTACTCCACGGAGCAGCCGGCGGCGGCGAAGGCGTCCGTGTACTGCTCCTCGGTGAACAGCGACAGCGTCTCGACCGAGGTGAAGTCCCGGATGCCGGCCCGGTCGGCGACCGTGTAGCGGACCGTCATCCGGCTGTGGTCGCCGACCCGGACGGAGTGCGAGATCCGGCTGACGGCCCGCCCCTCAGCCTCGGCCAGCGCCGCGGAGACGAAGCCGTCGAGGAACCGTTCGGGGAACCACCACGGCTCGATCACCAGCACCCCGCCGGGCGTCAGGTGGCGGGCCATGGCGGCCACCGCCGAGCGCAGCTCGGCCACCGAGTGGCTGAACGCCACCGAGAAGCACAGGCACACCACGGCGTCGTAGGTCCGGCCCAAGTCGAACTCCCGCAGGTCGCCGGCGTGTACCGGCACGCCGGGCAGCCGCTGCCCGGCCATCTCCCGCATGCCGGCCGACAGCTCCAGGCCCTCGGCCCGGTCGAAGTGCTCGACGAAGCTGGCCAGGTGGGCGCCGGTGCCGCAGGCCACGTCCAGCAGCGACGCCGCGTCCGGCCGCCACCGGCGGATCAGCCGGTGGTAGTCCTCGGCCTCGGCGGCCCAGTCCCGGCCGCGCGCGGCGTGCACGAAGTCGTAGATCTCGGCGTGCTCGGGGCTGTACGCCCCGGTCGTCTCGTCCGAAACAGCGGTCAAGGGCACTCCCAGGTAGACGGGGTCGAGCGAGCCGAAGGGCGAGGCGGCGGCGCGAGCACGGCGCGGGACGCGGGGCGCCACCCGCCGTCGGGCCGCACCCGTCCGGCCCCCACCGGCACGGTGCGCCCGAACTCCCGTTCACCCCCCGGCGCTTGGGAGAGTCTGCCGCGCCCCGGCCGCCAGGAAACGGCGTTCCGAAAGGTCTGTGGTCGGTCCTAGGGGTCCCCTACCGCCGGGCGGCGGCACCCCGCGGGACCGGCGCGGCGGCCCGCCCCGGCCGCGCCCGCCGCGCCGTCCGGGCCGCGAGGGGCCGCGCTTCGACCACCGGGCGTGGCCCGGCGCGCCGGACTGGTCGTCGCGCCGGGCGCGACCGCACCACCTGGTGCCCCGGCGGACCCGCTGGTGCCCGGTGGCCTGGGGCGTGGACCGGGACGACTGGCGGACCCTCCGGGTGGGCCGGCTCGGGCCCCGCACGCCGGGCGGCCCGCGCCGCACCCCGCGCGAGCTGCCCGGCGGGGACGTGTCGGCCCTCGTCACCAGCCGGTTCGGGGGCAACGACGGCACCGGTACGGACGGGCCGTGCCGGGGTGCGGCCGTCCTGCGGCCAACCGGCCGACGCGGTGGCGTCGTTCGCCGGGGACGGCGTGTGGAGGAGGGGTCCGGCGCGCTGCCGGCTCGCCCTCGGCTCCTGGTCGTGGACCGAACTCGCCACCCGCCTCCGCCGGTTGGTCGCCGAGTGCGCGGTCTGGTCGGCCGGCCGCGGCTGACCGCGGCCTTCGCCGACCTCGCCCCCCGCGGGCCGCGGGGCACGCGGCGCAGGGCCGCAAGGCCGCCGGGACGGGACCGGCTGAGCCGCCGGGCGCCCGGGTGCCGCCGCCATCTCGGCGGCGGCGCCCGGGCCGCTGGTCAGTGCCGCTCGCCGATCCAGCGTTCGATCAGCTCGGCCACCGGCCCCGCGTCCTCGTTGAGGATGGTGTAGTGGTCGCCCGGCACCACCTCGTCCCGCTGCGCCGCCGGCCAACTGGTGCGCCACTCCCCGGACTCGGGCAGCGAGCCGTCCGGGTAGGGGATGGGCCGGTCGGGCCGGACGAAGAGGATCGGGGTGTCGATCGGCTTGAGCGTCACCGCCGCCTCGTCGTGCAGCTGGATGTAGCGGCCCATCGCGGAGAGCCGGGCGTCGTCGAAGGTGCCCATCGCCGACTCCCGGCTGAACACCCCGTGGAACATCCGCGACAGCAGGTCCTGGCCGCTCTCGTAGAGGCTCTTCAGCCAGGCGCCCGAGTAGGAGTCGAGCAGGACCACCGAGGCGGGGGGCTCGCCCAGCTCCTCCAGCCGGTGCGCCGTCGCGTGCGCGAAGGTGCCGCCGGCGCAGTGCCCGACGAACACGAACGGCCGGCCGGCGGCGGCCCGCCGGACGGTCTCCGCGTAGGCGTGCGTGTATGCCTCGACCGAGGACGGCAGGCTGTCGTCCTTCAACAGCCCGGGGATGGGCATGCCCAGCGCCTCCCTGGTGCCCTGGAAGCGGGCGGCGACCCGGGCCATCTGCTGCACGCCGCCCATGGTCAGCGGCGAGGCGAAGAAGAAGACCACGGGGTCGGCGTCGCCGGTGGTCAGCCGGACGGGCTCCAGCGGCGCCGGCAGGTCGTCCGGACCGTGGAACTCGGGCCGCAGCGCGGCGTAGGCGCGCAGCAGGGCGACGCCCTCCTCGTACCGGCCGGTCTCGATGGCCCGCCGGTACGGCTCGCCGAGCGCGCCGGACGCGGCCGGTCGCGGTTCGGCCGGGCCGCCGGTGGCGGGCGCGCCGGTCAGCGAGTCGGCCAGCTCGCCGAGCACGAACCTGGCGAGCGCCTGGGCGGTGCGGTAGTCGAAGACCACCGTGGTCGCCAGCCGCAGCCCGGTGAGGGCGTTGAGCGCGTTGCGCAGCTCCATGGCGGTCAGCGAGTCGATGCCGAGCTGGGCGAAGTCCTGGTCGATGCCCACCTCGTCGGCGTGGTGCCGGCCGAGGATCGTCGCCAGCTGGCCGCGCACCAGGCGGACCAGGATCTCCTCCCGCGCCTCGTCGTCGGCCGCGCCCAGGAGTTGGGCCCGCAGCTCGTCGGCGGCCAGCTGGCCGCCGCCGGCCGCGGTGCGGCGCCGCCCGGCGGTGACCAGGCCGCGCAGCAGCGGCGCCACGTTCTCCGTGGCGGAGCGGGTGCGGGTGTCCAGCCGGATCGGCACCAGCAGCGGCTCGTCGATGGTGAGCGCGGCGTCCAGCAGCCGCAGGCCCTCCTCGGTGCTGAGCGCGGCGGCGCCGCCGCGCCGCAGCCGGGCGGCCTCCACCTCGCCGAGGTGCGCGGTGTTCTCGCCGCGTTCCTCCCACAGCCCCCAGGCGAGGGACTGGGCGGGTAGCCCGTTGGCATGCCGGTGTTGCGCCAACGCGTCCAGATAGGCGTTGGCCGCCGCGTAACTCCCCTGACCCGCCGCACCAAACACCCCAGCGGCCGAGGAG
>NZ_JAVREO010000037.1:0-17543 GCF_031845445.1 Streptomyces chisholmiae | reverse complement strand
TGTGGTGTGGGGGATGGTGTGGCTGGATCGGGGGCCTGGGGAGTCGGGGTTGTTGGTGTGGGTGGTGCATCACTTGGTGGTGGATGGGGTGTCCTGGCGGGTGTTGTTGCCGGATTTGGCGCAGGCGCATGCGGCGGTGCGGGCGGGGAAGGCCGGTGAGGGCGTTCTCGATCCGGTGGGTTCCTCGTTGCGGTGGTGGTCGAGGCGGTTGGTCGACTCGGTGGCGTCCCGGCGTGGGGAACTCGACTGGTGGGAGTCGGTCGCCAGGGCCACCGGCCCCGTGCTGGGCGGGCAGGTGACCGACCGGGGGACGTATGCGGGTGCGGGCGGGCTGTCCGTTCCGGTGCCGGTCGAGGTGACGGAGACGGTGCTGACCCGGCTGCCCGGGTTGTTCCAGGCCGGGGTGGACGAGGTGTTGCTCGCCGGGTTCGGGCTCGCCGTCCAACGCTGGTGTGCCGAGCGGGGTGTTGAGGTGCCGGAGTCCGTGGTGCTGGATCTGGAGGGCCACGGGCGCGCCGAGGAGGCTGTCGCGGGGGCTGCACTCTCCCGGACCGTGGGCTGGTTCACCTCCGTCTATCCGGTGCGGGTGGCCCCGGGCTCGGTGCCGTGGAGTGAGGTCCAAGGCGGTACGCCCGCGCTGGGCGGGGTGGTGAAGCGGGTCAAGGAGCAGCTGCGCGAGGTCCCGGGGGACGGGCTCGGCTACGGCCTGCTCCGCTACCACGACCCCGAGGGCCGCGCCCGGCTCGCCCCACTGCCCACCCCGGAGATCGCCTTCAACTACCTGGGCCGGTTCACCGTTGCTGGCGCAGCGGACGCCGGAAAGGCCGAGGCCGACGCGTCCACCGCCGCCACGTCCACCGCCGCCACGTCCACCGCCGAAAGGGGGGCCGCCCATGCTCCCGGTGCGGCCGCGGACTGGGTCACCCTCGGCGGCGGCATCGCCGGCCAGGGGCCCGATGTTCCGCTGCCGCATCTGCTGGAGCTGAATGCCACGGCGCAGGACGGCCCGGGCGGTCTGGAGTTGGTGCTGCACTGGACGTGGAGTCGCGCCGTGTTGGAGCGGTGGGAGGTTGAGGCGCTCGCTGAGTTCTATGTCGTGGCGTTGACCGGGCTCGCCGATTACGCGGACGCGCCCGCGGCGGGAGGGCTGACGCCCAGCGACGCCCCGCTGACGTCGCTGGCCCAGGACGAGATCGATCTCATTGACGCCGATTGGAGTTCTTTCGAATGAGTTCGAAGCGCACTATCGAGGAGATTCTCCCGCTGTCGCCATTGCAGGAGGGAATGCTCTTCCACAGCGTGTACGACGATTCGGCGTCGGACGTGTACCACGTGCAGGTGGCCATGGAGGTGGTGGGCGCGCTCGACGGCGGGGCGTTGCGCGCCGCGGTTGGCGGGCTGCTGCGTCGGCATGCCAACCTGCGGGCCGGGTTTCGGTACGAGGGGCTGAGCCAGGCGGTGCAGGTGGTCGCCCGCGAGGTGACCGTGCCGTGGCGGGAGGTGGACCTGCGGGAACGCGATGCCGAGGCGGCGGAGGCGGAGGCGGATCGGCTGGTGGCGGCGGACCGTTGGGCCCGGTTCGACCTGGCCCGGCCGCCGCTGCTGCGCTGCCTGCTGATCCGGCTCGCCGGCGACCGGCACCGTTTTGTGCTGACGCACCATCACATTCTCTGGGACGGCTGGTCGTTGCCGGTGGTGATGGGCGAGCTGTTGGCCCTGTACGCGCGGCGCGGGGACGCCTCCGGGCTGCCCAGGGTGCGGCCGTACCGGGACTTCCTCGGCTGGTTGGCGAAGCGGGACGGGCCGGCGGCCCGCGCGGCGTGGCGGCAGGCGCTGGACGGGGCGGAGCCCACCCTGGTGGCGCCCGAGGCGCGCGGCGCGGTGGTGCCGGAGCGGGTGACGGCGGCGCTGGGCGCCCCGGTGATGGCGGCGTTGAACGGGCGGGCGCGGGAGTGGGGGGTGACGTTGAACTCGTTGGTGCAGTCGGCGTGGTCGTTGGTGTTGTCGGGGTTGACCGGTCGGGCGGATGTGGTGTTCGGGGCGACGGTGTCGGGTCGGCCGGCGGAGTTGGCCGGGGTGGAGACCATGGTGGGTCTCTTCATCAACACGGTGCCGGTGCGGGTCCGGTTGGACCCGGCGGAGACGCTGCGCGAGCTGGCGGTGCGGCTGCACGGCGAGCAGACCAGGCTGCTCGACCACCAACACACCCGGCTGCCCGACATCCAGCGCTGGACCGGTCAGCCGGCGCTCTTCGACAGCCTCGCGGTGTTGGAGAACTACCCGCTGGACAGCGGCGAGTTGGCCGCCGAGGGGGCGCGCGCCGGGCTGGCCGACGTGGAGGTGCGGGGCATGGCGTTGACCGACGCGGCGCACTATCCGCTGGTGCTGGTGGTGACCGCGCGGGACACGTTGACGCTGCGGCTCGACTACCGGCCGGACGTGCTGGACCGGGCTGCGGCCGAGGCGGTGTCGGGGCGGCTGCGGGCGGTGCTGCGGGCGGTGGCGGCCGACGGCGGGCGGCGGGTGGCGTCCGTGGGGTCGGCGCCAGCCGAGGGGCGCGAGGTGCCGGCGGCGTGGCACGGGGCGGCGGTGCCGACGCCGGAGCTGTCGCTGGCGGAGCTGTTCGCCTCGCGGGTGGCGGAGCGGCCGGGGGACGTGGCGGTGGTCTGCGGTGACGAGCGGCTGAGCTATGCCGAACTGGACGCGCGGGCGGCCCGGTTGGCGGCCCGGCTGGTGGCGGGCGGGGTGCGGGCGGAGTCGCCGGTGCTGGTGATGTTGGAGCGCGGGGTGGACGCGGTGGTCGCGGTGCTGGCGGTGGTGCGGGCCGGCGGGTGCTATGTGCCGGTGTCGGACGCGCTGCCGGCGGACCGGCTGCGGTTCATCGCGGCGGACACCGGGGCCCGGCTGGCGGTGGCGGCCGGCCCGGGCGCGGAGCCGCTGGCGGGGCTGGGGCTGACGGTGGTCGCCCCGGGTGGTCCGGAAGCCCCAGCCGGGCCCGACGCCGGGCCCGACGCCGGTGCCGAGGCGTGGCCGGGTGGCGCGGGGCGGCTGGCCTACGTGATGTACACCTCGGGTTCGACGGGCGTCCCCAAGGGGGTGGCGGTCACCCAGCGGAACGTCCGGGAGCACGCGCTGGACCCGGCGTGGGCGGGGCCCGACTTCGCGCGGGTGCTGCTGCACTCGCCGCAGTCGTTCGACGCCTCGACGTTCGAGACCTGGGTGCCGCTGCTGCGCGGCGGGCGGATCGTGGTGGCGCCGCCGGGTGAGGTGGACGGCGCGGTGCTGCGGCGGCTGATCGAGACGGAGGGGGTGACGGCGGCCTGGCTGACGGCCGGGCTGTTCCACGCGGTGGCCGAGGAGTCGCCCGAGGCCTTCGCCGGTCTGCGGCAGCTGTGGACCGGGGGCGAGGCGGTGTCGGGGGTGGCGGTCGCCAGGGCGCGGCGGGCCTGTCCCGGGCTGCGGGTGGTCGACGGGTACGGGCCGACGGAGACGACGACGTTCGCCACCAGCTACCCGGTGCCGGCGGCGGAGGAGACGACGGGGGCGGTGCCCATCGGCCGGCCGTTGGCCAACACCGGCACGTATGTGCTGGACGGCTGGCTGCGGCCGGTCCCGGTGGGGGTGACGGGCGAGTTGTACGTCGCCGGGACGGGGTTGGCCCGCGGCTATCTGCGGCGGCCCGGGCTGACCGCGGCGCGCTATGTCGCCGACCCGTTCGGGGGCGGGTCGGGGGCGCGGATGTACCGGACCGGTGACCTGGTGCGGTGGCGGTCGGACGGCCAGCTCGAGTTCGTGGGGCGCGTCGACGACCAGGTGAAACTGCGGGGGTTCCGGATCGAGTTGGGCGAGGTCGAGGCGGCGCTGGCCGGGGTGGACGGGGTCGCGCGGGCCACCGCGCTGGTGCGGGAGGACCGGCCTGGTGACCGCCGGCTGGTGGGGTACGTGGTGCCGCGGGACGACGCGGCCGGCGTTGATCCGGCGGGTGTCACCGCCGCGCTGCGGGCGGCGTTGCCGGACTACCTGGTGCCGTCGGCGGTGCTGGTGCTGCCGTCGCTGCCCCTGACGGCCAGCGGCAAGCTGGACCGGCGGGCGCTGCCGGCGCCCGACCTGGACGCGGTGGCGGCGGCCGGGCGGGGGCCGCGCACCCCGGTGGAGGAGCTGCTGTGCGGGCTGTTCGCCGAGGCCCTCGGGCTGCGCGCGGTCTCCATCGACGCGGGCTTCTTCGACCTGGGCGGCCACTCGCTGCTGGCGACCAGGCTGGCGTCCCGTATCCGGGCGGTGCTCGGTGTGGAGCTGTCGGTCCGGGACTTCTTCGAGTCGCCGACGGTGCTGGGCATCGCCGGGCGGGTGGCCGGTCGGGGGGCCGGCCGGTCGCGCGCGGCGCTGCGGGCGGTGACACCCAGGCCGGACCGGGTGCCGCTGTCGTTCGCCCAGCAACGGCTCTGGTTCCTCAACCAGTTGGAGGGGCCGGTCCCCACCTACAACATCCCGTTCAGCATCGGCCTGACCGGCCGGCTGGACGTGGCGGCGCTGCGGGCGGCGCTGGCGGACGTGGTCGCCCGGCACGAGGCGCTGCGGACGGTCTTCGCGGAGGACGAGGCGGGCGCCCGGCAGGTGGTGCTGCCGGTGGCGGCGGCCCGCCCGGTGCTGGCGGTGGAGCGGCTCGACCCGGCTGGGTTCGCCGACCGGGCCGGCGAGGCCGCCAGGTGCGGCTTCGACCTGACCCGCGATCTGCCGCTGCGGGCCTGGCTGTTGGCCCCGGCCGATTCGGGCCAGGAGCCGGGCCCGGGCCAGGAGCCGGGCCCGGGCCGGGACGTGCACCAGGCGACGGACGCGCACCCGGGAACGGACGTGCACCCGGCGACGGACGTGCACCCGGGAACGGACGTGCACCCGGGAACGGACGCGCACCCGGCGGCGCACCCGCACCCGGGCCGGGACGTGTCCCCGCCGACGGACGCGCACCCGGCGTCGGACGCGGACGGTGACACGGTGACGGGCGAGGCGCTGCTGGTGCTGGTGCTGCATCACATCGCGGGCGACGGCTGGTCGTTGGGGCCGCTGGCCCGGGACATAGCGCGCGCCTACGCGGCCCGCGCCGCGGGCCGCGCGCCGGACTGGGCGCCGCTGCCGGTGAGTTACGCGGACTACACGCTGTGGCAGCGCCAGGTGCTGGGTAGCGAGGACGACCCGGCGAGCGCCGTCTCCGGGCAGCTCGCCTACTGGACCAGGCAACTGGCCGACCTGCCCGAGGAGTTGACGCTGCCGGCGGACCGGCCCCGGCCGGCCGTCGCGTCCTACCGGGGTGCCCAGCTGGCGGTGGCGATACCGGCCGAGCTGCACCGGGGGGTGCTGGCGCTGGCCCGGCGCGCCCGGTGCAGCGTGTTCATGGTGCTCCAGGCGGCGTGGGCGGCGCTGCTGTCCCGGCTGGGCGCCGGCGAGGACATCCCGGTCGGCTCGCCGATCGCGGGCCGCACCGACGAGGCGATGGAGGACCTGATCGGGTTCTTCGTGAACACCCTGGTGCTGCGCACCGACCTGTCGGGCGACCCGACGTTCACCGAACTGCTCG
Organism: Streptomyces chisholmiae; assembly: GCF_031845445.1. Classification (NCBI taxonomy): domain Bacteria; kingdom Bacillati; phylum Actinomycetota; class Actinomycetes; order Kitasatosporales; family Streptomycetaceae; genus Streptomyces; species Streptomyces chisholmiae. The sequence goes on along the minus strand of NZ_JAVREO010000037.1, from coordinate 11,971 downwards.
CCCGGGTACGGCGGGTGAACCTGGATGCCTACGCCCACCAGGACGTGCCCTTCGAGCGGCTGGTGGAGGCGGTCAACCCGCCCCGCTCGCTGGCCAGGCACCCGCTGTTCCAGGTGATGCTGGCCCTCGACAACACGGCGGACGGCCAGGCCGCCGGCCCGCTCTGGGAGCGGCCCGACCTGACGCTGGACGTGCGGGCCGGGTTCTCCGGCACCGCCAAGTTCGACCTGGCGCTCTTCCTCGGGGAGCGCCGCGCGGCGGACGGCACGCCCGCCGGGCTCGGCGGCCGGCTGGAGTACAGCCTGGACCTGTTCGACGAGGGCAGCGCCCGCGACCTCCGCGACCGGCTGCTGCTGGTGCTGGAGACGGTCACCGCCGACCCGGAGCGGCGGCTCGGCCGCCTCGACGTGCTGCGCCCGGCCGAGCGGCGCCGGCTGCTGGCCGACCGGAACGCGACGGGCGGCGCGCTGCCGGCTGGCGGGCTGCTGGGCGCGTTCGCCGAGCAGGCCCGGGCCACGCCCGCCGTTCCGGCCGTGGTCTGCGGCGAACGAACCCTGGACTACGCCGAGTTGGCGGCGGAGACCGACCGGCTCTCGCGGCTGCTGCGGCACCACGGGGTGGGTGCTGAGCACGTGGTGGCCCTCGCCCTGCCCTGGTCGGAGCTGCCCGCCGTGGCGCTGCTGGCCACGCTCAAGGCGGGCGGCGCCGCGCTGCCGCTGGACCTGGACCACCCGGCGGAGCGGCTGCGGCTGCTGCTGGACGACGCCCGGCCGACGGTCGTGCTGACCACCGCGGCCGAGGCGGCGCGGCTGCCGGCGACGGACATCCCGGTGCTGCGGCTGGACACGGCCGAGGTCCGCGCGGAGCTGGCCGGCCGACCGGCCGCCGAGCCGGCCCCCGCGCCGGCGTCTGACCTGGCGCCGGCGTACGTCTACTACACCTCCGGGTCCACCGGCCGGCCCAAGGGGGTGGTGATGACGCTGCGCGGCCTGTTCCGGCTGCTGGTCTGGCAGCGCGCGCTGCTGCCCGCCGCGCCCGGCACCCGGGTCGCCCAGTTCACCGCGCCCACCTTCGACGTCTCCCTCCAGGAGACGCTGGGCGCGTTCCTGACCGGCCGGACGCTGACCGTGCCGCCGGCCGGGGCGCGCACCGACCCGGCCCGGTTCGTGGCCTGGCTGGCGGCCGCCGGCGTCCACGAACTGTACGCGCCGCACCTGGTGTTGGACGCGCTGGCGACGGCCGCCGTGGAGGCGGGCGTGTCGCTGCCCGAGCTGCGCACCCTGGCGCAGGCCGGGGAGGCGCTGCGGCCGGGCCCGGCGCTGCGGGAGTTCGTCGCCGCCCGGCCGGGCCGGACGGTGCTCAACAACTACGGCCCGACCGAGACCCATGTGGCCACCTCCCACCGGCTGCCGGCCGAGCCGGCCGAGTGGCCGGCGAACGCGCCGATCGGCGGACCCACCGGGCACACCCGGGTGTACGTGCTCGACGGCACCCTGGCGCCGGTGCCGGCCGGGGTGGTCGGCGAGCTGTACGTCGCCGGGGACGGGCTGGCCCGCGGCTACCTGGGCCGGCCGGCCCTGACCGGGGCGCGGTTCGTGGCCTGCCCGTTCGGGCCGCGCGGCGCCCGCATGTACCGCACGGGCGACCTGGTGCGCTGGAACCGGCGGGGCGAGCTGGAGTTCCTCGGCCGCTCCGACGACCAGGTGAAGCTGCGCGGGCTGCGGGTCGAGCTGGGCGAGATCGAACAGACCCTGCTGGCCCACCCCGATGTGGCGCACTGTGCCGTGGTGTTGACCGGCGAGGCCGCCGGGGTGCCGCGGCTGGCTGGCTTCGTGGTGCCGGCCGGGGGCGGCGCGGTGGACCGGGACGCGCTGCGCAAGCACCTGGCCGCCACGCTGCCCGGCCACCTGGTGCCGGCGACCCTGACGCCGGTCGCCGAGCTGCCGCTGACCACCAACGGCAAGCTGGACCGGGCCGCGCTGGCCGCCCTGGAGGACGGCGCCAGCGCCGGTCCCGCCGGACCGCGCAGCGCCCACGAGGAGGTGCTGCGCGGGCTGTTCGCCGAGGTGCTGAAGGTGCCCGAAGTCGGCGTCCACGACGACTTCTTCGCGCTGGGCGGGCACTCGCTGCTGGCCACCAGGCTGCTGCACCGGGTGCGCCGGGTGTTCGGCACTGAGCTGTCCATCCGGGACGTCTTCGAACGGCCGACGGCGGCCGGCCTGGTCGAGCGGCTCGGCGCGGACAGCGGGGGCGACGCGTTCGGCGAACTGCTGCCGCTGCGCAGCCACGGCGCCCGCCGGCCGGTGTTCTGCCTGCCGCCCGCCTCCGGGCTGAGCTGGTGCTACGGCGGGCTGCTCCGACACCTGCCGGCCGACCAGCCGCTGTACGGGCTACAGGGCCGCTGGTTCGCGCGGCCGGCGGACTTCCCCGGCACCATGCGGGAGTTGGCGGCCAGCTGCCTGGCCCGCATCCGGGAGGTACAGCCGGCGGGGCCCTACCGCATCCTGGGCTGGTCCTTCGGCGGCCAGTTGGCGCACGCGGTGGCCACCCTGGCGCAAGAGGAAGGCGACGACGTCGAGTTGCTGGCCCTGGTGGACGGCTACCCCAACGACACGGGCCAACCGTCGCGCACCCGGGCCCAGTTGCTGGCCTCCACGCTGCGCGCGGCCGGCATCCAGGTCAGCGACGAGGAACTGGCCGGCGGGGACCCGGCGGAGATCTTCACCCGCTACCTGACCGAGGCGGACGGCCAGCGGGCGGCCGCCCGGGCGCTGCCCCCGGAGGAGGCCCGGCGGCGGGTCGACGTGTTCGTCAACAACCTGCTGCTGATGCGGGACTTCGTGCCGGACCGGCTCGCCGGCGACCTGCTGCTGTTCACCTCGGTGCGGGTCGCGGGCGAGCGGGCCGAGGACTTCTCCGCCGACCGCTGGCTGCCGCACGTCGAGGGCGCCATCCGCACCGTGCCCACGCCGTCGCCGCACGCCGCGATGCTGCGCGACGAGGAGACGGTGGCGCTGATCGGGCGGGCGTTGGCCGCCGCGCTCGACGAGCCGCGCGGCTAGCCGCCCGGCCGGGGGTCCGGCCGGCCGCGCCCGGACCCCCGCCCACCCGGCCCGGCCCCCCGCCCGCCGGGCCCGAAACCCCCCGTCGCCGGTTCCGGACCTGTGCCGGTTCCGGCGCGACTTATTGACACGGATTTTGCCGGTCCCTAGGTTCGACCGCGTCAAGAGAGCGCTCTCAACCGCCCGTCTCCCCCCACCGGTTGCGAGGTACGACTTCCATGCGGCCACCCACCCACCCCCGACGCCTCGTCCTGGCGCTCACCGCCACGGCCGTCGCCGTCGCCGGAGCCTCCCTGGTCCCGGGCTCAGCCAACGCCGCCGAGATCCCGGTCGGCAGCGGCAGCTACTCGGACACCAGGCCCCCCGGCGCCGTCGGCCCCTCCGACTCCGCGGGCAACCCCGTCCTGCCCCAGGTGACCGAAGCCGTCGCCGACCAGCCGGTGCCCACCAACGACTGGTGGTCGTCCCTGGTCTTCAAGCGGTACGCGGACATCCCGCACTCCCAGCCCATGTACGGCCACCCGCTCAGCTACCGCGCGGTGGCCGAGGGCCTGGAGGTCGGCTACCAGACCGAGCCCACCGTGGCCGGCGTCGCCTACCACTACCACCACGCCGCCGACCTGACGCTCGGCCTCGCCGGCCTCGACTCGCCCGACACCAAGGCCGACGGCTGGTCCGACTGGACCGTCACCCCCTACTGGGCGGACGGCGACCGGACCTTCCGCGCCACCATCGGCCACGGCAGCCCGTTCGTCTACGCCGAGGGCACCGGCGCCGGCGCCGAGATCGCCGCCGGCAACACCCCCGAGGTGTTCGCCGACGAGGGCGCCACCCTCGGCGTCACCGTCAACGGCCGCGACTACGCGCTCTTCGCGCCCAGCGGCAGCGACTGGACCGTCTCCGGCGACACCATCAGCTCCGACCTCGGCGGCCAGGACTACTACTCGGTCGCCGTGCTGCCCGACCGGTCCGCGCTCGACCTGTACGCCCAGTACGCCTACAGCTTCGTCACCGGCTCCACCGTGGACTGGACCTATGACGAGACGGCCGGCCAGGTCAGCGCCACCTACACGCTGGAGACCGAGGCACGCGAGGGCACCGAGACCGGCACCGTCCAGGCGCTCTACCCGCACCAGTGGCAGCACACCACCGACGAGCTGACCGAGCACGGCTACGTCTCGCCCCGCGGCGAGATGCGGGTCCGCGACGGCGCCGCGTTCACCACCACCCAGGACGTCACCGGCGTGCTGCCGACGCTGCCCGCCAGCGACGGGCCCGACCAGGCGCGGCTCGCCACCTTCGTCAACGAGGTGGCGGCCGACGCCGAGATCGGCTTCGGCGACACCTACTGGAGCGGCAAGGAGTTCGGCCGCCTCGCCCAGGTCGTCGGCATCGCCGACCAGATCGGCGAGACCGCCGCCAGGGACGCCCTGCTCGACGCGCTCCGGGCCGGCTTCGAGGAGTGGTTCACCGCCGGCGGCGCCGCCGAGTTCGCCTACGACGCCGAGTGGCGCACCCTCACCGGCTACCCCGCCTCCTACGGCAGCGACCAGGAGCTGAACGACCACCACTTCCACTACTCCTACTTCGTCTACGCCGCGGCCGTCGTCGCCCAGTACGACCCGGCGTGGGCCGCCGACTCGGCCTGGGGCGGCATGGTCAACGAGCTGATCGGGGACGCCGCCAACCCCGCCAGGGACGACGAGCGCTACCCGTTCCTGCGCGGCTTCGACGTGTACGCCGGCCACAGCTGGGCCGCCGGCCACCAGGGCTTCGAGGCCGGCAACAACCAGGAGTCGTCCTCCGAGTCCGTCAACCTCAGCGCCGGCCTGGTGCTGTGGGGCTCGGCCACCGGCGACACCGAGCTGCGCGACCTCGGCGTCTACCTGCTCACCACCGAGTCCGAGGCCATCCGGCAGTACTGGTTCGACGGCGACGAGCAGAACTTCCCCGCCGACTACCAGCACAACACCGTCGGCATGGTGTGGGGCAACGGCGCCGCGCACAGCACCTGGTGGACCGACAACCCGGAGGAGATCCACGGCATCAACGTCCTCCCGGTGACCGGCGGCTCGCTCCACCTGGCCCGCGACAAGGACGCCATCCTCCGCAACCTGGCCGAGCTGGTCGCGGAGAACGGCGGCCCGCCCGTGGAGTGGAAGGAGATCCTGTGGGAGTTCCAGGCCCTGGCCGACCCGGCGGCCGCCCGCGCCGCCTACGAGAGTGACGGCGGCGGCACCTACGAGCCGGAGGCCGGCGAGTCCTGGGCGCACGTCTACCACTGGCTGTACACCCTCGACGCGGTCGGCGCCCCGGACCCGACGGTGACCGCCGACAGCCCGACCGCCGCCGCCTTCTCCGACGGCACCACCACCACCTACACCGCGCACAACCACGGCGACAGCGAGCGGACCGTGACCTTCTCCGACGGCACCACGCTCACCGTCCCGCCCCAGTCGTCGGCCAGCCACACCGGCTGACCGGCAGCGTCACCCCGGGGCCCCCACCACGCCAGCCCCGGACCATCCCCCACCGCGCGCCGTCCCGTGCCCCCACCAGGGGCGCGGGGCGGCGCCGTGCCGATGAGTTCCCGCGGCCGGCCGAGTCCCACCGGAGAACCACCCGACCTCCGAAGGGACCACCCGCCATGACCGAGCCCACCGGCACCCTCCACACCGGCTTCAGCGAGCCCGGCGCCGCCGCCACCCCCTGGGCGGCCGCCGTCGCCCTGCTGGAGAGCGCCGAGATCTACTGGCTGTCCACCGTCAGGCCCGACGGGCGCCCGCACGTCACCCCGCTGCTGGCCATCTGGCGGGACGACCGCGCCTACGTCACCACCGGCGCCACCGAACGCAAGGCCCGCAACCTCGCCGAGAACCCCGCCGTCGTCCTCACCACCGGCACCAACCGACTGTCCGCCGGCCTGGACATCACCGTCGAGGGCACCGCCCGGCGGGTCACCGACCAGCCCCTGCTGGGCCGGCTGGCCACCGACTACGCCACCAAGTACGGCCAGGACTGGGCCTTCCAGCCCGGCGACGGAGTGCTGGAACACGCCGAGGGCGGCGCGGCACTGCTCTTCGAGATCACTCCGGACCGGGTCTTCGGCTTCGCCAAGGACCCGTACACGCAGACCCGCTGGGACCTCGGCTGACCTGCCCCGGATGGCCGGAAACCGTCGCTGAACGTGGCGTCGCCGGGACCGACCGTGCCGCGGCCGGCCCGCGCGGCGCCCCCCGAGGCGCTGTTGCCGTGGGTCCCACCGGCACGCAGGATGGTCCGGTGCCCACCTTGATCACACCCCGCAGCGCGCTGCGGAACACGTTTCTCGAAGCCGTCCGGGAGTTCCAGGCCGAGGGCCGCGGCGGCGCATCGGACGACACCATGCTCGGCACCCAGATCGCCCAGTGGGGGAGCCGCTGGCGCGATCCGGCCGGCTTCGACGCCTACGTCCAGGCCCTCGCCGCCGACGCCCGGATGGAGACCCAGCGCCCGGCCGGCATGGTCCCGACGACCACCCTGTGGTGGGTCGAGGGCGAGACCTGGCTGGGCCGGCTCACCATCCGGCACCGGTTAACCCCCCGGCTGATGGAGTGGGGCGGCACCATCGGCTACGACATCAGACCCACCGCACGCGACCGCGGCCACGGCCGCGCCATGCTGCGCGCCGCCCTGCCCCACGCCTGGGGCCTCGGCTTCGACCCGGTGCTGGTCACCTGCGACGCCGACAACGTGCCGTCCCGCAAGGTCATCGAGGCCAACGGCGGGGTCTTCGAGGACAAGCGCGGCGACAAGCTCCGCTACTGGATCGCCACCTCCCCGGCGTAGGGTGGGGCAGGGCCCCACCGCAACCCGCGGCGCCCCCGCGACACGGCCACCCGGCCGCGCGCCGCAGGCAGCGGGCCGCGCGGTCTCGACGACCGAGGGACTGAGGACAACTGGGCAAGCGACAGCCCGTAGGCCCGCCGCCGGCACCCGTGGTGCAGCGCGTGCGGCTGCGGTACACCAAGCGCGGCCGCCTGCGGTTCACCAGCCACCGCGACTTCCAGCGGGCCTTCGAGCGGGCGCTGCGCAGGTCAGAGGTGCCGATGGCGTACTCGGCCGGGTTCACCCCCCATCCCCGGGTCTCCTACGCCAACGCCGCGCCCACCGGCACGGCCAGCGAGGCGGAGTACCTGGAGATCGGGCTCGCCGCCCACCGGGACCCGGCCGAGCTGCGGGCCCGGCTCGACGCCTCACTGCCCACCGGGCTCGACCTGGTGGACGCGGTCGAGGCCGCCACCGGCGACTTCGCCGACCGGCTCGCCGCCTCCGAGTGGCGGCTCCGCCTCCCCGGCGTCACCCCGGCCGAGGCCGGCCGCGCGGTGGGGGCATTTCTGGCCGTTGACGAGATCGTGGTTCGACGGCAGACCAAAAAGGGTATGCGTGACTTCGATGCCAGAGCCGCGGTAGTCGCGCTGGAGATCGCCGAGGGCGGGTCCGATGGGCCCAGCTCAGCTCCCTGTGCGATACTGCGGCTGGTAGTGCGGCATCTCACCCCCGCCGTACGACCCGACGATGTCCTGTCCGGTCTCCGCGCTGTGGCCGACCTGGCGCCGCCGGTCCCCGTTGAGGTGACCAGGCTGGCGCAGGGGCCGCTCGATGAGGAGACCGGCACGGTGCTCGACCCGTTCGCGCCCGACCGCGACGCCGCCCACGCCGCTTTTGCCACGGCTGGTGGGCAGCCACCCGCGGCGGCGCCGGGAGCCACCGGACAGTGACGCCGTCGTAGCGCCGTCGAACCGTTTGGGGCCAGGGAGCCACTCGGGCCCAAGCAGTTCCGGCCGGCGCATTCGACCAGCAGACTTTCGCCGTAGCCGGGCCTGGATAGCCCGGAACCGGCGAGCGACACGACAGCTCCCGAGCGGCGCCCGCCGTGACTGGGTGGGGTGCCCGGGAGCGTGACGGGAGAACCGCCCGCAATGCACCAGCGACCTGATTCCGCGCATCCCGATGCCGCGGAGAGCACCGAGAACCACGACACCCCGAGCGACACCCTGCCGCCCCGGCGGCGCCGCCGCGCGGCCAGCCGCCCGGCCGGCCCGCCGGCCACCGCCGCGGACACCGCGGCGGCCGAGACCACGATCAGCGCGCCGAGCCACTCCGAGCCGGCGCCGTCCCAGCCCACCGAGCCGACCCCGGCCACCGCCACCGAGCCGACCCCGGCCACCGCCACCGAGCCGACCCCGGCCACCGCCACCGACGAGCCGGCGCCGCCGCGCCGTCGGCGCCGCGCGACCCGGCCCGCATCCGAGCCCCGGCCGGTCGAGCAGGCGCCGGCCGAGCCGGCCGAAGCCCGGGCCGACACCGCGACCGAGTCGCCGGCGCCGCCCGAGGTGGCCGAGCTGACCGACGTCGCCGAGACCAGCGAGCCGGCGCCGCGCCGTCGGCGCCGGGCCACCCGCCCGGCCAGCGAGCCCGACCAGCAGCCGGTGCGCCGCCGCCGTGCGACCAAGGCCGCGCAGGCCGACGCCCCGGCCGAGGACGCCGCCGCCGAGGCCACCCTGGCCGGCGAGCCGGCCCCGGCCAGCGTCACCCCCGAGGCCGAGCCGACCGCCGAGGCCGACGCGCCGGCCAGGGCCGGCCGCCGGCGGAGCACCAGGGCGGCCAAGACGGTCAAGGCCGTCAAGTCCGCTGACGACGCCGCCGCCGAGGCGACCGCGCTGGCCGCGGCCGAGCCCGCCGCCGCCGGCGGCGAGCCGGCGGCCGAGGTGACCGCCGAGCCGGCGGCCGAGGCCAAGGACGCCCCCGAGGTCGTCGAGGCCGCGCCGCGCCGGCGCCGCCGCGACGGCAAGGCCGACGCCGAGCCGGCCGCGGCCGAGCCGCGCGCCGCCCGGGAGCGGCCGGCGGCGCCCGCCGTGGTCTTCCAGGCGCCGGTCTTCCAGGCCCCGATGTTCCAGACCCCGCAGCGGGCCGCCGCCGAGGCGCCGTTCCGGTACGCCGATCTGGACCTCGACGAGGAGCTGGACGAGGACGAGGAGCTGACCGAGGAGACCGCGGCCGAGCCGGCCGAGGTCGAGCCCGAGGCCGGCGACGACGAGGCCGCCGACGACGGCGGCCGGGACCGCCCGGCCCGCCGGCGCCGCCGGGGCGGCCGGCGCCGCCGCCGGGGCGAGCTGGCCGAGCGGGCCGCGGAGGCCGCCGCCGGCGAGGCCGACGAGCGGCCAGCGGCCGAGCGGCCAGCGGCCGAGCCGGCCAAGGGCGAGCGGCCCGACGACGAGCGGCCGGCCGAGGAGCCGGCGGCCGAGCCGGAGGAGGCCGACGAGGAGTCGGCCGCCGAGGCGGAGGCCGACGAGGCCGAGCAGGGCGGCGGCTCGTCCCGCCGGCGTCGGCGGCGGCGCCGGCGCAGCGGCGACGCGGGCGAGGCGGCGGCCGGGGACGACCCGGAGCGCACCGTCGTCAAGGTGCGCGAGCCGCGCCGCAAGCGGGACGAGGGCGTGGAGGCCGCCGACGGGGTGCAGTCCATCAAGGGCTCGACCCGGCTGGAGGCCAAGAAGCAGCGCCGCCGCGAGGGGCGCGAGCAGGGCCGCCGCCGCGCGCCGATCATCACCGAGGCCGAGTTCCTGGCCCGCCGGGAGTCGGTGGAGCGGGTGATGGTCGTCCGCCAGCAGGGCGAGCGGACCCAGATCGGGGTGCTGGAGGACAACGTCCTCGTCGAGCACTTCGTCAACAAGGAGCAGTCCTCCTCCTACGTGGGCAACGTGTACCTGGGCAAGGTGCAGAACGTGCTGCCCTCGATGGAGGCCGCCTTCGTCGACATCGGCAAGGGCCGGAACGCGGTGCTCTACGCCGGCGAGGTCAACTTCGACGCGCTGGGCCTCGGCCACGGCCCGCGCCGGATCGAGACCGCGCTCAAGTCGGGCCAGCCGGTGCTGGTGCAGGTCACCAAGGACCCGATCGGGCACAAGGGCGCCCGGCTGACCAGCCAGATCTCGCTGCCCGGCCGGTACCTGGTGTACGTCCCCGAGGGCTCGATGACCGGGATCAGCCGCAAGCTGCCCGACACCGAGCGGTCCCGGCTGAAGCAGATCCTGAAGAAGATCGTCCCGGACGACGCGGGCGTCATCGTGCGCACCGCCGCCGAGGGCGCCACCGAGGAGGAGCTGACCCGGGACGTCGAGCGCCTCCAGGCGCAGTGGACGGAGATCCAGAAGAAGAGCAAGAAGGGCAACGCGCCCACCCTGCTCTACGGCGAGCCGGACATGACCGTCCGGGTGGTCAGGGACATCTTCAACGAGGACTTCTCCAAGGTCATCGTCAGTGGCGACGCGGCCTGGGAGACCATCCACGGCTATGTCTCGCACGTGGCGCCCGACCTGGCGGACCGGCTGCAGCGCTGGACCTCCGAGGTCGACGTCTTCGCCACCTACCGGATCGACGAGCAGCTGATGAAGGCGCTGGACCGGAAGGTCTGGCTGCCGAGCGGCGGCTCGCTGGTGATCGACCGGACCGAGGCGATGGTCGTCGTCGACGTCAACACCGGGCGGTTCACCGGCCAGGGCGGCAACCTGGAGGAGACGGTCACCAGGAACAACCTGGAGGCGGCCGAGGAAATCGTGCGTCAGCTGCGGCTGCGCGACCTCGGCGGGATCATCGTCATCGACTTCATCGACATGGTGCTGGAGTCCAACCGGGACCTGGTGCTGCGCCGGCTGCTGGAGTGCCTGGGCCGGGACCGGACCAAGCACCAGGTCGCCGAGGTCACCTCGCTCGGCCTGGTGCAGATGACCCGCAAGCGGGTCGGCCAGGGCCTGCTGGAGTCGTTCTCCGAGTCCTGCGTGCACTGCAACGGGCGCGGCGTGATCGTCCACATGGAACAGGCGCACCTGGTCGGCGGTGGCGGCGGCAAGAAGAGCCGGCGGCGCGGCAAGGGCGGCAACGCGCCCGAGACGGTCGAGGTGCCGGAGCCGGTGGGCGTGACCGAGGCGCCGGAGCCGGCCGGTTCCGAGCCGGTGGAGCCGCTGGTGCCGGCGGAGACCGCCGAGGTGGTCGCCGAGCCGGAGCCGGTCGAGGAGATCGAGCCGGCCGTGCCGGCGGAGACCGCCGAGCCGGCGGCCGAGCCGACCGGGGGGCGCCGCCGTCGGCGGGCCACCCGCAAGGTGAGCGCCCCGGCCGGGCCGCCCAAGGTCGCGGAGGAGGGCGTGGTCACGGTCGTGACCGCGCCGGAGCCCGAGGCCGAGGCGGCCCCGGAGCCGGCCCCCGAGCCCGAGCCGGTGGCTGTCGAGGAGCCCCGGCCGGCGCGCCGGCGGGGCAGCCGCAAGGTGACCGTGCCGGCGGGCACGCCGCGTGCCACCGCCGAGCCGGCGGTGCTGGTGGTCGCGCACGCGCCGGCCGCCGAGGCGGCGGAGCCGGCGGCGGCCGAGCCGGTCGCCGAGCAGCCGGCCGCCGAGCCGGCGCCGGTCAGGCGGCGGGTCGCCCGTCGGGCCGCCGGCGCCCCCGAGGGCGCCGAGGAGGCGGTGGTGACCGTGGTGACCGGCGAGCCGGCGAAGGCCGAGGAGCCGGAGCCGGTGGTCGCCGAGGAGCCCGAGCAGGCGGAGGAGCCCGAGGAGGCTCCCGCGCCGGCCCGGAAGACGGCCGCCCGGAAGACGGCGACCAAGACCGCCACCAAGGCCACGGCCAAGAAGACGACGGCCAAGGCCACCGCCAAGAAGAGCACCACGAAGAAGGCGGCCAAGAGCGCCCCGGCGAAGAAGTCGGCGGCGAAGAAGACCACCGCCAAGAAGACCGTCGCCAAGAAGACGGCGACCAAGAAGAGCACCGCCAAGAAGACGGCCAAGACGGCGTCCGGCGCGGCCTCGGCCCCGACCGAGGAGTGAGCGCGCGGGTCGGGCGCCCCCCCCCCCCGGGGGGGGCGCCCGCCACGGCCGCCG
>NZ_JAVREO010000036.1:0-18787 GCF_031845445.1 Streptomyces chisholmiae | reverse complement strand
TCGAGGCCTACCACGTCGAGGGCACCAGCGAGAACATCTACGACCCCGTCGCCAACATCGTCGCCGCCTGCAACTACGCGGCCGACCGCTACGGCTCCATGGACAACGTCGACAGCGCGTACTGACCGGGAGCCCTGAGCACCGGAGCCGCACCGGCCCGTCGTCCGTCCCAGCCCGCCGCCGCTGAGGGTTGAGGTGTGACGGCGGGCCACGACGTTTCCCGTCGCCCGGAAGGGAGGGGCGGCGGGAGGGTGTCTGCCCTGACAGCGGGAGGCTACCCCGAATACTGCTCATCTGAGCGTGTTCACCATCAGACGTGGCGGGCATCACGCGAGCAGAAGCCGCATTTCACCACCAACCACGCCAGCCCGGATGCCCGTTGCGCCCCCCGCGGGGCGAACGGGCCGGTCAGGACAGCTCGTTGAGCCGCTGGTCCGCGCGGTCCGGGGCGTAGAGGGACTCGACGACCATGGCCGCCGCGCCGGTCAGCCCCGCGTGCTCGCCGAGCCGCGAGGTGACCACCTGGAGATAGGCCGTGGTCCTGGGCATCGCCCGCTGGTAGAGCAGTTCCCTGATGCCGGTCAGGAAGGACGGCCCGGCCAGGTCGCCGGCGACCATCAGCACCCCCGGGTTGAGCAGGGTGACCACGGTGGCGAGCACCCCGCCGACCAGCCGGCCGGCCTCCCGCGCCAGTCGGACCGCGTCCGGCTGGCCGATGGTGAGCTGGTCCCGCACCCCGGAGCCCGAGGCGGTGGGCACGCCGGCGGCGGTGAGCTGCTCGGCGAGGGCCCGGCCGCTGGCCACCGCCGCCAGGCAGCCGTAGGAGCCGCAGCGGCAGAGCGCCCGCGGGTGGTCGCTCAGCCTTATATGGCCGATGTCGCCGGCCGCGCCGTCGAAGCCGCGGTACATCTCGCCGTCCACCACCACCCCGGCGCCGATCCCGGTGGAGACCTTGACCAGCAGAAACGCCGAGCAGTCGGGAAAGCCGTGGCGCTGCTCGGCGTAGGCCATCAGGTTGGCGTCGTTCTCCACCAGCACCGGTGTCGCCGCGCCCGCCGGCCCCACCTGGGCGGCGAGGGCGTGCCGCATTCGCTCCACGATCGGGTAGCGGTCCCAGCCGGGCATGATCGGCGGCTGCACCACCTGGCCGAGCGAGGCGTCCACCGGGCCGGGCACGGCCAGGCCGACGCCGCAGACCGCGTCCACGCCGACGCCCGCCTTCTCCAGCAGCAGCGCGAACCACTGCCCGAGCCGGTCCAGGACCTCGTCCGGACCCCGGCTGACCAGCAGCTCCCCGGAGTGCTCGGCGAGGACGGTGCCACCGAGGTCCAGCACGGCGGCGCGGGCGTGCCGGGTCTCCAGGTCGGCGCAGAGCACCACGGCGTGCGAGGTGTCGAAACGGAGCCGGACGGCGGGGCGCCCGCCGGTGGGGGCCTCCACCGGGTCGCCCGCGCTCTCCTTCACCCAGCCGGCGCGGAAGAGCTGGTCCAGCCGGCCGCCGACGGTGGAACGGGAGAGACCCGTGACGCGTTGCAGCTCTCCCCGCGTGCTGGCCCGACCGGTACGGATCAGCCGCAGGAGGTGCCCCGCGCTCGACTGGTTCATGCCCGCTGCCTTCCCCTGGGGTGGAGATCTCACCCCCTGGAGCTTGTGAAGTCGATATTACAGCTGTACTTTTGCGTGTTAAGTAGACGTAACTCTACGGTTCCTTCGACAAAACACCGCGCCCGCGCGCTCCCCCGACGCCGGCGCCACCGTCCTTCGGAGATCACGTGGATCGCGCTGATCAGGCCACCAGTCCGCACACCACCGCATACAACGGAGCGCGCCGCGTACTCACGGGGAACTGGGTGGGCGCCTCCACCGTCCCGTCCCGCTCGCTCTACCCGCACCAGTGGAGCTGGGACTCGGCGTTCATCGCCGTCGGGCTGCGCCACCTGTGGCCGGTGCGCGCGCAGCGGGAGCTGGAGACGCTGCTGGCCGCGCAGTGGGACGACGGCCGGGTGCCGCACATCGTGTTCAATCCCGAGGTGCCGCTGACCGCCTACTTCCCCAGCCCGGACTTCTGGCGCTCGTCGACGGCGGGCGCGGCCGTGGGGGCGCCGGCCGGCCGGGAGACCTCGGGGCTGGTGCAGCCGCCGGTGCACGCGCTGGCCGCCTGGCTGGTGCACCGGGCCGACCCGGCCGCGTCCGCGCGGCGCGGCTTCCTGCGCCGGGTCTACCCGCGGCTGGTGGCCTGGCAGCGCTACCTGACCGAGGCGCGCGACCTGGGTGGGCGGGGGCTCGCGTCGATCGTCCACCCCTGGGAGTCGGGGATGGACAACAGCCCGTGCTGGGACCCGCCGCTGTCCCGGATCGAGCCGGTCGGCAGCGACACCTTCCACCGCGCCGACCTGGACCACGGGCGGCGCGCCGACCGGCCGACCGACCTGGACTACGGCCGCTACGTGCGGCTGGCCGAGCACTACCGCGACCACGGCTACCGGGACGACACCTGCGGGCACCCGTTCGCCGTGGAGGACCCGGCGGTCAACGCGCTGCTGGCGCTCTCCGAGCACGCCCTGGCCGACATCGCCGGGGCACTGGGGCGGGACCCGAGCGACCACCTGGTGCGGGCCGAGGCACTGACGACGGCGCTGGTGAAGCGGCTGTGGCACGCCGAGTCAGGGCTCTTCCTCAGTCACGACGTGATCGCCGGCGAGCCCATCCCGGAGCACAGCGCGGCCGGGCTGATCCCGCTGGTGCTGCCCGACCTGCCGGCGGAGACGGTGCGGGCGCTGGTGGCCACGGTCACCGGGCCGCGATTCGGCCTCGGCGAGCGGACCCGGATGGTGCCCAGCTACGACCTGACCGGCCCCTGCTTCGACCCGGCCCGCTACTGGCGCGGCCCCGCCTGGTTCAACGTGAACTGGCTGATCGAGCGGGGCCTGCGGCGCCACGGCGAGCTGGCGCTGGCCAACGAGCTGCGGGCCAACCTCACGCGGCTGGCCGCCAGTTCGGGGTACGCGGAGTACGTGGACCCGTTCTCCGGAGAGGCCCGGGGCACCCGGGACTTCAGCTGGACGGCCGCCGTCACCGTCGACCTGCTGGCCGACCCGCCGCCGCCGGCCGGCGGCGAGCTGCCGGCGTACCGGCCGGCGGCACTGGTCCCCGCCGCGCTGGACTGAGCCCCGGCCCGCCCCCGGGCGACGCCCCGCGACGTCCCACCACGCCCCCCGCCACGTCCTGTCACGTCTTGCCACGTCTTGCCAAGTTCATATGGACCCAAAGGAGTCACGGTGACCCCGACGCACCACTGTCTGCTCGTCCGGGACGGCACCTTCGCGGCCGTGGGCGAGGGCGGTGACATCACCGGTGAGCGGGGCGTCAGCCCCGACGGGCTGTTCGCCCGGGACGCCCGGCACCTCAGCCGCTGGCAGCTCACCGTGGACGGCGGCACGCCGACGGTGCTGGTGCCGACGCCGACCGGGCCGGCCGCCGACCGCGCCGGCTCCGTGCTGACCCAGCCGGGCGGCCGGGCGGACGCCCCCGCCTTCACCGTCTTCCGCGAACAGGCCGTGCGGCAGGGAGAGTTCCTCGACCACATCCGGGTCAACGGGAACGGCCCGCAGCCCATCGAGGTGCTGCTGGCGCTCACCGTGGACGTCGACTTCGCCGACCAGTTCGAGCTGCGCGACGACCACCGCTGGTACCAGAAGCCGCACGCCGTCCGCACCCGGGAGAAGCTGCCGGACGGCATCGAGTTCGGCTACCGGCGACGGGAGTGGCACGCGCGGACGGTGGTGACCGCCGAGCCGGCCCCGGACGCCGTCGAGGAGACCGGCAGCGGCGCCCGCCGGCTGTGCTGGCGGCTGACGCTGCCGGCGCACGGCTCGACCACGCTGCGGCTGCGGGTGGCCGCCCACCCGCATGGCGCGCCGGCGCCGGCCGCCGAGGAGCCGGCCGGCGCCCAGCCGGCCCGTCGGTTCGCCCCGGAGCACGCCGAGTTGGCGCGGGCCTGCGCCCAGGGCGACGCCGACCTGGCGGCGCTGCGACTGCCCATGACCGGCCCCGAGGGGGAGGCACTGCGGGTGCCGGCCGCCGGGGTGCCGTGGTTCCTCACCCTGCTGGGCCGGCACGCGCTGCTCACCTCGCTGCTGACCCTGGACAGCCACCCCGAGCTGGGGCACGACACGCTGCTGGCGCTGGCCGCCACCCAGGCCACCGAGGAGGTGCCGGAGCGCATCGCCCAGCCGGGCAAGATCGTCCACGAGGTCCGGCACGGCGAGTTGGCCCACTTCCAGCAGGTCCCCTACGGCCGCTACTTCGGCTCGGTGGACGCCACCCCGCTGTTCCTCGTGCTGCTCGGCGCGCACGCCGAACGCACCCGCGACGACAAGCTCGCCCACCGGCTGGAGCGCGCCGCCCGGGCCGCCGTCTCCTGGATGTTCGACCACGGCGGGCTCGCCGACCACGGCTACCTGCGCTACCGCGCGGACGAGGGCGGACTGGCCAACCAGAGCTGGAAGGACTCCCCCGGCGCGATCTGCTTCCCCGACGGCACCCCGGCGCGCGGCGCCATCGTCGCCGCCGCCCCGCAGGGCTACGCCTACGCGGCGCTGACCCACACCGCCGAACTGGCCCGCGCCGTCTGGGCCGACCCCGACTACGCCGACCAACTGACCGGCGCCGCCGACGCGTTGCGGGAACGTTTTCTGTCCGACTTCTGGCTGCCGGCCGAGGGCTTCACGGCGCTGGCGCTGGACGGCGACGGCCGGCAAGTGCCCACCCTCGGCTCGGACGCCGGACACCTGCTGTGGACCGGCGTCCTGGACCAGCCCCGGGCCGACGCGGTCGCCGAACGGCTGCTGGCCCCGGAGTTCTTCTCCGGCTGGGGCCTGCGCACGCTCGCCGCCGGACAGGACGCCTACCACCCGCTCTCCTACCACCGGGGCGGTGTCTGGCCGCACGACAGCGCCGTCGCGGCCCTCGGCCTGGCCCGCGCCGGCCACCGGCCGCGAGCCGGCGCCCTCGCCGACGGGCTACTGGCGCTGGCCGCCGCGCACGACTACCGGATGCCGGAGGTCATCACCGGCTACGCCCGCGCCGACCACCCCGAGCCGGTGCCCTACCCCCACGCCTGCTCCCCCCAGTCCTGGGCGGCGGCGGCCCCCTTCGCGCTGCTGACCGCCCTCGCCGACTGAGCCCGACGGGGCCCCCGCCCCCGGGCCGACTCACCACAGCCCGGGGGCGTCCTCGACACGGGGCTCCCCGGGGAGCCCCGGCGGCACGGCGGCGGCGCGGAGCGCGTCCCGACTGCCGTAGCGCGCGGCCATGGTGCGGAGCAGGTGCGCGGTGGCGTAGGTGGCGCGGTGCCGCTGGCCGGGGGCGTGGGTGAGGTCGATCCGGGTGTCACGGCCGTGTCGAGCCCCCCTACGGCGACGGGCTGACGGCCGAGGGGCTCTGTTTCGCGGCGCCGGTGGGCTGAGACCGGCGGTCGGGTCACTCGCCGCTGATGACGCCCGCGGCGACCAGGGTGGAGGTGATGGCCGCGGTCGTGGCGCTGGTGACGGCGGTGGCGGCGGCCGTGGCGCCCCAGTCGCCGCGTTCGATGGCCTTGGCACGGGTGATCACGGGGCTGGTCCACGGGATGTCCGGGTGGAACGTCGGCAGGGTGCCGCTCGCCGAGAGCAGCGCGGC
Source organism: Streptomyces chisholmiae (assembly GCF_031845445.1). Lineage (NCBI taxonomy): Bacteria > Bacillati > Actinomycetota > Actinomycetes > Kitasatosporales > Streptomycetaceae > Streptomyces > Streptomyces chisholmiae. The sequence continues at coordinate 13,108 of NZ_JAVREO010000036.1, read as the reverse complement.
GAGGGCGGCGGTCCGTGGCTCGGGGGGCGGGTCGTCCACGAGCGCCGCCCGGACCTCGCCGAGGACGGCCGCGCGGCGCGGGGTGTCGCCGGCGCGCAGCGTCGTGGTGGTGAACAGGCCGAGCCGGGCCCGGCGTTCGCGCCGCAGATGGCCCCGGTCGACCAGCCGGTCGAGGACCGGGGCACGCAGCCGGGGGCCGATCCCGGCCAGCAGGGTGGGCACCGCGCACGGCTTGCGGGCGGCCCGGTCCCAGGCCGGCCGCAGCAGCGGATCGGTGGGCGGGGTGCCGACCGCGCGCACGAGGCGGCCGCGCGGCCCGCCCCGGTCCTCGATCTCGATCCGCTCCACGCGCGCCAGGTCGGCCAGCACCGCGCCGGCGAGTGGGTAGTAGAGGGTGCCCTCGCCGGCGATCGACCCCGACTCGGGGTTGAACAGCAGCAACAGCAGGTCCTCGACGATCAGTTCGGCACCGGGTTTCCCGTCGGCCATGGACGCTCCCGTGGGCTCCGCGCGGCCGGGCTGGTCCGGCCGTCGTGGGCCCCACTCTCCGGGGCCGCCGGTGCCGCGGCCAGTGCCGCCGGATCACCGGTGCGGCGTGACAGATGTCATCGGTGGCACCCGCCGGCCCGGAGTCAACCGTCGTACTGGAAGGTGAGGTTGCGGGCGAAGGGCCGGAAGCCGAGGGACTCGTAGGTGGCACGGGCGGCCGGGGCCGCCGCGTCGCCCCGGGCGCAGACCCGGGCCGTGGTCGCGCCCAGCTCGCGCGCCCGGTGGAGCGCGGCCAGCACGGCCACGCTGGCCAGCCCTCGGCGGCGGTGGGCCGGGGCGGTGCCGACCGGCTCCAGGGCCACGGCCCGGTTGGTCTGGTCGAGCCAGGCCAGGCAGAAGGCCGCCGGGGTGCCGTCCTCGGTCTCCACCAGCTGGTCGAGATCGGCCAGATAGCGGTGGTCGCGCATGAGGGTGCGGTAGGTGTCCGGCCCGATCGGCTCGTCGCCCGGGCGGGGTGGGAAGGCCGCCGCGTGCAGCGCCGCCCGGCGGCCGGCGTCGGCCGGGCCGCGCACGGCACGGCACCGGTATCCGGCCGGGGTGGCGGCCGCCGGCAGGTCGGCGAGGCCCCGGCTGAGGTGGACGAAGTACGGCTCGCCGGCACACTCGCGGTAGCCGCGCGCCCGCAGGGTGGCGATCAGCGCGGTCTCCCCCGCCAGCACGGTGACCCGCCGCGGCTGACCGGCCGTGCCCTCCTCGAACCAGCGCAGCACGTCCGCCGCCAGCTCCGGATGGCCCGGGTCGAGCTGCAGGTCGAGGCGGGCGGGTGGGCGCCGCCAGGCCCAGGCGACGGTGCGCCCGTCGCGTTCCCACGACGCGGTGCGGTGGCCAGGCGGCTCGCCGCCCGGCACGAGACGGAACCAGACCAGCTCGCCGGCGTGCCAGCGGCTCGGCCACAACCGCTCGGCCAGCGCGCACATCGCGGACAGCTCGGCGGGCTCCCGGGGAGCGGCCGCCCGACCGGCGCCGGTCACGCCACTCCGGCCCGGGTCGTCGGCACCAGGTGGTCCAGCGCCAACCCGGCCGTCGGGTACGGGCGTTCGGGGGGCAGCAGCTCGCTGGCCCGGTCGAGGTCGCCGGCGCGGACCAGGGCGTGGATACGGTGGGCGAGCGGGGTGACGTCACGGATCGCCACCAGCCACTCGTCGGCGTAGCGGGACACCGCCTCACCGGACAGGCCGAGTTGCAGCGAACGGTGGTCCAACGGCTGGAGACGCAGGTCGCGTTCGGGGTCCCACTGGACCCGGGTGGGGGCGGTGCGCAGGGCCGCGCGCCAGGCGTCGTGGTCGGCGTGGACGGCCGCGTCGAAGTGGGAGAGCGCGGCGTGCCGCAGCGCCCAGGCGAAGCCGGCGCGGCTGATCTCGATGGCCAGCACGGTCTCCTGGCCGGGCTTCTCGCCCCAGCCGCAGCGGTACATCATCCAGCGGAAGGACGGCTTGATCCAGGTCATCCGCTCCCGCTTCCAGTGCTCGGGGAAGCGGCCGTCGCGGGCGGCCGGGCCGCCGATGTGCGGGCCGTAGGCCTGGTAGACGGTGATGGTCTCCTCGGTGTAGCGCGCCCGGATCTGGCGGGTCGGGACGTGCCGTGGGTCGTGCTCGGTCATGGGTCGAGCATGGCCGGCCGGCGGCCCGGTCCACCACCGGGTTTCGCGGCGTTGTGCCCGGAACTACCCGCCGGAGGTGGCGAGTTCGGCGTCGGCGTCGATGTGGGTGACCGCGTTCGGGTCGTCCAGCCAGCCGTCCGGGAGGGTCACCCGGTTGCGTCCCGAGGTGCGGCCGCGGGGGCCGTCGGCGCCCACTGGCCACGGCTGGTCGAGGTCCAACTGGTCGAGCAGGCCGGCCAGTTCGTCCAGCGAGCCGGCGACGGCGAGGGCCCGGCGCAGCTCCGAGCCGACCGTGAAGCCCTTGGTGTACCAGGCGACGTGCTTGCGGAAGTCGATGACCCCGCGCGCCTCGTCCTCCTGCCACTCGCCCAACAGCCGGGCGTGCCGCAGCATCACCGCGGCCACCTCGCGCAACGAGGGGCGCGCGTAGGCCGGTTCGGCGCCGGTGGCCAGCGCGTCGAAGGCGGCGACCAGGTCGCCGAAGAGCCAGGGCCGGCCCAGGCAGCCGCGGCCGACGACCACCCCGTCGCAGCCGGTCTCGCGCACCATCCGCACCGCGTCGGCGGCCGACCAGATGTCGCCGTTGCCGATCACCGGGATCTCCGGGACGGCCTCGCGGAGGCGGGCGATGGCCGACCAGTCGGCCTGGCCGCCGTAGTGCTGGGCGGCGGTGCGGCCGTGCAGGGCGATGGCGGTGACGCCCTCGTCCACGGCGATCCGGCCGGCGTCCAGGTAGGTGAGGTGGTCGTCGTCGATGCCCTTGCGCATCTTCATGGTGACCGGCAGCCCGCCCGCGTTGCCGACGGCGGCGCGCAGGATGGCGCGCAGCAGCGGCCGCTTGTAGGGCAGCGCGGAGCCGCCGCCCTTGCGGGTGACCTTGGGCACCGGGCAGCCGAAGTTGAGGTCGATGTGGTCGGCGAGGTCCTCGTCGGCGATCATCCGGGCGGCCCGGCCGACGGTCTCCGGGTCCACGCCGTAGAGCTGGAGGGAGCGCGGCTTCTCGGTGGCGTCGAAGTGCACCAGCCGCATGGTCTTGGCGTTCCGCTCGACCAGCGCCCTGGTGGTGATCATCTCGCTGACGAACAGGCCGCGGCCGCCGGAGAACTCCCGGCAGAGGGTGCGGAAGGGCGCGTTGGTGATCCCGGCCATGGGCGCCAGCACCACGGGCGGGGTCACCTGGTGCGGGCCGATCTGCAACGGCTGGGGCATCGGAGCGTTCCTTCTCGGTCGATCAGCGGGGCAAGCCGGTCAGCGGCCGGGGCAGCCGAAGGCCGCCCGGCCGGGGACCACCCCACCATTGTGCGGCCCGGGGCCTGGGCCAGGCAGCGGGCCCGGCCCAGGCCCCGGCACGGGCCGACGGCCCGGCCGCCCGCCAGGTCGGCGGGACGGCCGGGCCGTCGGCGAAGCGAGGGCCGCGTGGCCGGCGTGGCCGGCGCTCAGCAGCCGATCAGGCGGGCGCCGAGGTAGCTCTCCACCTGGTCGAGCGAGACCCGCTCCTGCTTCATGCTGTCCCGCTCGCGCACGGTGACCGCGTTGTCCTCCAGGGTGTCGAAGTCGACGGTCACGCAGAACGGGGTGCCGATCTCGTCCTGGCGGCGGTAGCGGCGGCCGATGGCGCCGGCGTCGTCGAACTCGATGTTCCAGTGCCGGCGGAGCGCCGTGGCCAGCTCCTTGGCCTTGGGCGACAGCTGCGGGTTCCGGGACAGCGGCAGCACCGCGACCTTCACCGGGGCGAGCCTCGGGTCGAAGCGCATCACGGCGCGCTTCTCCATCTTCCCCTTGGCGTTGGGGGCCTCGTCCTCCCAGTAGGCGTCCAGCATGAAGGCGAGCATGGCGCGCCCCACGCCGGCGGCCGGCTCGATGACGTAGGGGGTCCAGCGCTCGCCGGCCTCCTGGTCGAAGTAGCTGAGGTCCTGGCCGGAGGCCTTGGAGTGCGCGTTGAGGTCGTAGTCGGTGCGGTTGGCCACACCCTCCAGCTCACCCCACTCGGAGCCACCGAAGCGGAAGCGGTACTCGATGTCCGCCGTGCGCTTGGAGTAGTGGGAGAGCTTCTCCTTGGGGTGCTCGTACCAGCGGATGTTGTCCTCGGAGATGCCGAGGTCGCGGTACCAGTTGTAGCGCTGCTCCATCCAGTAGACGTGCCACTGCTCGTCCTCGCCCGGCTTGACGAAGAACTCCATCTCCATCTGCTCGAACTCGCGGGTTCGGAAGATGAAGTTGCCCGGCGTGATCTCGTTCCGGAAGGACTTGCCGATCTGGGCGATGCCGAACGGCGGCTTGCGGCGCGAGGTCTGCTGGACGGAGGCGAAGTTGGTGAAGATGCCCTGCGCGGTCTCGGGGCGCAGGTAGGCCACGGAGGCCGAGTCCTGGGCCGGGCCCAGGTGGGTGGAGAGCAGGCCGGAGAACTGCTTGGGCTCGGTGAAGGCGCCCTTGTTGCCGCAGTTGGGGCAGTTCACGTCGGCGAGGCCGGACGCCGGCAGGTGGCCGTGCTTGGCCTCGTACGCCTCCTCCAGGTGGTCCGCGCGGAACCGCTTGTGGCAGGAGGTGCACTCGGTGAGCGGGTCGGTGAACGTGGCCACGTGGCCCGAGGCCTCCCAGACCTCGGTGGCCAGGATGACCGAGGAGTCGATCCCCACCACGTCGTCCCGCGAGGTGACCATGGCCCGCCACCACTGGCGCTTGATGTTCTCCTTCAGCTCCACGCCCAGGGGGCCGTAGTCCCAGGCGGCCCGCTGACCGCCGTAGATCTCACTGCAGGGGTAGACGAAGCCACGGCGCTTGCTGAGGCTGACGATAGTGTCGATCTTGTCGGCGGCCACGGTGCTCTCTTCAGGACGAGGGGAGACAGGGAATCGCCTCAGGTTACCGGCGCTTACGGGGGCAACAACAAATCGGTTGCCGGGTATCGGCCCCGCGCTCCGGTCTCACGGCGGAAGATCGCCGGACCTGGGCCTTCGCCGATCACGAAAAGATCCTTTTCGTCACACCCTTGACCCATTTGACAATCGTTTCCAGTTGTCCTGAAAATGGCTGTCATGACCGACCGACGCCGCCGCGCGCGCCCCCGAATAGCCACCGCCGCCACCGCGGCGCTCGCCGCTACCAGTCTGCTCACGCTGACCGGCTGCGGCCTCTTCGACGACGAGGCCGGGGGCGACTCCGCCGGCACCTCGGACGGCCCGCTGGACGTGGTCGCGTCCTTCTACCCGATGGCCTTCCTCGCGGAGCGGATCGGCGGCGAGCACGTCTCGGTCAGCACCCTCACCGGGCCCGGCGTCGAGCCGCACGACCTGGACATCAGCCCCCAGCAGACCGCTCAGGTGGCGGACGCCGACGTGGTGGTCTACCTGCAGGGTCTCCAGCCGGCCGTGGACGAGGCGATCGCGCAGTCGGCCACCGGCGAGATCGCCGACGTGACCGGCTTCACCTCGCTGGAGAGCCACGAGGAGGAGGCCGAGGGCGAGGGCGAGCACGCCGACGAGGGCAACACCCACGACGACGAGCACGCCGACGAGGGCAACGCGCACGGCGACGAGCACGCCGACGAGGGCCACGCCGCCGAGGACGAGCACGCGGACGAGGGTCACAGCCACGACGACCACGGGCACAGCCACGACCACGACATCGACGGGCTCGACCCGCACATCTGGCTGGACCCGGCGAAGTACGGCCAGCTCGCCATGGGCGTGGCCGCGGCACTGACCAACGCCGACCCCGACCACATGGCCGACTTCGAGGCCAACGCCACCGAGTTGATCAACGAGCTGGACGCGCTGGACGCGGAGTTCACCGAGGGACTCGCCGAGTTCGAGGGCGACACCTTCATCACCACCCACTCCGCCTTCGGCTACCTGGCGGCCCGCTACGGCCTGCACGAGGAGTCGATCACCGGCCTCGACCCGGAGTCCGAGCCCAGCGGGGCCAGGATGCGGGAGCTGCGGGAGATCGCCGAGGCCGACGGGGTGACCACGATCTTCTTCGAGACCCTGGTCAGCGACGAGACCGCGCGCACCCTCGCCGACGACCTGGGGCTCCAGACCGCGGTCCTCGACCCGCTGGAGGGAATCACCGAGGAGTCCGCCGGCGCTGACTACCTGGAGGTCATGCGGGCCAACCTGGCCGCGCTCCAGACGGCGCTCGGCGGCTGACCCGGGCGGCGCCCGCCGCGCGCGGACGCCGGCGGCATGCCGCATCGTGAGAGACAGACCCCGCGCGCCCGGGGGTCCGGGGACACCCCGGGCCCCGGGCGCCGGGATGGCAAGAGGAAGCGGAGGCCAGCCATGGAGCGCGAAGCCGAACCCGTCATAGCGCTCGACGGGGTCACCGCCGAGCTGGGCGGCCGTCCCGTGCTGCGTGGCGTCCGGCTGTCGCTGCACCGCGGCGAGGTGGTGGCGCTGCTCGGCGCCAACGGCTCCGGCAAGTCCACCACGGTGCGCGCCGTGGTCGGGCAGGTGCCGGTGACCGGCGGCGCGCTGACGCTCTTCGGCACGCCGGTGCGGAAGTTCACGGACTGGGCCAGGGTCGGCTACGTGCCGCAGCGCTCCACCGCCGCCGGCGGGGTGCCGGCCACCGTGCGGGAGGTGGTGGCGGCCGGCCGGCTGGCCCGCCGCCGGCTGCGCCCGCTGCGGCGCGCCGACCGGGCCGCGGTGGACCGGGCGATCGAGCGGGTCGGCCTGGCCGAGCTGGCCCGCGAGCCGGTCGACGCGCTCTCCGGCGGGCAGCACCAGCGGGTGCTGATCGCCCGCGCGCTGGCCGCCGAGCCCGAGCTGCTGGTGATGGACGAGCCGCTGGCCGGCGTCGACCTGGCCAGCCAGGAGGTGCTGGCCGCGACGCTGCGGACCGCGGTCGACAGCGGCGCCTCGGTGCTGCTGGTGCTGCACGAGCTGGGGCCGCTGGCCCCGCTGATCGACCGGGCCGTGGTGCTCGGCCACGGTCGGGTGGAGCGGACCGTGGAGCACCCGGCCGGGCTGCCGGAGGGCAGCCACCCCTGCCACCCGGCGGACGAGCTGGAGCCGTCGGCCGAACCCACCCTGCAGACCGGGATCTTCTGATGACCACGACGGCCACCACGCTCGCCGGCTCCGGCGTGCTGGAACTGCTCGACTACCCGTTCATGCAGCGGGCGCTGCTCTCCGCGCTGCTGATCGGCCTGGCCGCGCCGGCGGTCGGGATCTACCTGGTGCAGCGCCGGCAGGCGCTGATGGGCGACGGCATCGGACACGTGGCGCTGACCGGGGTGGCGCTGGGCTTCCTGCTCAACGCGAGCCCGGTGTGGATGGCGGTGGCGGTCTCCGCGGTCGGCGCGGTGGCCATGGAGCTGCTGCGCTCCTCGGGCCGGGCCAGGGGGGACGTGGCGCTGGCGATGCTCTTCTACGGGGGCATGGCGGGCGGCGTGATGATCGTCAACCTGGCGCCCGGCGGTTCCACGGCCAATCTGACGTCGTACCTGTGGGGCTCGGTGACCACCGTCTCGCCGTCCGACATCACCGCGATCATGGTGCTCTCCGCGCTGGTGCTGCTGGTCACGGTCGGGCTGCGGCGGCAGCTCTTCGCGGTCTGCCAGGACGAGGAGTTCGCCCGGGTGACCGGGCTGCCGGTGCGGACGCTGAACCTGCTGCTGGCGATCACCGCGGCGGCCACCGTCACGGTGGCGATGCGGGTGGTCGGGCTGCTGCTGGTCAGCGCGCTGATGGTGATCCCGGTGGTGGCGGCGCAGCAGATCAGCCGCGGGTTCGCGGCGACCTTCGCGCTGGCGGTGGGCTTCGGCGTGCTGGTCGCGGTGGCCGGGACGAGCACCTCGTACTACGCCGACGTGCCGCCGGGCGCCACCATCGTGCTGCTGGCCATCGGCCTCTTCGCGCTGATCTCGGTGCTGGCGCTGCCGTTGGCCAGACGGCGGGCGCGACGGGCCCCGGGAGCGGTGGCCGCCGAGCGGCCGGCCGATCCGGTGCCGGCCGGGCGTCCGTGAACGACCGGCCGAGGGGCTACCCTGGGCCGGCAGGGGATGCGAAGTACGTGGCAGGGAGGTACCCCGTGGGGACGGCAGAACCGCCGGTTCGCGGACGCTCGACTCGGCAGCGGGCGGCGGTGGCCGCGGCGCTGGCCGACGTGGACGAGTTCCGCAGCGCGCAGGAGCTGCACGACATGCTCAAGCACCGGGGGGACTCGGTTGGGCTGACCACGGTCTACCGCACCCTTCAGTCGCTCGCCGAGGCGGGCGAGGTGGACGTGCTGCGCACCAACGACGGCGAGGCCGTCTACCGCCGGTGCAGCACCGGCGACCACCACCACCATCTGGTCTGCCGCTCCTGCGGCAAGGCGGTCGAGGTCGAGGGCCCGGCCGTGGAGCGCTGGGCCGACGCCATCGCCAGCGAGCACGGCTTCGTGGACGTGGACCACACTCTGGAGGTCTTCGGGACCTGCGGGGACTGCGCGGCGGCCAGCCGGCGGAGCTGACGCCGGACCACTCCGGCCGCCGGGCCGCACCCGGCCGTGCACCACCCGCCGTGCCGTTCCCCGCCCGCGCCGCCACCCGCCGTGCCGTTCCCCGCCGCCGGGTGGTGGCGGGGAACGCGGGGGGTCAGCGGGCGCCGTCGCGCAGCTCGTTGGGGATGGCGCCGCCGAAGCGGCGGTCCCGGGAGGCGTACTCGACGCAGGCGTCCCACAGGTTGCGGCGGTCGAAGTCCGGCCAGAGCACGTCCTGGTAGACCATCTCGGCGTAGGCGCTCTGCCAGATCAGGTAGTTGGAGATCCGCTGCTCGCCGGAGGGCCGCAGGAAGAGGTCCACGTCCGGCATGTCCGGGTGGTAGAGGTAACGCGCGATGGTCTTCTCGCTGACCTTGTCCGGGGAGAGCCGGCCGGCGCGGACGTCCTCGGCGAGCTTGGTGGTGGCGTCCACCAACTCGGCCCGGCCGCCGTAGTTGACGCACATGTAGAGGGTCATCGCGTCGTTGTCGCGGGTGACCTCCTCGGCGTACTTCAGCTTGTTGACCACGGACTTCCACAGCTTGGGCTCGCGTCCGGCCCAGCGGACGCGCACCCCCAGCTCGTTCAGCTCCGTGGTGCGCCGGGCGATCACGTCCCGGTTGAAAGCCATCAGGAACCGCACCTCTTCGGGCGAACGCTTCCAGTTCTCGGTCGAGAACGCGTAGAGCGAGAGGTTCTTGACGCCCAGCTCCAGGCAGCCGGCGACCACGTCGAGCACCACGCTCTCGCCGACCTTGTGGCCCTCGGTGCGCGGCAGCCCGCGCTCCTTCGCCCAACGGCCGTTGCCGTCCATCACGATGGCCACGTGCTGGGGGATCAGCTCGGACGGGAGCCGGGGCGGGCGGGCCCCGCTCGGGTGGGGGAAGGGGACGCGATAGTCGCGACGCTGCCGGGACAGTATTCCGCGGCGGCTCATGGGGCACTCCAGTGGTCGGACGGTCCTGTCCGGAGCGTATCCCTTCCCCGCCGGGCGATCGAACCCGGTGAACGGGCCACGGCCAGCGCGCGGGGCCCGCCGCGCGGGCACCGCGGGGGTGTCATGCCTCGCGGACGAACCGCAGCGAGCGCAGGCCCCGTTCGAGATGCCAGTGCAGATAGGCCGAGACCAGCCCGTTGCCCTCCCGGACATGGCGGGCCTCCGTCGCGTCGGCCGTCGCCCAGTCCCCGGTGAGCAGCGCGCCGAGCAGCGTCAGCGCCTCGGGGGACGGCACCACGCTGCCCGGCACCCGGCAGTCGACGCATATCGAGCCGCCGGCGGCGACCGAGAAGAACCGGTTGGGCCCGGGCAGCCCGCAGCGGGCGCAGTCGGCGAAGCTGGGCGCGTAGCCACCCACCGCCAGCGAACGCAGCAGGAACGCGTCCAGCACCAGCCCGGGGGTGTGCTCCCCGGCGGCCAGCGTCCGCAGCCCGCCGACCAGCAGCAGGTACTGCTGGACGTTGGGCTCGCCCTCGTGGTCGGTGAACCGTTCCGCCGTCTCCAGCATCGCGGTGCCGGCGGTGTAGCGGCCGTAGTCGGCGACGATGGGGCGCCCGTAGGGGGCGATGCTCTCGGTCTGGGTGCACAGCGGCAGGCTCCGCCCGACCAGGGTGCTGCCCCGGGAGAAGAACTGGACGTCGACGTGGCTGAAGGGCTCCAGCCGGGCCCCGAACTTGGACTTGGTCCTGCGCACCCCGCGCGCCACCGCCCGCACCCGGCCGTGCCCCCGGGTGAGCAGGGTGATGATCCGGTCTGCCTCACCCAGCTTCTGGGTACGCAGCACGATGCCGTCGTCGCGGAACAGGGTCATGCCGCCATTGTCGCCCGGGACCGCGCGCCGCCCACCGCCCGGTCGGCGGTGCCGGGGCCGGTCACGCGACGGCGGGGCCGGTTCGGCGACGGCGGGGCCGTTCGGCGGTGCCGGGGCCGTTCGGCGGTGCCGGTCGGGCGACGGGCGGGCTGATCCCCGATGGTGGGAGGGTGAACCGTCTACTCCGGCTCCGTCCGCGTCGCTGGTGGGCCACCGACCCCGACGTTCCGGTGCTGGAGCCACCGATCCGGGCCGGGCGGTGGAACGTGTCCTGGCTGCTGCCGTCCGTGCTGCTGGCCAGCCTGGTGGTGGCCGACTGGACCGCGCCCGAACACCTGCGGATCGTCACCTGGCTGGGGCTGGTGCCGGCACTGGCCGCGGCGACCTGCGGCGTGTGGACCACGGTCGGCTTCGCGCTGGGCACCCTGGTGACGGTGGGGTGGCTGGAGTACTCGCTCGACCACCGGTACCCGGTCGGGCTCAGCGACTTCCTGCTGGTGGTCACGGCCTGCGTGCTGTCGGTGCTGGCCAGCGCCCTGCGGCTGCGCGCCTACCACCTGGTGCGGCAGCTGGAGGACGCCGCCCAGGCCACCCGGCTGGCGGTGCTGCGGCCGATCCCGTCCCGGATCGGCGGGGTGGAGACGGCCAACCTCTACCTGGCGGCGGAACGGGCGACCAAGGTGGGCGGGGACTTCTTCGACGTGCAGCCGTCCCCGTACGGCCCGCGGGTGCTGCTGGGCGACGTGCAGGGGAAGGGCACCAGCGCGGTGGACGCGGCGGCGGCGCTGCTGAGCGCCTTCCGGGAGGCGGCCTACTACGAGGCCGACCTGGCGGTGGTGGCGGAACGGCTGGAGAGCCGGATGCGGCGGCACAACCGCTACATGGCGCTGCTCGGCGAGCGGGGCGAGCGGTTCGCCACCGCGGTGCTGGTGGGGCTGCCCGCCCGGGACACCGGCGGGCTGGAAATGGTCAACTTCGGCCACGAGGCGCCCTACGCGGTCACCCCGGAGCGGATCTGGGCGCTCCCGGAGGGGGACGGCGCCCCGCTGGGGCTGACCGAACTGACCGGGGCGCTGCCGCCGGTCCGGCGGGTGCCGTTCCCCGCCGAGGCGACGCTGCTGCTGTACACGGACGGGGTCAGCGAGGCCAGGAACCGCGCCAACCAGTTCCTGCCGGTCGAGGAGGAGCTGGGCCGGGCCACCGACACCGCGCCGCGGGCGCTGGTCGGGCTGATCGAGGAGGCGGTGCTGCGGCACACCGGGGGCCGGCTCACCGACGACACCACCCTCCTCGCGGTCCGTCGCGACCCACGACCGCCACCGGGCGGCTTGGCCCTCGACTGAGCCGGGGGCGGGAGTGTGGGCGGTGGCGAGGCCGTGCGGGACCGTGGGGGCCGGGCGACGAGGGGGCCCGGGGAGCCGGTCAACCGTGGCGAAGACACTACCCGGGGTGATGAGACGGTCATGCGGAGTACTACGCTCCGGGTCATGTCAGCAGTGCGACTTCACCCGGCGGACGGCGCGCCGGCCGACCAGGACACCGTCAGACCCGAGGCCACCGGCCGCCGCGCCCGGCGGCGGCACGCCGGCGCCGCGGTGGCCACCCTGCTCGCGGTGCTGGGCGGCACCGGCTGCACGCTCCAGGCGCGCGAGGGCGAGGGGCCGGGCGCGGAGCTGCTGGCCGCGCTGGACGAGGCGCGGTACGAGACGCCGCCGCCGACCGGCCTCACCTACGTGGACGCGGCCAGGGCCAACGAGCTGCGCGCCGAGGACGAGGACCGGTTCGCGTTCGTCGCCCGGCTCGGCACCCCGCTGCTCAACCTCAGGGACTTCCCGGCCGAGCGCTACGGCCTGGACCCGGAGCACGCCGAGGCCACGGTGACCGTGGACTTCTCCGCGCCCTACGGCTACTGGGACGGCACGTTCGAGGTCGCCGAGATCACCGGGAACCTGGCCGCCGACGGCTTCACCGAGCGGGAGACCGAAGCCGGCCAGGTGTGGGTCCACCACGGCAGGGGCCTGGGGCTGATGGTCGAGGAGCACCGGGTGCGCTGGGGGGACGAGCAGCTGGACCCGGCCAGGACCGAGGCGTCCGGGGCGCCGCTGGCCGACCGGGACCCCTACCGGGACCTGGCGGCCTGCCTCGGCGAGGTCTACCGGGCGGACTTCGTGGAGGCGGTCGAGGGCTCGGCGGTGCCGTTCTACGCCATCGGGCACCGGGCCGCCGCGGTGGACGACACCTCGACGGTGCTGTGCGCGGTGACCGCGGACGAGGACACCGCGGCGGACGCCCAGGAGCGGCTGCGGGCGGAGGTGACGGCCGGGCAGGCCCGGTACGCGGGGGCGGAGGTGGCGGCCCTGGACGGGCCCGGCGGCTCGCCCGGGGTGGCGGTGACCGTCCCCGACCGGCCGGAGCAGCGGCCGGGGCGGCTGCTGGACGGCGACACCGACCTGACGGACGCGCTGCGGGCGTTGTGAGCGCCCGGAGGGGCTCCGACGGGGTTCCGGGCGCGACGTTCCGGGCGCGCGGGTGCCGGTGCGCGGAGGCGCGGGGTCCGGTGCGCGGAGGCGCGGGTGCCGGTGCGCGGAGGCGCGGGGTCCGGTTGCGGGGGCGCGGGTGCCGGTGCGCGGAGGCGCGGGTCTGGGGCGGGGTCCAGGGGCGCGGGTCTGGGGGCGGGGGTCTGGGG
>NZ_JAVREO010000035.1:0-20871 GCF_031845445.1 Streptomyces chisholmiae | reverse complement strand
ACCCCCACCGGTCCCGCCCCCGCTGCCGACGCCGCGCTGACCCCCGCCGAACACGCCCTGCTGCTCGACCTGTTGCGGATTCCGACGGTCAGCCCGTTGGAGGTCGGCCCCGACGACCCGCCGGGCGGCCTGTGGCGGGCCGGCCGGCGGTACGCGGAGGCGGCCCGCGCGCTGGGCGCGACCGTGCTGCGGCACGCCCCGCCCAGCCGCCGGGAGGTGACCGCGGGCCCGCTGCCGGCCCCCGTCGCCAAGGCCCTCGCCGACCCGGGCTTCCTCGCGGCCCAGCCCAGCCTGCTGCTCCGGCTCGGCCCGGAACTGCCGCGCGCCGCCACCGTGATGTGCAACGTGCACCTGGACACCGTCGCCGGCTACCAGCCGGTCGGCTTCGACGGCCGGCGGTTCACCGGCAGGGGCGCGGTGGACGCCAAGGGGCCGGCCGTCGCCCTGCTGGCCGGGGTGCGGGCCGCCGTCGCCCGGGAGCCGGCGGTCGGCCGCACGGTGGCGGTGCTGATCCAGGCGGTGGCGGGCGAGGAGGGCGGCGCGCTCGGCACCCTCGGCACCCGCCCGCTGGTGGCCGCCGGCCACGTCGGCCGGCTGAACCTCTTCCTGGAGCCCACCAACGGTCGGCTGCTCACCCGGACCACCGCGGCCGCCACCGCCCGGATCACGGTGGCCGGCGAGGACGCCGTGGACGACCGGCCCGGGCACGGCCACAACGCCACCGTGCTGCTCGGCTTCCTCGCCCAACACCTCGCGCACGCCCTGGACTCGGGCCGCCGACCCGGCGCCGGCACCGGCCCCTGCGTGGCTGGCCTGCACACCGGCCACCTGCACAACAAGGTGTCGGGGCGGGGCACGCTGCTGGTCAACCTGCCCTACCGGGACGCCGCCGAGGGCGCCCGGCTGACGGCGCTGCTCACCGACGAGCTGGCCGCCGGGCTGGTCGCGTTCCGCCAACGCTTCGGTCACACCGAGGAGTTCGCCAGGACCGCCAGGGACGCCGTCGCCCTGACCCGGCTCAGCTGGGACAAGCGCGACCTGCCCACCCTGGACAACGCCGACCCCTGGGCCGAGGCGCTGCTCGGCCGCGCCGGCGCCCGGCCCTGGCCGGCCGATGAGCCGCCGTTCACCTGCGACGCCCTCTGGCTGGCCGACCACAACGACACCTTCACCGGGGTGCTGGGCCCCGGCTCGCTCGCCGACAACCACGCCCACGCGGCGGGGGAGTTCGTGGACCGCGCCGACCTCGACGCGTTCGCCGAGCTGATCGCCCGGACCCTGGTCGCCTTCGCCCGCAGCCGGCCACCGGACACGACGTCGCCGCCCAGGCAACCGCCGGCCGCCCGCACGGCCACTGGGCCCGGCCCGAAGCCACCGAACCTGCCGCACCCGTCCCCGAACCTGTCCCCGAAGCCACCGAACCCGCCGCACCCGTCCCCGAACTCGTCCCCATAACCACCGAACCCGCCGCACCCGTCCCCGGAACCACCGGACCCGGCCCCCGGTGCCGCACCCGAGTCCCCTGCCAACACCCGCGAGGAGCACCTCCGTTGACCGCGTTACCCGGCCCCACCCTCACCGTTGACCCCACCCGCCTGCACGCCGCGACCGCCGCCTTCTTCGGGGCGCTCGGCGTCCCCGAGGAGCGGGCCCGGCTGGCCGCCAGCGCCCTGTGCCACGGCGACCTCACCGGCATGGACTCCCACGGGGTGTTCAACCTGGGCCGCCTCTACCACCCGCTGCTCACCTCCGGCCGGGCCAGGCCGGCCGCCGAGCCCCGGGTCCTGAACGACCTGGGCGCCTGCCTGCTGCTCGACCACCAGCGCGCGCTGGGCCTGTGGGCCGCCGCCGAGTCCATGGACCTGGCCGTCGACCGCGCCCGCCGACACGGCGTCGGCCTGGTCTCGGTGCGCGGCGCCACCCACCTGGGGTGCGCCGGCTTCCACGCCGCCCGCGCCGCCGAGGCCGGGCTGGTCGGCCTGGTCGCCAGCAACTGCGGCGGCCAGCGGATCGCCGGCCCGCCCGGCGGCCGGCCGGCGCTGCTGGGCACCAACCCGCTCAGCGTCGCCGCGCCCGCCCTGCCGGGGCGCCCCTTCGTGCTGGACATGTCCACCACGGTGGTGCCCACCGGGCGGGTCCGGGTGGCCGCCGCCAACGGCGAGCCGGTGCCGCCCGGCTGGCTGGAGGACGAACACGGCGAGCCGGTCACCGACCCGGCCGCCTTCGACCAGGGCAAGGCCCGGCTGCGCTGGCTCGGCGGCACGCCCGACACCGGCGCGCACAAGGGCTTCGGCCTGGGCCTGACCGTCGAGGTGCTGGCCGCGCTGCTCTCCGGCGCGGCCGTCGGCCCGGCGCCCGAGGCGCTGGCCGGCGAGGGCCGCCCGCACGGCACCGACGACGACATCGGCCTGCTGCTGCTGGCCATCGACCCGGACGTGCTGCGTGGCGACCCCGGCGCGTTCGCCGCCGCCAGCGGCGGCGTCTTCGAGACGGTGCTCAACTGCCCGCCGCTGACGGCCGACCAGCCGGTGCGCTACCCCGGCTGGTGGGAGGCGGAACGTGCCGCCGAGCGCCGCGCCAACGGGGTGCCGCTGCCGGCCGCCCTGCACCACGAACTCACCGCACTGGGACTGGACCTGCCCACCCTGGAGGCCCGCCGATGACCGGCCAACCGCCCGCCCCCCGCCGGATCGGCGTCGCCGGTCTCGGCGTGATCTCCCGCTACTACCTGGCCGCCGTCGAGGCGAGCCCCGACTGGCGGCTGGCCGCGGTCTGCGACCCCAGGCCCGAGGCCGCCGCCGAGCTGGCCGACCAGCTGCCGCCGGGCACCGAGCAGCACACCGACCACCGGGCGCTGTTGGCGAGCGGCCGGCTGGACGCGCTGGTGGTGGCGGCCCCCAACCACGCTCACGCCGCGCTGGCCAGGGACGCCATCGCGGCCGGCGTCCCGGTCTGCGTGGAGAAGCCGCTGGCCCTCGACCCGGTCGAGGGCCGCGAGGTGGCGGCGCTGGCGCAGGCCGCCGAGGTGCCGCTGTTCACCGCGTTCCACCGTCGCTACAACGACCAACTCGCCGCGCTGGCGGCCGGGTTGCCGCCCGGCGTGCCGGTCAGGTCGCTGACCGTGCGCTATCTGGAGCGGATCGAGGAGCACATCGGCGGCGACACCTGGTACCTGGACCCGGCCCGCTGCGGCGGTGGCTGCGTGGCCGACAACGGCCCCAACGCCTTCGACCTGGTCCGGCAGTTGGTCGGCGAGGTCCGGGTGGTGGAGGCCGCCGTGGCACGCGACGCGCGGGGGCTGGACCGGCGGGCCACCGTCGAGCTGGTCGCCGCCGCCGGCGCCGAGGCCCGGGTCGAGCTGGACTGGTCGTACCCGGGGGAGACCAAGGACATCGTGGTGCGGCTGGCGGACGGCACCGAGCACCACGCCGACCTGCTCGCCGGCCACCAGGGCTTCAAGTCCTCGCTCTGGCACGAGTACCGGGCGCTGCTCGCCGACTTCGCCCGGGTGGTGGACGCCGGCCGGCCGGCGCACACCGACGGACTGCGGGCCCTGGAGCTGGTCGCCGACGCCTACGCCGCCGAGCGCGCCGGCGCCCCCGTCGGGGGCCCGCGGTGAACCGGCCCACGTCCGGCGCGACGGCCGTCCGGCCGACCTCCCCCGACCCGGTCAACCCACGCGAGAACGGCGCCAAGCGGACGGTGACCGGCACCCTGGTCAAGGTGCTGCTGCACCACAGGACCGAGCGCGGGATGCGGCTCGAACCGTACGCCAGCCGCTGTGTGCGCCGCGGCGAGGTACATGAACTGGTCGTCACCGACCAGTCGGAGTGCATGGCCGGCGCCCGGATCGACCGGGTCGGCTTCCTCGGCTTCGTCGAGATCGAGACCGCCGGGGTGCTCGACCGGGGCGACGCGCTGCGCGTCGACGGCCGCCCCGTCGGCACCCTGCTCGGCTTCGACGCCTGCCACTTCCCCAACCACTACAACATCCTGCTGCACGCCCCCGAGCTGCTCACCGGCGGCAGCCTGGGGCTGCGCCCGGAGGTCGAGGTGACGTTCGCGCCCTACGGCGGGGCGCCCACCGCCTGACCCGCCGGCCGGCGCCGCCGTCAGGGGCGCGGCGCCGGCTCCACCGGGGTCAGCACCCCGGTCCGCCGCTCCACCAACTCGGCGCCGGCCAGGCAGAGGTCCTCCCGGAACATCGGCCCGACCAGCTGCACCCCCTGCGGCAGGCCGTCCACCACCGAGCCGGGCACGGCGACCGCCGGCAGTCCGACGAAGCTGGTCGCGGTGCACAGCCGCATCGCCCCGGTGACCAGCTGGTGGCCGGCCAACCCGCTGGACTCCAGGCCGGGTTCGACCGGGGGCTCGGTGAACACCGGGCCCAGCAGCAGCTCGTGCCGGGTGAACAGCTCCGCCCACGCCCGGCGCAGCCCCAGTCGCACCCCGGTCAGCCGCAAGTACTCGGCCAGGTCCACCGGCCTGGTCCTGGCCATCGACATCTCGATGTAGGCCCGGCTGCCCTCCGGGATGACCGGCCCGATGTGCGGCCAGGCCAGCGAGAACTCGGTCATGATCAGGTGCCCGTAGGCGTCCAGGGTCTCGGCCAGCCGGGGCACGTCGGGCAGTTCGGTGACCGTGTGGCCGGCGTCGGCCAGCGCGTCCGCGGCGGCGGTGACCGCCGCGTCCACCGCCGGGTGCACGCCGAGACCGCCGGGGTCCCGGACCACGGCCACCCGCCAGGGGGCCGGCGGCAGCGGCGCGAACGCCGGCACCGGCACGGCCCGTGGGTCGCGTGGGTCGGTGCCGGCCAACGCCTCGTAGGCCAGCCGGAGATCCCCCACCGTGCGGGCCAACGGGCCGTCCACCGGGATCAGTTGGGAGGCCAGCGTGGGGTCGTCCGGGCCGATCCGGTGGTCGGCGGGGAACCGGCCGTGGCTGGGCTTGAGCCCGGCCAGCCCGCAGAACGCGGCCGGCACCCGGATCGAGCCGCCGGAGTCGTTGCCCAGGCCCAGCGGCGCCATCCCGCTGGCCACGGCGGCGGCGTCGCCGCCGCTGGTGCCGCCCGGGGTGCGGCCGGGGTGCCAGGGGTTGCGCTTCTCGCCGAACAGCTCGCTGCGCGGGTGCATCCCGCCCAGCGCCAGGTCCGGCATGTTGCTGTGCCCGACCGGGATCGCGCCGGCCGCCCGCAGCCGGGCCACCGGCGGCGCGTCGGCCCGCGCCCGCAGCGCGCGGAACCTGGCCAGCCCGTGGGTGGTCGGCACCCCCTCGACGCCGATGTTCTCCTTCACGGTGAACGGCACGCCGGCCAGCGGGCCCAGCCGCTCCCCGGCGGCCCGCCGCCGGTCCAGCTCGGCGGCCCGCGCGCGGGCCTGCTCGGCCAGCGGCTGGGTCACCGCGTTGATCCGGGGGTTGACCTCGGCGATCCGCGCGAGATGGCTCTCGATCACCTCGGCGGCGGTCAGCTCGCCGGCGGCCACGGCGGCGCCGAGCGCGGCGGCGGTGCGTTGCCAGAGTGTGGTGCCCATCAGCTTCCTCACGTTCCGATGCGGTTGCATCGGATCGTACGTGAGAAACGATGCGCTTGCATCGAATAAGCTCGGTGGCGCAGCCAGGGCGGGACGGAGGACCGATGCCGAAGCAGGTGGACTACGCGGAACGGCGTGGCCGGGTGATCGACGCGGTGTACCAACTCGCCGACCAACACGGCCTGGAGGGGGTCACGCTGCGCGACGTGGCGCGGGTGGCCGGGCTCTCCATGGGGGCGGTGCAGCGCAGCTTCCGGGACAAGGACGAGATGCTCGCGCTGGCCCTGACCCGGGTCAGCGAGGGCTTCGCGGACCGGGTGCGGGCCGCCGCGGCCGAGCCGTCGCCGGCCACGCTGGCCCGGGTCCTGGCCGACCTGGCGCTGCTCGGCGCCGGCCAACGCCCCGAGGCGCAGGTGTGGTTGGCGTTCGTCGCCCGGGCCGCCGTCACCCCGGGGCTGGCCCGCACCCTGCGGGACGGCTACCCGGAGGCGCTGGCCCTGGTGACCGGGCTGGTCGCCGAGGTGGCCGACGGCCGCGACGGCCCGGTGGACGCGGCGGCCGAGGCCCGCGCCCTGCTGGCGCTCGCCGACGGGCTCACCGTGCAGACCCTGCTCGGCCAGCTGGACCGGGGCGAGGCACGCCGGGTGCTGGAACACCAACTCCGCCGCCTCGCCGGCCCGTTCGGCCCAGCGGAGCGGTCGGCGGCGGAGTCGGCTGGCGGGGCGGGCTGACGCGCCCGTGCCCGGCTGACCGGCTCCCCGCCGGCCAGCCAGGCACGGCTGGACCGGCGCGGACGCCGTCCCGCCGTCGCGCCGGGCCACCGCGGCGGACGTCCGCCGCGGGTCAGAGCTGGTAGCCGCCGCTCGCCTCGATCACCTGAGCCGTCACCCAACCGCCCGCGTCGGAGGCCAGGAAGGCCACCACCGAGGCGATGTCGGACGCTTCGCCGAAGCGCCCCAGGGCGGTGTCCGCCTCGATCGTCGCCACCAGGTCGGCGTTCTCGCGGACGGCGGCGTTCATGTCGGTGCGCACCCAGCCGGGCGCCACCGCGTTCACCGTGATGCCGCGAGGCCCCAACTCCGCCGCGAGCGCGTGCGTGAGGTTGTTGACGCTCGCCTTGGCCATGGAGTAGACGGGGACCGCCGGCATCGGCCGGGTACCGGCGGCGGAGGAGACGTTGACGATCCGGCCGCCGTCGGAAAGGCGGCCCAGCGCCGCCTGGACGAGGAAGAAGGGCGCGCGGGCATGGACCGCGAACAGGGTGTCCCAGCTGTCCGGTGTGGCATCCGTGAGGCCGCCCCAACCCGCGTTCCCCGCGTTGTTGACCAGCACGTCGAGGGCGCTGGCCCCCTGACGCCGGGTGAACTAGCCGTCGAGTCGGGCGAACAGCTCGGGGATCGAGTCCGCGTCGACCAGGTCGGCGTGGACCGCGAAGGCACTGCCGCCGACCCGCTCGATGGTCGCGACCGTCTCGTCGGCGCCGCGCCGACTGGTGTGGTAGGTGAGCGCGACGGTCGCGCCCTCCCTCGCCAGGCGTTCCGCTATCGCGCGGCCGATGCCGCGCGAGCCCCCGGTGACGAGGGCGGTCTTTCCCGTGAGTGACTGTGACATCAGGATTCCTTGGTGCGGGGGAGTTGGGGTGTGCGTGGTCCGCCGTCCGGCCCGGTCGGGTGCCGACCACCGGCGGCCGGTCGCCCAGGGGCCGGGCGTCACCGCTGGAAGGTCCCGGCCCTGGCGAGGTCGAGGAAGATGGCGACATGGGCGGGGGGAAGCCCCTCCAGGGTCCCGCCGACCGGGGACGGACGCTCCGCCCCGTCGATCAGCTTCCGCGCCGCCTCGGGAGAGAGGGGCGCACCCGAGTGCTCCAGGTAGTACTTCTTCTCCTCGTCCTCCGTCAGACCCGCCGGGATGACGGGCGCGTAGGGCCAGAAGTAGATCGGCGTGTTGGGCTCGACACGCCAGCTGTCCGCGAGCGAACCGGCGTCGACCACGTCGTAGCCGACCGCCGCCACGAAACGCGCCACGCGTTCCTTCGCGTCCGCGTCGTCACCGGCGACCGGCAGGGTGGTCCGTTCGGCGTGCCCCCTGGGCCGGGCGTTGTGCGACAGGTGATGCCAGTCGAGGTTGTGGAACGCCTTGACGACCTTCGACTCCCGCAGGTGCCGCTGCACCAGCTCGCTCGACGTGAGTTCCGCGTTGTCCAGGTCGGCCCGGCGGAAGGCGCCGGCGGCCGGGTAGTAGTTCGTCTGGTCGATGACCACCTTCCCGGCGAGCCGGTCGGCCGGCAGGGCCTCGACGTTCGCCAGCGGAAGGGGAATCGCGACCAGGTCCCCGGCCGCGATCGCCTCCTCGACGGTGGCCGCGCGGGCCAGCGGGCCGAGCTCCTCGACCAGCCCGGAGATGGTCGCCGGGCCACGTGAGTTGCTGAGCACGACCCGGTACCCGGCCGCCACCGCCAGGCGGGCGAGCCCGCTGCCGGACAGCCCGGAGCCGATGATTCCGATCGTTTCTGTCATCACCGAAGTCCTTCTCGCCATAGGGGACGGCGGGAGCCCGCCGCCGGGTGCGCCCGCCTCGCCCCGTGTGGCTGGTGCGGCGCGGCACCCAGGACTCGATGTTCGGCGGGCCGACGCGCCCCTACCAGGCGACGTCGTCCCTGGTAGTCCGGGTACCACCCGGCTGCCGCGGCGGGAGCGCATACTCGGTGGATGAGCACCCCCACCGAACTGGGCACCGCCCTGCGCGCCTGGCGAGGGCGCGTCGGCCCGGCCGATGTCGGCCTGCCGGCCGGCGGCGACCGCCGGGTCCCAGGCCTGCGGCGCGAGGAACTGGCCGTGCTGGCCGGTATCTCCGTCGACTACCTGGTGCAGCTGGAGCAGGGCCGCGCCGGGAATCCGTCACCCCAGGTGCTCGGCGCCTTCGCGCGGACCTTGCGACTGAACCCCGTGGACCGCGAGCTGCTCTACCGGATGGCCGGCTCGGTGGTCCCGCCGTCCGGTTCGGTGCCGCGCGAGGTGCCGCCAGGAGTGCAGCGGATGATCGACCGGATGAGCGACACCCCGCTGGCCGTCTTCACCGCCGCGTGGGACGCCGTGCAGTGGAACCCGCTCTGGGGCGAGCTGTTCGGCAGCCCCGCCGAAGAACTCGCCCGGCCGGGCAACCTGATCCGGGACCACTTCACCGCCACGCCGCCGGCCGGTGGGTCCCGTGTCGAGCGGGACGCCGCACACGCCGCCGCGTTCGAACGCATGATGGTGTCCGACCTGCGCCGGGCCGCCGACCGGTACCCGGACGACCGCGCCGTCGTCGAACTGATCGGCGGCCTGCGCGAGGCGAACCCGCGCTTCGCGGAACTCTGGGCGCGCTACGAGACCGTGCCGATCGGGCGCTCACGGAAGACGGTCGTCCACGCGGAGCTCGGGGAGATCCTCCTCGACTGCGACATCCTCACGATCGAGCGGGCCGATCTGCACATCGTGCTCAACTGGGCCGCCCAGAACACCCCCGCCGCCGAGAAGCTCGACGTGCTGCGCGAGCGGGTGGCCACCGCCGCCCGCTGACCGTCACCGGTCCCGGGCAGGGAGACGGGCCGGCGGTCGCGTGCGACCACCGGCCCGTCCCCGGGTGCCGTGCTCAGCCCAGCAGCTCGACGTCCAGCTGACCGAAGTGGTACTGGCGGATCGCGGCGAGCAGCTCCTCCTCGGAGAGCTGGCCGTCACCGTCGGCGTCCACCTGCTGGAAGGACTCCTTGGCCGAGGCGCTGTCCAGGCCGAGGGCGGTCAGCCAGGAGGCGAACTCCTCGCCGTTGATCTGGCCGTCGGCGTCCTTGTCGCAGAGCCCGACGAGGCCGGAGACCACGGGGCCGAGCGCCCGGTTGAACGCGGCCTCGCCCTGCACGTAGACCAGGTCGCTGGCGGCCCGCTGGTACTCCTCGCGGGAGAGCGAGGTGGCGCCGTCGGCCTGGGCGACCAGGTAGTCGAACAGCCCGAAGAACGCGTCGCGGAGCGCCACGGCCTCGGGCGAGGTGGCGGAGGCGCCGAAGGAACGGGCGATCCGCGCGGCCTCCTGCTCGAAGTCCTCCCGCTCCAGCACGCCGTTGCGGTCGAAGTCCCACTTGTCGAAGCGCTTGCTGAGCCGGGCGTCGATCACGGGGTTGGACATAACGGAAACTCCTCCTAGAGCCATGTGTGTTGACGGGTGTTGCGGTGGGGCACGGCGCGGGAGGTGAACCCGCGCCGCCCGGGCGTCGGGGCGCTCAGGGGAGGGCGCCCGACGCCAGGTCTGTAGGGGCTCGAAGCGACGGCGCCCGGGCAGGGGTGACCGCGGCCGGGACCGTTCTCGTCCGAGCGTGGGGGAGGGGCGGAGGTGCTACAGCAGCGTCACGCGGGCCCCGGCGGTCTTCCCCCGGGTGTCCAGCAACGCGCAGGGTGCCTGGGCCAGTTGCTGTGACGGGTAGCAGGTGTGGTCCTGGAGCAGGATCGCCAGGTCGGCGCGGGCCAGTGCCCCGGCCAGCTCCTTCTCCCGGAGCAGCGGTATGCCGGCGGCCGAGAACGCGGTGACCAGCGGGTCGTGGTAGACGACGTCGGCGCCCGCCTCCCGGAGCAGCCGGGCGATGGGGGCCGCCGGGGACTCCCGGACGTCGGCCACGTCGGGTTTGTAGGAGACGCCCAACAGCAGCACCCGGCTGCCGGCCAGGCCGCGGCCCTCCTGGCGCAGCACGTCCGCCGCGCGTTCCACCACCCGTTCCGGCATCGCGGATATCACCCGCCGGGCGGCGGCCAGCAGTTGGAAGGTGAAACCCTGCTCCGTGGCGTGGACGTCCAGATAGCGGGGATCGACCGGCACGCAGTGCCCACCCACCCCGGGGCCCGGCTGGAAGGCCGAATAGCCGAACGGTTTGGTGCCGGCGCAGTGCAGCACGTCCCAGACGTCGATGCCGGTCCGTTCACAGTAACGGGCCACCTCGTTCACCAACGCGATGTTCACATAGCGGTGGGTGTTCTCCAGGAGTTTCGCCATTTCGGCCTCCCGGGTGCCGCCGGAGAGCACCAGCCGATCGACCAGACGTTGATAGAAAGCGGTGGCGTATTTCAGGCAGAGCGGCGTGTATCCGCTCACGATTTTCGGCGTGTTCTTGAGGGAGAATTCGGTGTTCCCGGGGTCGATACGCTCCGGCGAGTAGGCGAGGTGGAAATCCTCGCCGGCCTGGAGGCCGCTCTCCCGTTCCAGGATCTCCCGCAGCAGCGTGTCGGTGGTGCCCGGATAGCTGGTGGACTCCAGCACCACCAGGGTGCCGGTCCGCAGGTGGCCGCCGACCGCCCGCGCCGCGCCGCGCAGCGCGGACAGGTCCGGCTCGCCCGCGCCGTCCAGACCGGTGGGCACGCAGATCACCACGGTGTCGCAACCGGCCAGCACCTCGGGGTCCCGGTGCGCCACGAACCCCCGCTCCCGCATGGCGGCCACGGTGGCGTCCGGCACGTCCCCGACGTGCGAACGGCCCTCGTTGAGGCCGGTCACCACCGCCGGGGAGACGTCGTAGCCCACGGTGGGCAGGCCCACCTCGCAGGCCCGCGCCGCCAGCGGCAGGCCCACGTACCCCAGGCCCACCACCGCCACGACCGCTCTGGTCACCACAACTCCCTGTAGATCTGGCCCGGACGCCGCGGCCCGGGCCCGCCGATGACTGCGCCGCCGGATCAGGCGGAGAAGCTGCCGCTGCCCGGCGCCACGTGCGAGCCGTAGCCGGGCTGCACGGTCAGGCCCGGGGTGAGGCAGAGCGGGTCGCCGTAGATCACCACGGGACCGTCGGTGTTGTTGCTGAGTACGTGGGCGTCGAGCGGGAGCTTGTGGCAGCCGGTCGGGTCCTGGTAGTTCGTCAACGGGGACAGCTCCGTCCCGAATACCGAAACCTCACCCTGGGCCGCCTGGGCCGGAGCCGCGAATGCGGCGGCGGAAAGAAAGAACACCCCGGCGACGGTGCCGGCAACGGAAACAAAGGACGAACGCACGGATCAGCTCCTGACGACGAATGAGCGACTAGAGCGATTATTTCTGATCCCGATGGCCGTCCAGGCCGTTGCGGGCGAAATGGGTCCGCACGGGCGACGGACGGCACGGGTGTACTACTGGTCACACTGTCCTCACGGTCTTCTCCCTTCACACACAAGGGAGTTGGGGGCTTCCGCAACGGCGCGCGGACGGGGGGGCCGCGCGGGTTGTGTGCCGCGTTCGCAACAGAACCGTCGGGTGTGTGTGCGGCCCCTCCGGGGGTTGCTAGCCTGAGCGGCGCTGAACAACTGCACGATGGCGGGGGAAATGCGATGAGTCATATACAGGGCTGGCCCGGCCCGGCGGGCGCGCCGGGCCCCGGTGGTGGGCCTGACCAGTCCCAGCCCGGCCGGCGCCTGGGCATCCTGGTTCTGGTGGTCGTCCTGGTGACCGGCCTCTCCTTCGGCCTGGCCGCGGCGACCGGAGCCGACAGCCGCGACAACGGCGGCATGGCGGCGCCGCCCGGCATGAGCGGCATGGAAGGCCTCGACGGCGGCGAGCTGCCCGACCTTGAGGGCCTGGAGGACCTGCCGGACCTGGAGAGCACCGGTGGTGGCGACCTGGGCGGCGGTGACCTGGGCGGTGGCGACCTCGGTGGCGGTGACCTGGGCGGCGGTGACCTCGGCGGCGGCGACAGCGGTTCGCTCCCCACCGAGGAGCAGCCGACCGAGCAGACCCCGCCCGACCCCACCATGGAACTGTTCCGGTCGGTCAGCCCCGGACACTGCCTCGCCAACTGGATGACCGGCGAGACCGACTGGGTCAGCGTCACCCCGGAGATCGTGGACTGCTCGGCGGACAACGCCGGCGTCTGGGTCGCCACCGTTGACGACTCGGTCAACGACTGCCCGGTGGACGCCGGCCGCTCCTACCTCTACTACACCTACGACGCCGAGACCGTGGCGCTCTGCGTGACCCGGGTGTTCGAGGTGGGCCAGTGCTTCCTCGGCATGGCCGACGGCAGCGCGAACCTGATGAGCTGGATCGACTGCCAGGGCGGCACCGTGCCCTCGCCCTACAGCCAGAAGTTCAACGTGATCGCCGTCTACTCCGCCCCGTCCAACCCGACCGGCAACGAGTGCTCCTCGGCCGCGGGTAACCAGCAGTACTACTGGTGGACGATGGACGCGGAGCAGACCCTGTTGTGCGCGGTGGTGTACAGCGGTTGAGCGGGACACTGCGCCACGACGAGCGGGGACGGAACAAGGGGGAAGCATGAGTCAGCCACAACCACCGGGTCCGCCCGGCCAACCCAGGGGGCCCGGGTACGGCTACCCGCAGGCGCCCACCGAGCCGGGCTTCACCCCGGCGCAGCCGGCGCCGCCCCCGGCGCCCGGGCCGGCTCCGGGGCCCGCGCCCGGGCCGGCTCCGGGGCCCGCGCCCGGGCCGGTTCCCGGCCCACCCGGACCGGCCGCCGCGCCGCCGCCCGCCCCCGGGTACGGCTACCCGCAGGCGGGCCAGCCGCCGGCCGGGCCGCAGCCCGGGTACGGCTACCCGCAGCCGCCGCAGCCCGGCTACGGCTATCCGCAGGGCCCGGGTCCCGGCATGCCGCTCCCGCCGCCCCCCGTGCGGCGGGGCAACCCCGGGGCCGCGGTGGGCCTGATGCTGCTGGCCACCGTGGCGATGATCTTCGTCTACGGCTTCGTCACCGGCGCGGTCGTCGACCTGGAGAAGCTGGTCGAGGAGGCCATGACCAGCGGTGACCCGGACATCGAGGTCGCCCAACTCACCTGGCTGGCGCCGCTGATCGGCGGGCTGGTCGGCCTGCCGGTGGGCGCCCTCGCGCCGGGCCGGGTGCCGCTCTACTGGGTCGCCGCGCTGGGCGCGGTGGTCGCCATGCTGCTGGGGGAGACCTTCGCGATGGCGGTGCTGGCCGCCGAGCCGGAGGGGTCGAAGGGCGCGTTGGAGTTCTTCTTCGACGACTTCTCCGACCTCTGGGAGGGCTGGACGGAGAACTCGCACGGGATGGTCTGGCCGTTGCTGGCGCTGGCCCCGGCCACCGCGCTGTTCGCCGGCTACTTCGTCGGCGGCACCCGGCAGCCGGGCCCGCCGATGCCCCAGCCGTACCGCTGAGGCCGGGGCCCGTCCGGGCCCCGGCCGTTGGCACCCGGAAGGGGCCGGCCCGCACCCCGCGCGCCGGCCCCTTCGCCGTTGCCGCCCCCTTGCCGCGCTGGCCGCCTCGTTGTGCCGGCCCGTCCGCCGCACCGCCCCGTTGCCGCACTGCCGCTTGGCTGCCGATGGCTCGTCCGGCCGGACGGCCCTCCTCGCCGCGCTGGCGGCTCCGGCCGTACTGCCCCTCTTGCCGCTTGGCCGCTGTCGGCTCGTCCGCCGCACCGCCCCCTTGCCGCGCTGACCGCCGGGCCGTTGTCGGCTTGTCCGCCGCCGCGCCGGTCTGTTCTGCCGCGCTGACCCACCGCGTCGCCGCCCCTGATCCGTGCGGCCCCTGGGTCCGTGCCGGGCGCCGGCCCTCCCGGCCCGCCCGGCGCGCCCGGCCGCATCGGCCGCCCGCGCCAGCCGCCGCTAGCCGCCCCGCTCGGTCGGCCGGTCAGCGCAGCCGGGTCACCAGGGAGGCGCCGTAGCGGCGGTGGGTGCGCGCCTCGACCAGGGTGCCGACCGGCGTGCGCCGCACCCGCACCCCCTCGTCCGCCGCCACCGGCCGCAGCCAGCGCCCCGGCAACACCACCGTGACCTGGGCCCGTTCCGTCGTCGGGTCGGCCACCGCCAGGGCCAGCGTGCCGTCCGGCTCCGCGCGCCGGAGCACCGAGGCGGCGCCGGAGATCTCCATACCGCCCACCCGATGCCGGCCGGGGGCGAAGGAGTTGACCGCCACCAGCCCCAACTCCCGGTGCGCCACCGCCTGGAGCCGGGCCGTGTTGGCCAGCACCGTCAACGGCCCGCCGGCGTAGCCGGCCAGCCGCTCCTCGGTCGCGTGCGGCACCAGCGCGCAGGCCAGCGCGCCCGGCGCGGCCGCGCCGGCCGGCCGCTCGGTCAGCAGGCTGAAGACCCGCCGGGTCACCGGGGAGTCCGGGTTGCCGGTGCGCACCACCCGGCGGCTGCTGGTCACCGTCTCCCAGCTCACCCGCGCCCTGGTCGGCGCCAGGAACGCGTAGCCGACCGCGGTGCCGGCGCGCGGGTCGGCGAACCGCAGCCAGGACAGCGGCTGTTCGGGTCCAGGGCCGGCCCAGGGGCGGCCGTCAGGGCGCCGGCCGGTGAGCGACACCTCGGCGTCCGCCGCGGCGATCCGGCTGTCCACCGTGGTGGTCACCGCCCGCCCGGCCGGGTCCCGCACCCCGGCCGCCAGCAGCACCACCTCGTCGTCCAGCAGGAACCACGAGCGGGTGCCGGCCGCGTTCCGGTAGGCGACGAAGTCCGCCGGCAGCAGGCCGGCCCGCTGGTCCCGCCAGGCGACGTCGTCCGCGAGCGTCATGCCGACCGCGCCGTAGCCGTCCAGGCTGGCCCCGCCGGAGTGTGCGTTGGTCCCGCGCGGAAAGTACACGTAGGTGTTCTGCGCCTCCGACGAGGAGGTGAAGCCGGCCTCCGGGTTGTCGTACCAGAGGCCGCCGTACAGCTCCGGCACCGAGGCCCGGGCCTCCACCGGCGCCGTCACCCCGGCCAGCCGGTAGGGCGAGACGGTGGTCAGGTAGTCCACGCCGTACGCCTCGGTCTGGTCCTGGCCGGCGAGATAGAGGTGGTGCGCGCCGTCGCCCTGGAACCAGGGCAGCAGGTTCTCCCCCGACATGTACTCGTACCTGCTGATCCGCGCCGAACTCCGGGACAGGGCGAAGGCGTAGCCGGGCCGGCGGTGCACCGTGCGGTCCATCGCGTTGAACGCGACGTTCCGCGCCGCCGGGCCCAGGTCGGCCGGAGGGCTGGCCTCGTCGGCCAGGATCTCCGCGTACCTGGCCACGCTCACCGGGGAGACGAAGCCGGCCGGGTCGGCCGGCACCGGTGAGGTCTCCCGCAGATACCGCACATAGCCGCGCAGCGCCCGCGCCCGCTCCGGGTCGGTGACCGCCGCCGACAGATCGACGGCTGCCTCCACCACCCCGGCCACGGCCTGGTAGCCGCTGGTGGTCCGCGCCACCGCGCGCCCGCGCACCAGCTCCATCAGCCAGCCCTCGAAGATGACGGGCGCGAAGGAGTTCACCAGCCAGCCCCGCACCACCTCGACCAGTTCCTCGTCTGCCAGGTACGCCGTGCCGGTCAGCACCTTGAACGCCTGTACCGCGCGGCTCAGCAACGACACCCCGTAGGAGCCGGTGTAGGCCACCGAGGCATGCTGGATGAACGAGCCGTCCGCGTAGAAGCCGTCCGTCACGCCGTGCCGCAGCCGGTAGGGGTCGATCGGTGGGAAGACCGTCTCCAGGTCGGCGACCGCCTGCACGATCCGGGCCTCGTCCCCGGTGACCGCGCCCTGCAGCACCCGGTTGACGGTGATGTCCGCCAGGTTGGCCCCGGTGTGGAAGCGGGAGTCCAGATCGACGTCGCCGTCCTTCCCGTTGCGCAGGTAGGCGTCCAGGGTGGCCACATAGGTGGCGGTCAACCCGGGTGCCTGGGCGGCCAGTTCGTCGGCGAGCAGGACCGCCGTGCGGCTGACGTGGGTGGGGATGCCGATCTCCCAGTTGAACCAGTTCCCGTAGTAGCCGGCCGCCTGGTCGCCGAGGTACCGCTCGTGCAGCCAGCCCAGCGCGTCGACCACCCGGCGCCGCACCGCCGCGTTCTCCCGCAGGTCGGGCGCCGCGTCGCCGGGCGCAACGGTGGCCAGCGCGATCTCGTACAGGTGCAGGTAACTGGCGTTCAGATGCGCGTCGTTGGTGCCCAGCGGCAGTCCGGCGAACAGCTCGTCCGGGCCCGCCGTGTCCAGCGCGGCCAGCCACCGGCGGGCCGTCGCGGCCATCGCGGACAGCTTGCCGGCCACCTCGGGGCGGGCGTTGGACTCGGCGGTGCCGGCGAAGACGGCCACCGTGTTGTCGAGCAGCCGGCCGTGGTCGGCCGCCACAGCGGCCGCCGGGCGGCCGGCCGAACGGGCTTGTGCGGGGGCCGCGTTGGCCGCGGCCGTCGCGGCGGGCAGCAGGGCGAGCAGGGCACGACGGGAGAGCGGCATGACACACTCCTTGGCTGGCCACGAGAACGTCCGGGGCATCCAACCAAGCCGCCGCGCACCTGTCACTAGGGTCGGCACGGCTCCGTGGTCGTCCGGACCCGCACGCCCAACAACGCTGCCCGGCGGCCCTGTTACCCTCACCGGTCGAACCGGGCTCCCAAGGGGCCCAGACTGTGGGGGTCACCTATGTCCGCAACCGCGCTGCCCGTCTTCGCCATCGCCGGGGACCTGCCGGTCGGCCGGCTCGGCCTCGGCGCCATGCGGCTGCCGACCGAGCCGGGCCCGGACCGCGAACGCTCCCTGGCCGTGGCCCGCGCGGCCGTGGCGGCCGGCGTCACGCTGATCGACACCGCTTACCTGTACGGCGGCGGCGCCAACGAGGAGCTGCTGGTCGAGGCGCTCCACCCGTACGCCGACGGGCTCCTCGTCACCACCAAGGTGGGCGTCGCCCGGGACCGCGAGACCGGCGAGTGGCACCTCGACGGACGCCCCGCGACGCTGCGGGAGCAGGTCGACGCCGCGCTCTACCGGCTGCGGATGGACCGCCTCGAACTGCTCCAGCTGCACCGCGTCGACCCGGAGGTGCCGCTGGCCGAACAGGTCGGCACCCTCGCGGAGTTGCGGGCCGCAGGGAAGATCGGGCGGATCGGGCTCTCCGAGGTGACGGTGGCCGAACTCGCCGAGGCCCGCGGCATCGTGTCGATCGCCAGTGTGCAGAACCGCTACAACCTGCTGGACCGGGAACACGAGCCGGTCCTCGCGGCCTGCGAGGCGGCCGGCATCGCGTTCCTGCCCTGGCGGCCGGTGGCCCCGGCGGCCACCGGCACACCACCCGAACTGGCCGCCGTGGCGGACGAGGTGCACGCCACCCCGGCCCAGGTGGCGCTCGCCTGGCTGCTGGCCCACTCCCCGGTGATCTGCCCCATCCCCGGCACCGCCAGCCTGGAGCACCTCCACCAGAACATCGCCGCCGCCGCCCTCACCCTGACCCCCACCCATCGCACCCGCCTCGACCACCTCCAGCCCTCGACTTCGGAGCGGTAGGGCGGAGCCCGTCACCCCGGTCGGCCGCCGGCGGGCTTCCACGGGAGGCGCCGGCGGCCGGTCGAGGTGGGGTGGGGGCGGGTCAGCCGTCCTGGTGGACGGTGGCGCCCGGGACCTCGTACTCCGTGCGCCGGCCGCACATGCCCCAACCACCCTCGCGGGACGGGCCGGTGTCGAAGGCGTCCGCGTCCGCCAGGTAGGCCGGCTCGCCGGCCTCCAGCGCCGCCAGCTGGGCGCCGGTCCGCTCCGCCGTGGCCAGCGCGCCCGCCCGCCACAGCTCACGCCAGGCCGGCACCCGCTCCCTGACCAGCCGGGCCGCCGTCCGCTGGAACTCCAGGTACGGGCCGTTGTCCCCGGCCGCCAGGGCGGCCCGCAGCGGCAGGTAGCCCTCGATGGCCAGGTCCCGGCGGCGTCGGGCGGCGGCCTCCGCCTCAGGCCCGGACTTGGCCGGCAGCCGGGCCGCCGCCGCGTACCGCTCCGGATCGGCCAGCACCTCGGGCGGGAACGTGAACACCGCGTCCCCCGCCTCCGGCAGCCCGCTGTTCTGCATCAGCACGGTGACCCGCAGATCGCCGCCCTGCACCATCCGGTGCACCGTGCCCGGCGTGAACCAGGCGACCGAGCCGGCGGCCAGCGGGATCTCCCGGAACCCCCGCGGGCTGAGCGTCTGCACCGCGCCCTCGCCGCCGGTGACCACGTAGGCCTCGGTGCAGACCAGGTGCAGGTGCGGGCTGCCGCCGCAGACCCCGTCGGCGGCCTCCCAGTCGTATGCCCGCAGGTGCGAGAGCCCGACCGCCCCGGGCAGCGGGTGCGGCAGGCTCACCACGGGAGTTCCTTGAGCCGGTCGGCGATCCGGCCCCGCTCCCAGGCGCCGTCGGCGACCAGCACCCGGTAGCGGAACGCGAAGGACGCGCCCGGCGCCAGCTCGAACTCCTCGAAGAACGCCCAGGAGAACGCCACCGTCGGGATCGGCGTGGCCCGCACGAACCAGTGCGAGGGGTGCACCGCCCGCTCCGCGTCCAGGTTCTCCGGGGCGTGCGCGAAGACCAGCGTGGAGTGCGCGTCGAAGTCGTCGTGCTCGGCGGAGAACGCCAGCCAGGGGCTCTGGGTGCCCATCAGCTCCTGGCCGTCCTGGCCCTCCTCGGGACCGAGCACCCGGCCGTCGGTGAAGTCCCGCGGCCCGCGCCACTGGAGACCGGTGTAGCCGGCCATCTCCCGGCCGGCCGTCGTCGGCGAGCCGAACGCCAGCGGCTCGTCCCGGACGTTGGTCAGGTCGATCGACCAGTCGAGGGCCCAGGAACCGGACGCCGTGTCCACCGAGTGCACGCTGATGCCGCGCCGCTCACGGGCCCACTCGGCGCCGTTGTTCGCCACCCAGGTCAGGTCCTCGGCCAGGTCGAGCCGGTCCTCGGCGGCGGTCAGGGCGGCGAACCCGTCGTGTCGCATGGAGCCCACCCGCTCCGGCACCCGCTGGTAGCCCTGGTCGGGCCCGAGGTAGGAGTTGCCGCCCCAGAAGTTCTGCTCGGACAGGTGGCTGGCGGTCATCTGGAGACCCTTGTGCCACCGGTGGTCGTTGGGCCGGTAGCCGCTGACCAGGTTGCCGCCCAGGGTGCGCAGCGGGTGGATGTACGGCTTGCGCGACTCGAACGGCTCGGGGTCGGGCCGGTAGACGTAGGAGAGCAGCTCGACGCCTTCGGCCTCGACCGTGATCCGCTCGCCGTGGGTGTGGGTGACCTGGATCGTCATCGCTTGGGGCTCCAGTCCGGGTGGTCGCCGTGCATGGCGGAGTAGTAGGGGTCGTCCTCGGTGATCTCGCCGGCGCGCACCGGAGCGCCGGTGAACGCCGCCTTGTAGAGCGCGGCGGCGAACTCCACGGTGGCCCGCGCGGCCGGCCCGCTGCCCGGCGGGCGCACCCCGGCGGCGTACGCGTCCAGCAGCCCGCCGAGCTGCGCGGTGTGCGAGCTGGGCACGTCGTCCGCGGGGCTGCGCCAGGCCGCGACCCGGGCCTCGTCGGCCAGCCCCGGCCGCGGCGTGTACCGCCAGTCGGTGTTGGAGTGGCCGTAGAGGTGGGTGAGTTCGACCGTGGCCTCGGCGCAGTCCACCCGGATGCGGCTCACCTCGTCCGGCGAGAGCACGCTGTTGACGACGGTGGCCAGTGCGCCGTTCTCGAACCTGACCAGGGCGGTGGAGACGTCCTCGCTCTCCACGTCGTGCACCAGCCGGGAGGCCATGGCGCGGATCTCGACCCACGGGCCCAGCAGGTGGAGCAGCAGGTCGTACTGGTGGATGCCGTGGCCCATGGTCGGGCCGCCGCCCTCGGTCTCCCAACGGCCGCGCCAGGGCACCGAGTAGTAGGCGGTGTCCCGGTGCCAGGTGGTCTGGCAGTGCGCGACCAGCGGGGCGCCCAGCTCGCCGCTGGCGATCAACTGCCTGGCGTGCTCGGCGCCGGAGCCGTAGCGGTGCTGGAAGACCGGGGCGGCGTAGGCGCCGGTGGCCTCTTCGGCGGCGGCGATCTCGTCGTACTCGGCGAGCGACAGGGTCAACGGCTTCTCGCAGAGCACCCACGCGCCGGCCCGCAGCGCGGCCACCGTCTGCGCGCGGTGCAGCGACGGCGGGGTGCCGATCAGCACCAGGTCCGGGCGGGCCTCGGCCAGCATGGTGTCCAGGTCGGTGAATTCCCTGGCCTCCGGGCCCTCGTCCCACAGGGCGCCGGCCGCCTCGCGGAAGGCGGCGAGCCGTTCCGGGGCGACATCGACGGCGGCCACCAGCGCGACCCGGTCCGCGTGGGCGCGCAGCGCGGGCAGGTGGCCGCCCGTGATGATGCCACCCGTGCCGACGACCGCGACGCGCAGGCGGGAGGGATGGGAGGGCATAGCGGGGCTCCTCGTTTAGTAAGCGCTTTCGACAAGGGTGACTCTAAGGTTGAGTTATCGATCACACAAGGCCTTCATCCGCTTTGCCGGCCGTTGGAAGGCGCTGGTCGCGGCGGCTGTCGGCGACCGGGCGCGGGCGGCGCTCCCGGCCGCCGGCCGGTGGCTGGCAGCCGACGGCCGGCAGCCGACGGTGGCAGCCGACGGTGCTTCGGGAACGGGCTTGGTGGGGCGGTGGCGTGGGGGCCGGCGTGGGGATGGTGGGCGGGTGGTG
>NZ_JAVREO010000034.1:0-21465 GCF_031845445.1 Streptomyces chisholmiae | reverse complement strand
ACCCCGCCACATCCCCCACCCGCACCACACCCTCAACCCCACACGACACATCCCCCACCACAACCACCGAACCCACCCCAACACCCGCCACCGACACCCAATCCACCACGAACATCGAATCGTCGAAGGCCGGGCGACGGGCCGCCGAGGCCGGGCGGAGCGCCAGCGTGTCGACGGAGACCACGGCGGCGCCGCGCACGTCGGCGGCGTGCAGGGTCACGGCGCTGGTGCCGTCCCGCACCAGCCGCACCCGCAGCTCGGTGGCGCCGGTGGCGT
The DNA here is from genome assembly GCF_031845445.1 of Streptomyces chisholmiae. Taxonomy (NCBI): domain Bacteria; kingdom Bacillati; phylum Actinomycetota; class Actinomycetes; order Kitasatosporales; family Streptomycetaceae; genus Streptomyces; species Streptomyces chisholmiae. Next base: position 21,189 of record NZ_JAVREO010000034.1, on the reverse strand, counting down.
GCAGGTCGACTCCGGACCAGGTGAACGGCATCATCGCGGGTTCGCCCTCGGCGCCGGTGACGGCCAGCGCGTGCAGCGCGGCGTCGAAGAGCGCCGGGTGCAGGCCGTAGCCGGCGACGCCCGAGTGCTCCCGGTCCGGCAGCGCGACCTCGGCGAACAGCTCGGCGTCCCGCCGCCACACCGCCCGCAGGCCGCGGAACGCGGTGTCGTAGTCGACGCCGGCGGACGCCAACCGCTCGTACAGGCCGTCCAGTTCGACCGGCTCGGCGCCGGGCGGCGGCCAGGCGGCCAGCTCGGCGGCCGGCTCCTCGACGGCGGACGGCGCCAGCACGCCGGTGCCGTGCAGCACCCACGGCTGGCCGGCCGGCGCGTTCTCCTCGCTGGAGTGGACGCTGAACCGGCGCTCCCCCGACTCGTCCTCGCCGGAGACGGAGACCTGGATCAGGACCGCGCCGCGCGACGGCAGCACCAGCGGCGCCTCCAGCACCAACTCCACCAGGTGGCCGCAGTTCACCTCGTCGCCGGCGCGCACCGCCAGGTCGACGAAGGCGGTGCCGGGCAGCAGCGGCAGGCCGCCGACGCGGTGCTCGGCCAGCCACGGGTAGGAGGCCAGGGCGAGCCGGCCGGAGAGCACCACGCCCCCGGTCTCGGCGACCGTGACGGCGGCGCCGAGCAGCGGGTGGTCGGTCAGCCCGACGCCGGCGGCCCCGGGGCCGGCCTGGCCGGCCCGTGGCTTGGCCCAGTAGTGCTCGTGCTCGAAGGCGTAGGTCGGCAGGTCAACCAGCGCGGCGCCCGCGGTGTCGTGGACCCGACCGAGATCGACCGGCGCGCCGTGCGTGAACGCGGCGCCCGCGGCGGCCAACCAGCGTTCGGCGACCGGCTGTTCGCGGTGCAGGGTGCTGACGCTGACGGCGGCGCTGTCGGCGGCCTCGAAGGTCTGCCGCATCGAGACGGTCAGCACCGGGTGCGAGCTGACCTCGACGAACAGGTGGTGCCCGGCGGCCAGCGCGGCGGTCAGCGCGGTGTGGAACCGCACCTCGTGCCGGGCGTTGCGGTACCAGTAGTCGGCGTCCAGCTCGGTGCCGTCGAGGGCCTCGCCGGTCACCGTCGAGTAGAACGGGACGGTCGCTGCCCGGGGCGCGACCGGCGCCAGCCCGGTGAGGAGCTGCTCCCTGATCCGCTCGATCACCGGCGAGTGGCCGGCGGCCCCGGCGCCCCGGATCTGCCGGACCTCGATGCCCTCGGCCCGGCAGCGCTCGGCGAACTCCTCGCAGGCGTCCGTCTCGCCGTTGACCACGCACGAGCTGGGCCCGTTGAACGCGGCCATGCTCATCCGGTCCTGCCAGGGCGCGAGCAGCTCGGCGACCCGCTCGGGCGGGGCCAGCAGCGACAGCATCCGGCCGCTCGGCAGGTCCCGCATCGCCTGGCTGCGCAGCGCCACGATCCGGGCGCCGTCCTCGACGCTGAGCGCGCCGGCCACCACGGCGGCGGCGATCTCGCCCTGCGAGTGCCCGAGCACGGCGCCCGGCGCCACGCCGACCGAGCGCCACAGCGCGGCCAGCGACACCATCATCGTGAACAGCGCCGGCTGTTTGACCTCGATCCGGGTCAGCTCGGCGGCGTCCGGGTCGCCGCGCAACACGGCCAGCACCGACCAGTCCAGGTAGGGGGCCAGCGCCGCCTCGCACCGCTCGGCGGCCTCGGCGAACGCCGGCGCGCTGGCCAGCAGTTCCCGGCCCATGCCGACCCACTCGCCGCCCTGCCCTGGGAAGACCAGCACCGGCCGGGCGCTGGCCCGGTGGACCGTGCCGCGGGTCAGCTGCGGCGACGGCGCCCCGTCGCGCAGCTGCTCCAGCGCGGCCAGCAGCTCGGCGCGGTCGGTGCCGGTGACCACGGCCCGCTGGTCGAAGCGGGACCTGGTCTCCAGCAGCGAACGGGCCACGTCCGCCGGCCGCAGCTCGGGCCGCTCGGTGAGCCGCTCCAGCAGCCGACCGGCCTGCGCGGTCAGCGCGTTGGGGGTCTTCGCGGTGAGCACCCACGGCACCGGCCGGGCCGCCGCCGGCTCGGCGGCGGCGTTCTCGACGTCGGGGGCCTCGTCGGCGGGGATCTCGTCGGCGTCCTCGACGGGCGCCTCCTCCAGCACCACGTGCCCGTTGGTGCCGCTCACCCCGAACGAGGAGACGGCGGCCCGGCGCGGCCGTTCGCCGCGCCGCCACGGCACCTCCTCGGTGAGCAGCCGCACGTTCCCCAGCGACCAGTCCACCTCGGGCGTGGGCCGGTCCACGTGCAGGGTCCTGGGCAGCACGCCGTGCCGCAGCGCCTGCACCATCTTGATGACGCCGGCCACGCCGGCCGCCGCCTGCGAGTGCCCCAGGTTGGACTTGATGGAGCCCAGCCACAGCGGCGCGTCCGCGTCCCGCCCCTGGCCGTAGGTGGCCAGCAGCGCCCGGGCCTCGATCGGGTCGCCCAGCGTGGTGCCGGTGCCGTGTGCCTCCACCGCGTCCACCTGGCCGGGGGTGATCCGCGCGTCGGCCAGCGCCGCCCGGATCACCCGCTCCTGCGACGGGCCGTTGGGCGCGGTGATGCCGTTGCTGGCACCGTCCTGGTTGATGGCGGAGCCACGCACCAGCGCCAGCACCCGGTGGCCGCGCTCCCGCGCGTCCGACAGCCGCTCCAGCACCAGGAAGCCGACACCCTCGGAGAAGCCCGGCCCGTCGGCCGCCGCGGCGAACGACTTGCAGCGCCCGTCGCCGGCGTGCTCAAGCCGCGCGTCCAACTGCGGGTCGGGGGTGGCCATCACGGTCACCCCGCCGGCCAGCGCCAGCTGGCAGTCGCCGCGGCGCAGCGCGGCCGCCGCGGTGTGCAGCGACACCAGCGACGAGGAGCAGGCGGTGTCGACGGTCACCGCCGGGCCCTCAAGCCCCAGGTGGTAGGCGACCCGGCCGGAGAGCATCGAGCCGGTGCCGTAACTGGCCGGGTAGTCGTGGTAGATGGCGCCGGTGTAGACGCCGGTGGCGCTGCCGCGCAGCGTGCCGGGCGCCAGCCGGGCGTGCTCCAGCGCCTCCCAGGCGACCTCCATGACCAGCCGCTGCTGCGGGTCCATCTCGGTCGCCTCGTTCGGCGAGAGGCCGAAGAAGTAGCGGTCGAAGTCGCCCGCCTCGTGCAGGAAGCCGCCGCCGGTCGCGCGGGACGCGTCCGGGCCGTCACCGGGGCCGGCCTCGAAGCGGGTCAGGTCCCAGCCGCGGTCGCGCGGGAAGTCGCCGATGGCGTCCCCGTCCTCGCGGACGAACGTCCACAGCTGCTCCGGGTCGGCTATGCCACCGGGGAACCGGCAGGCCATACCGACGATCGCGATCGGTTCACGGGTCGCCGCCATCAGACCCTGCAGCCGCTCGTTCTCCTTGAGCGACGTGCGCAGGGCCTCGATGATTCGGGGGTTCGCCTCCGACATGGTCTGCTTCACGCCTTTCGCTCGGTCTCGTCGCCGCCGGCGCCCGTGCTGAGCGCCAGGTCGATGAGGGCCTCGGTGTCCATCTCGTCGATCAGGTTTTCCTGGGCCTCGGCCGGGGCCGCCGGCACGCCGTTGGCCAGTTCGAGGAGCGCCTCCAGCAGGCCGGCCTGCTGGAGCCGGGCCAACGGCACCGTCGCCAGCGCCTCGCGGACCAGCCGCTCGTCGCCGGCCGGCGGCGCGCCGCCGGCCGCGCCGTCCGCGTCCAGCGGCAGCTGCTCCCGCAGGTGCCCGGTCAGCGCGACGGCGTTCGGGAAGTCGAAGACCACCGTCGCCGGCAGTTGCAGCCCGAGGGCGGCCCGCAGCCGGTTCCGGAACTCGACGGCGGCCAGCGAGTCGAACCCGGCGTCGCTGAACGCCTGTTCCGGGTCGAGGGCGACCGTCGAGGCGTGCCCGAGCACCGCCGCCGCGTGCGTCGTGACCAGTTCGAGCAGCGCCTCGTCCCGCTCCTCGGCGCCCATCGCGGCCAGCTTCGCCAGCAGCCCGGACGGCGCCCCGGCCGCGCCGGCCAGCGAGGCGCGCGCCCCGCGGCGGCGCACCAGGCCACGGAACAGCGGCCGCAGCAGCTCGTCCTGGCCGCCCAGGGTGCGCAGGTCCAGGTGGACCGGCACGGTGTGCGGCACCCCGGCGCGCAGCGAGGCGTCGAAGAGCACCAGGCCCTCCTCGGCGGCCAGCGCCCGCACGCCCAGCCGGTTGATCCGCTCCCGGTCGACGTCGCTGAGCCCCGCCGTCATCCCGCTGGGCTGCGCCCACATGCCCCAGGACAGCGAGACGGCGGGCAGCCCGGCCGCCCGGCGCCGGTGCGCCAGCGCGTCCAGGAACGCGTTGGCCGCCGCGTAGTTGCCCTGCCCCGGGGTGCCGAAGACGCCGGCGCCGGCCGAGAACAGCACGAACGCGTCCAGGTCCAGCCCCTCGGTCAGCTCGTGCAGGTGCAGCGCCGCGTCCACCTTGGGCCGCAGCACCGCGTCCAGCCGGTCGGCGTCCAACGCGGTGAACACGCCGTCCGCCACCGTGCCGGCGGTGTGCACCACCGCGGTCAGCGGGTGCTCGGCCGGCAGCCCGGCGAGCAGCTCGGCCAGCGCCGCCCGGTCCGCCACGTCGCAGGCCACCACGGACACCTCGGCGCCCGCCTCGGCCAGCGCCGCGGTCAACTCCCCGGTGTCCGGCCCGGCGCCACTCCGGCTGGCCAACACCAGCCGCCGCACGCCGTGTTCGGCGACCAGGTGGCGGGCCACCAGCCCGCCGAGCGCCCCGGTGCCGCCGGTGACCAGCACCGTGCCCTCAGGCCGCCACTTGGGCTCGTCGCCCTCGGCGGTGAGCCGCGCCAGCCGGGGCACGCTGGCCGCGCCGGCCCGCACCGCCACCTCGGGCTCGCCGGTGGCGAGCACCGCGGGCAGCAGCGCCACGTCCGCCGGCCGGTCCAGGTCGACCAGGGTGACGCGGTCCGGATGCTCCGACTGCGCGGAGCGGACCAGGCCCCAGACGGCGGCGGCGGACAGCCCGCCGACCTCCTCGCCCGGCCTGGGCACCGCGCCCCGGGTGAGCACCACCAGCCGGCTCCCCGCCCACGCCGGCTCGGCCAGCCAGCGCTGCACGGTGGCCAGCACCTCGTTGGTCACCGCCCGCACCGACTCGGCGGTCGCCGGCTCCGGCGCGCCGCAGCTCAGCACCAGCAGCCGCGCCGCCGCCGAATCCCCGGCGTCGGCCTCGGGCTCGGCCCCGGCGTGGGCCAGGTCGGTCACCGGGCGCGCGGTGGCGCCGGCGCCGGCCAGGGCCGCCGCCAACTCCTCGGCGTCCGCGCCGAGTACCGCCCACCGGCCGGCCGGCGCCGCCCCGGTGGGCAGCGCCAACTCCTCCCAGGCGACCTGGAAGAACGCGTCCCGCAGGCCGCCACGCAGCTCGGCCAGCCCCAGGTCACCCACGCTGGGCGCGGCCCGCAGCGTCAGCGAGCCGGTGCCGAAGACCGGGGTGCCGGCCGGGTCGGAGACCGCGACGGTCACCTCACCCTCGCCGGTCCGCTCGATCCGCGCCCGCAACTCGGTCGCCCCGGTGGCGTGCAGCGCCACCCGTTCCCAGGCGAACGGCACGCCCAACTCGCCGCCGCCGTCCACCAACAGGGCGGTCGCCTGGATGGCGGCGTCCAGCAGCGCCGGGTGGATGGCGTACCGCTCGACGCCCTCCTCGATCTCCGCCGGCGCCCGCACCTCGGCGTACACCACGTCACCGTCCCGCCAGGCGGCCGACAGGCCGCGCAGCGCCGGCCCGCGCTGGAAGCCGATCTCCGCCAGGTGCGCGTAGAAGGCCGCCACGTCCAACGGCTCGGCACCGGCCGGCGGCCAGACGCCGTCCACGGCGGGGGCCGCCGGCGGCTCCTGGTCGAACGGGGTGAGGATGCCGGTGGCATGCCGCACCCAGTCGGCGTCGGCCGCCGGCCGGGCGTGGATGGACACCCCACGCTCGCCGGTCTCGCCCGGCTCCTCGATCCGCACCTGGATGTCCACCAGCGCGTCCTCGGACAGCACCAGCGGTGCGTGCAGCATCAGCTCCGACACCCCGGCGCAGCCGACCCGTTCACCGGCGGACAGCGCCAACTCGACCAGCCCGGTGCCGGGCACCAGGACCCGGCCGCCCACCATGTGCTCGGTCAGCCAGGTCTCCCGGCCGGTGTCGATGCGGCCGGTGACCACGATCTCGCTGGAGCCGGCCACCTCGATGACGGCACCGAGGACGGGATGGTCGATCCGGGCCTGACCAAGACCGGTGGCATCCCCGGTCCCGCCCTGACGAAGCCAGAACCGCTCCCGCTGGAACCCGTAGGTCGGCAGGTCAACGCGCGGGGTCTGGCCGCCGCCCAGCTGGTCATAGACCGTCTGCCAGTTGACGGGGACGCCCCGTACCCACAGGCGGGCGGCCATCTGGAGGAGGGCCTCGGCCTGGGGGCGTTGGTTGCGCAGCGAGGGGATGACGGCCTGGGCGTCGTCGTCGAACACGTCGATCACCGAACCGGAGAGCACCGCGTCGGGGCCAAGCTCGATCACAGTGGTCACGCCGGCATCCCGCATCGCGGCCACACCCCGAGCGAACAACACCGGCTCACGAACATGCCGCACCCAGTAACCAGCCTCAGCCACCTGCTCGCTGACCAGCGTGCCCTCGACATTGGAGACCAGACCGAGTTGAGGGGTCTGAAACTTCACGGCCGTGAGGCGTTCCGCGAACTCCCCCAACACCGGATCCACAAGACGGGAATGGAAACCATGCGACACGCTCAACCGGCGGGCCCGCACACCCCGCTCCCCACACGCCACCGCCACCCGGTCCAGCGCCTCGACCGCCCCGGAGAGGACGACCTGCTCCTGGCCATTCACCGCCGCGATATCCACGCCGAACTCGGCCGCCACCTCTTCGGCCTGGGTTTCGGTGAGGTCGGTGACGAGCATCCCGCCACCCTCAGGCAGCCCCTCCATCAACCCCGCACGCGCACACACCACCGCCACCGCGTCGGGAAGCGACCACACCCCGGCAGCCCAAGCCGCCACCAACTCACCAACCGAATGCCCACCGACCACATCAACAGCTATGTCCCAGGACTCCAACACCCGCCACAAACCAACCCCGACGGCGAAGAGCCCCACCTGAGCCCAACCCGTCCCCTCCAACACCTCAGCGTCACCCTCGAAGACAACCTCCCGCAACGACCCGTCACGACGCTCGTCCACCAACGCGCCAACCTCGTCGAAAGCCTCCCGGAAGGTCGGGAACACCTCATACAACTCCCGACCCATCCCCACCCACTGCGAGCCCTGACCCGAGAAGACCACACCGACCTTGCCACCCACCACAGAGCCGACGACGTCAGCCAACTCGGCGTCCCCGCCCCAGGTCACCGCACGATCCGGCAACCCAGCCCGCCCCAACAACGACCGACCCACACCCACCACATCAAGACCCCCAACACCAGACCGCAACCGCGCCACCTGCGCCCCAACATCACCCCGCGCCGACACCACCCACGGCACCGGCACACCCCCAACCCAACCCCCACCACCAGCAGACTCCCCCCACGAGGCCACATCCGCCGGCGCCTCCTCCAACACCACATGCGCGTTCGTCCCCGAAATACCAAACGACGACACCGCAGCCCGACGAGCCCGACCCACCTCCGGCCACTCCCGCGCACCATCCAACAAACGCACCCCACCACCAGACCAGTCCACATGCGAGGTGGGCTGCTCCGCGAAGAGCGTCCCGGGCAACACCCGGTTGCGCAACGCCATCACCATCTTGATGACGCCGGCGACGCCGGCGGCGGCCTGGGTGTGGCCGATGTTGGACTTCAACGCGCCCAGCCAGAGCGGGTGTTGGGTGTCCCGGCCGCGTCCGTAGGTGGCGAGCAGCGCGCCGACCTCGATCGGGTCGCCGAGCACCGTGCCCGTCCCGTGCCCCTCCACCACGTCCACGTCGGTGCCGGAGAGGCCGCCGGCCGCCCACGCCTGCCGGATGACGCGCTCCTGGGCGGGGCCGTTCGGCGCGGTCAGGCCGTTCGACGCGCCGTCCTGGTTGATGGCGGAGGCGCGGACCACGCCCAGCACCCGGTGGCCGGCGGCGCGGGCGGCGGACAGCCGCTCCAGCACCAGGACGCCGACGCCCTCGGCGAAGCCGGTGCCGTCCGCGTCGTCGGAGAACGCCCGGCAGCGGCCGTCGGCGGCCAGCCCGCCCTGGCGGCTGAACTCCTGGAACACGCCGGGCGAGTACATGATGTGCACGCCGGCGGCCAGCGCCATGGCGGACTCGCCGCGGCGCAGCGACTCGACCGCCAGGTGCAGGGCGACCAGCGAGGACGAGCAGGCGGTGTCCACGGTGACCGCCGGGCCCTCCAGGCCGAGGGTGTAGGCGACCCGGCCGGAGACCACGGAGGTGGTGCTGCCGGTCAGCCGGTAACCGTCGACGGTGCTGGGGAAGCCGCGTAGGCCGACGGAGTAGGCGTTGGCGCCGGCGCCGACGAAGACGCCGGTCTCGCTGCCGCGCAGCGACAGCGGGTCGATACCCGCGTCCTCCAGTGCCTCCCAGGAGGTCTCCAACAGCAGCCGCTGCTGCGGGTCCATGGCCAGCGCCTCACGCGGCGAGATCCCGAAGAACGCCGCGTCGAACTCGCCCGCGTCGTGCAGGAACCCGCCGCGTCGGGTGTAGTCGCCGGTGACGTCCAGGTCCTGTTCCCAGCCGCGGTTGGTGGGGAAGCCGGAGGTGGCGTCGATGCCCTCGGTCACCACCCGCCACAGGTCGTCGGGCGAGTGGACGTCGCCCGGGTAGCGGCAGCCCATGCCGACGATGGCGATCAGGTCGTCCGCGTCGGCGACGGCGGCCGGCGCCGCCGGGGCGGCGGGGGTGGCGGCGGCGAGGCCGTCGCCGAGCGCCTCGTCGAGCAGGAAGCGGGCCAGCTGCCGGGCGTTGGGGTAGTCGAAGACGAGGGTGGCGGAGAGCCGGAGTCCGGTGGCCGCGTTCATGCGGTTGCGGAACTCCAGGGCGATCAGCGAGTCGAAGCCCGACTCCTTGAAGGTGCGGTCGGGGTCCACCGCCTCGGGGGTGTTGTGGCCGAGGGCGCCGGCCGCGACGGTGCGCACCAGGTCGAGCAGCAGCTCGTCCCGTTCGGCCGGGCCGAGGTTGGCGAGTCGCTGTCCCAACTCGGAGCGGTCGAGGGTGGGTTCGGCGCCGGCGGCGGTGCGGCGGCGGGCCCGGGTGGGCACCAGGGCGCGCAGCAGCGGCGGGAGTTCCTCGGCGTTGGCGCGGAGCACCCGCTGGTCCAGGCCGACGGGCACCAGCAGCGCCTCGTCGGTGGCGACGGCCGCGTCGAACAGGTCGAGGCCCTCGGCGCTGGAGAGCGGGGCGATGCCGCCCCTGGTCATCCGCTCGACGTCGATGGCGGCGAGCTGGCCGGTGAGTTCGCTGCGTTCCTCCCAGAAGCCCCAGGCCAGGGACTGGCCGGGGAGGCCGGCGACCCTTCGGTGGGCGGCCAGCGCGTCGAGGAAGCTGTTGGCGGCGGCGTAGTTGGCCTGGCCGGCCTCGCCGAAGATACCGGAGGCGGAGGAGAACAGCACGAACGCGGCGAGGTCGGTGCCGGCGGTGAGCTGGTGCAGGTACCAGGCGGAGTCGGCCTTGGCGCGCAGCACGCTGTCCAGGCGTTCGGGGGTGAGGGCGCCGATGATGCCGTCGCTGAGGGTCGCGGCGGCGTGCACCACGGCGGTCAGCGGGTGGGCGGCCGGCACGTCGGCGAGGGCCGCCGCCAGGTCGTCGCGGTCGCCGCAGTCGCAGCGGACGATGCGGGCCTCGGCGCCCAACTCGGCCAGTTCGGCTCGGAGTTCCGCCGCGCCCGGGGCGGTCTCGCCGCGCCGGCTGAGCAGCGTGAGGTGGCGGACGCCGTGGTGGGTGACGAGGCGGCGGGCGAGCAGCGCGCCGAGGGTGCCGGTGCCGCCGGTGACCAGCACGGTGCCGTCCGGGTCCCAGGCGCGGGGCGCGACGGGGGAGCCGGCGGCCCTGGCCAGGCGGGGCACCAGCGGTTGGCCGGCGCGCACGATGAGTTGGGGTTCGCCCTGGTCGGCGACGGCGAGCAGGGCGCCGAGCAGCGCCGGGTCGAGGGCGTCGGCCGGGCGTTCCACGTCGGCCAGCAGGAACCGGCCGGGCTCCTCGGTCTGGGCGGTGCGGACCAGGCCCCAGACGGCCGCGCCGGCCAGGTCGGCGGCGTCCTCGCCGTGCGAGCTGACCGCGCCGCTGGTGACGACGAGGAGCCGGGTGGCGGCCAGTCGGGGCTCGGTGAGGAGCTGCTGGACGAGGGCGAGGACGCGTTCGGTGGCGGCGCGGACCAGCGCGGGCTGGTCGTCGCCGACGCTCGGCGGCAGCGGCAGCACCAGCACGTCGGGCCGGTCGCCGGCGGCGGCGGCCGACGCCAGGTCGGGGTGGGCGGCGAGGCCGGCGGGGGCCGGCTGGTCGCCGAGCAGCGCCAGGCCGGTGGCGGCGGGGGCGGGCGCGGTGGGGGCCGGCACCCAGTCCACCTGGTGCAGCGACTCGCGGCGGACGGCGCGGCTGAGGTCGACCTGGTCGGCCGGCTGGTGGGTGAGGTGGCCGACGGTGGCGACCGGCGCGCCGGTCGGGTCGGCGAGGTGCAGGGTGGCGGCGCCGGGTTCGACGGTGCTGATCCGGGCGCGCAGCGCGGTGGCGCCGGTGGCGGTCAGCGTGACGGCGTCCAGCCGGGTGGGGAGCGCGGCGCCCGCGCCGGCGAAGCCGGCGAGTTGGGTGGCGGCGTCGAGCAGCAGCGGGTGCAGCCCGTACCGGTCGGCGTCGCCGCTGGCCGCCTCCGGCAGGGCCAGTTCGGCGTACAGGTCGTCGCCTTGCCGCCAGACGGCGCGGACGGTGCTGGCCTGCGGCCCGTACTCGGGCAGCGTCCAGGCGGCCCAGGTGTCGGCCGGCACGGGGGTGGCGCCGGCCGGCGGCCAGGCGGTGAGGTCGGCGGGCGGCGTCTCGGGCGGGTTGGCGGCGGTCAGGCCGCTGGCGTTGAGGTCCCAGCCGTCGCCCGGGTCGGCGGACTCGGGCCGGGAGTGCACGGTGACCTCGCGCAGCCCGCCGGCGCCCGGCGCGCCGACGGTGACCTGGAGCAGCGTCTCGGTGTCGGCGGGCAGGATCAGCGGGCGGTGCACGGTGAGTTCGGCGAGGCCGCCGGCGGCGACCTGGTCGGCGGCCCGGTGGGCGAGTTCGACGAGGGCGCCGGCCGGCAGGGCGGTGACGCCGGCCAGCTGGCAGTCGGCCATCCAGGGGTGGCTGCGGGGCGAGATCCGGCCGGTGAGGGTGGCCTCGTCGGCCTGGGCGCGGGTGACGACCGCGCCGAGCAGCGGGTGGTCGGCGGCGAGCAGGCCGGCGGCGCCGACGTCGCCCGCGGTGCCGGCCGGCACGTCCAGCCAGTAGCGGTCCCGCTGGAACGGGTAGGTCGGCAGGTCGGCGGGGCGGGCCCCGGCGAGGGCCGGCACCCGGTCCCAGTCGGGGCGGACGCCGGCGGTGAAGAGTTCGCCGAGGGAGGTCAGGAAGCGTGCCTCGCCGCCCTGTTCGCGGCGCAGGGTGGTGCCGACGGCGGCGTCGTACTCGCGCTCGGCGAGCGTGTCGGTGACGCTCATGGTGAGCACCGGGTGCGGGCTGACCTCGACGTAGGCGTCGTAGCCGGCGTCCATCAGGGCGCGGGTGGCGTCGGCGAACCGCACCGGCTGGCGGATGTTGCGGTACCAGTAGGCGGCGTCCAGCCCGGCGGTGTCGACGGTGGTCGCGGTGACCGACGAGTAGAACGGCACGTCGCTGGTGCGCGGCGCCAACGGGGCGAGCGCGGTGAGGAGTTCGGCCTCGATGCGGGCGACCTCCGGCGAGTGGGAGGCGTAGTCGACGGGCACCATGCGGGCGCGGACCTCGGCGGTCTCGCAGCGGGCCTGGACGGCTTCCAGCGCGGTCCGCGGGCCGGCCAGCACCACCAGGGAGGGGCCGTTGACGGCGGCGACCGACACGGCGTCGGCCTCGGCGCCGAGGTACGGGGCGAGCTGGTCCTCGGGCAGCGAGACGGAGAGCATGCCGCCGCTGCCGACCAGGTCGAGCAGCAGCCGGCTGCGGAGCGCGACGACGCGGGCGCCGTCCTCCAGGGTGAGGGCGCCGGCGACGACGGCGGCGGCGATCTCGCCCTGCGAGTGGCCGACGACGGCGGACGGCGTGACGCCCCAGGAAGCCCAGAGGGCGGTGAGCGAGACCATCATGGCCCACAGCACGGGCTGGACCACGTCGACCCGGTCCAGCGGCGGCGCGTCCGGCTCGCCGCGCAGCACGGCGGTGAGCGACCAGTCGACGAACGGGGCCAGGGCCCGCTCGCACTCCTCGACGCGGTCCCGGAACGCCGGTGAGCCGTCGAGGAGTTCGGTGGCCATGCCGACCCACTGGGAGCCCTGGCCCGGGTAGACGAAGACCCGCTTGGCGCGGGGGGTGCCCCGGCCGGTGACGACCCGCTCGCCCTGCCCGGACTCGGCCAGTTCGCGGGCGGCGGCGAGGAGTTCGGCGTGGTCGGCGCCGAAGACCAGCGCCCGGTGGTCGAAGGTGGTGCGGGTGGTGGCGAGGGCCGCGCCGACCTCGACGGGGTCGGCCTCGGGGTGCCCGGTCAGCCGCTCGACGAGGGCGGCGGCCTGGGCGCGCAGCGCCGGCTCGCTCTTGGCGGAGAACGTCCACGGCAGCAGCCCGTGGGCCGCGCGCTCGGGCGCCGGCTCGGCGTCCCGCGGTCCGGGCGCCTCCTCCAGGATGATGTGCCCGTTGGTGCCGCTGATGCCGAACGCGGAGACGCCGGCCCGGCGGGGCCGCTCGCCGGCCGGCCAGTCGCGGGCCTCGGTCAGCAGCCGCACGTGGCCGGCGGACCAGCGGATGTGCCGGGACGGCTCGCTGACGTGCAGGGTCTTCGGCAGCGTGCCGTGCTGGAGGGCGAGGGCCATCTTCATGACGCCGCCGATGGCGGCGGCGCCCTGGGCGTGCCCGATGTTGGACTTCAGGGAGCCCAGCCACAGCGGGGCGTCGGCGGTCTTCTCCCGGCCGTAGGTGGCCAGCAGCGCCTCCGCCTCGATGGGGTCGCCGAGCGAGGTGCCGGTGCCGTGCGCCTCGACCGCGTCGACCTGCTCGGCGGTGAGCCCGGCGTCGGCCAACGCCTTCCGGATGACGCGCTGTTGGGACGGCCCGTTGGGGGCGCTCAGGCCGTTGCTGGCGCCGTCCTGGTTGAGCGCGCTGCCCCGGATCACGGCCATCACCTGGTGGCCGTTGCGGCGCGCGTCGGAGAGCCGCTCCAGCAGCAGCACGGCGGCGCCCTCGCTGAAGCCGATGCCGTCGGCGTCGTCGGAGAACGCCTTGCAGCGGCCGTCCGCTGACAGGCCGCGCTGCCGGCTGAGCGCCAGGATCGCGCCCGGCGTGCACATCAGGGAGACGCCGCCGGCCATCGCGTAGTCGGCGTCGCCGTCGCGCAGCGCGTTGACCGCCAGGTGCAGCGCGGTGATCGACGAGGAGCAGGCGGTGTCGACGGTGACGGCCGGCCCCTCGAAGCCGAAGGTGTAGGCGAGGCGGCCGGAGATGACGGCGGCGACGCTGCCGGTGCTCAGGTAGGCCTCGGCCTCGTCGGGGACCTGGAGCATCAGCTCCTCGTAGTCCTGCGAGTTGCTGCCGACGTAGACGCCGACGCTCTGCCCGCGCAGCGTGTCCGGGTCGAGGCCGGCGCGCTCCATCGCCTCCCAGGCGACCTCCAGCATCAGCCGCTGCTGGGGGTCCATGGCGCGGGCCTCACGCGGCGAGATGTCGAAGAAGCCGGCGTCGAAGTCGGCGATCCCCGGCAGGAAGCCGCCGCCTTTGGAGTAGGTGCGGCCCGGCTGGTCCGGGTCCGGGTCGTACAGGTCGTCGTCCCAACCGCGGTCGGTGGGCAGGTCGGTGACGGCGTCCCGCTCCTCGGCGACCAGCCGCCACAGGTCCTCGGGGGAGCGGACGCCGCCGGGGTACCGGCAGCCCATGGAGACGATCGCGATCGGCTCGCTCACCCCCGACTCGACCTCGGCCAGCCGCTGCTTGGTCTGGTGCAGATCGGCGGTGACCCGCTTGAGGTACGCGAGGATCTTCTCTTCGTTGGCCATGGTCAGCCCCTCACCGGTTCTTTCTTCCGGACCGAAAACGTTGCGTGTCGTTGTGACCTGGCGCTCGCGTCAGGGGGCGCCGAACTCGCGGTCGATGAAGTCGAAGACGCTGTCGGCGTCGGCCGCCGCCAGCTGGTCGGCGACGGGGACGTCGGCCGGGCCGTCGGCCGGCTCGGCGAGGCGGGCGGCCAGCGCCAGCAGGCGCTCGCCGATCAGTGCGCGTTCCCGCTCGTCGGCCACGCCGCCGCCCAACGCCGCCTCCAGGGCGTCCAGTTCGGCGGTCGCCGAGACGGGCTCCGGCTCGCTGGCCGCCGCCGCCTCGGCCAGCGCCGGGGCCAGCTCCTCCTGGAGGAACCGGGCCAGCGCCGTCGGGTTCGGGTAGTCGAAGATCAGCGTCGCCGGCAGCCGGGTCCCCGCCTGGGCGCCCAACCGGTTGCGCAGCTCGACCGCGGTGACCGAGTCGAAGCCCAGGTCGCGGAAGGCCCGCCGGCTGTCGACCGCGCCGGGCCCCGAGTAGCCGAGGCCGACGGCGACCTGGGCGCGCACCGCGTCCAGCAGCACCTGGAGCTGCTCCTCCTCGCTCTTGCCGAGGAGTCGGGCGACCAGCGGCGGCGTGTCGTCGTCGGCCGGCGCCTCCGCCGCCGTCTCGGCCGCCGACTCCGGCTCCTGGATGGCCTCTTCGAGGGACCACAGCAGGGGCCGGCGCCTGGCCAGCGTGAACGTCGGCAGGAAACGCTCCCACTCGATGTCGGCGACCACCCCGTCCGGGGCGCCGCGCTCCACCACGTCCCGCATCGCGTCCACCGCGGCGGCCGGCGGCCGCATCTCCCGCACGCCGAGCCGCCGCAGCCGCTCGCCGTGCTCGTCGTCGATCATGCCGCCGTCCGCCCAGGCACCCCAGGCGATCGACGTGGCGGGCAGCCCGGCGGCGTGCCGGCGGGCGGCCAGCGCGTCCAGGTAGGCGTTGGCCGCGGCGTAGCCGGCCTGGCCGCTCTGGCCCCACACGGCGGCCCCCGAGGAGAACAACACGAAGGCGTCCAGGGGGCGTTCACCCAGCAGTTCGTCGAGGACCGCCGCGCCGACGGTCTTGGCCCGACCCAGCTCGGCGTAGTCGGCGACGGTCTGCTCCGGCAGCGGCCGGCTGTCGCTGACCACCCCGGCGGCGTGCACCACGGCCGTCAACTCCGCGCCGGCGGTGGCCAGCGCCTCCGCCATCGCGTCCCGGTCGGCCGCGTCGGCGGCCAGCACGGTCGCCTTGGCGCCGGCCGCGGCCAGCTCGGCGACCAGCTCCGGCACGCCATCGGCGTCCGGGCCGCGCCGGCTGGTCAACACCAGGTGCTCGGCGCCGTGTTCGGCGAGCCAGCGGGCCACGTGCCGGCCCACCCCGCCGGTGCCGCCGGTGACCAGGACGGTGCCGCGCGGGCGCCAGGCCCTGGCGGCAGGCTCGTCCGCCGCGACCCGGGTCATCCGGCGGGCCAGCAGCCGCTCGCCGCGCACCGCCACCTGGTCCTCGCCGTCCACCGCGGCGAGCACCGCGAGCAGCCCGGCCAGCGCCGGCGGGTCACTCGCCGCCGGCAGGTCGACCAGCCCGCCCCAGACCGTCGGATGGTCCAGGCCGAGGACCGTGCCCAGCCCCCACGTCGCGGCCTGCGCCGGCGCCACCAGGTCGCCGTCCACCGCCCCGACCGCGCCGCTGGTCGCCAGCCACAGCGGCGCCTGCGCGCTGACGTCGTTCAACGCCTGGAAGAACGTCACGCCGGCGGCGTCGCCCCTGGTCAGCGACGGGTGTTCGGGGTGCGGCCGGTCGTCGAGCGCCAGCAGCGACAGCACCCCGGCCGGGGTCCCCCCGCCGAGCAGCTCCCGCAGCCGCGTGCCGAGCGCCTGCCGGTCCGCACCCGCCACCGGCACCTCCGTCACCGTGGCGCCGCCGTCCCGCAGCGCCGCCACCACGGCGGGGCCCCAGCCGGCGGCCGGCGCCTCGGCGTCGGGCAGCGCCACCAGCCAGTGCCCGGCCGGCCGGGCCGGCGCCACCGTGACCTGCTCCCACCGCACCCGGTAGTGCCAACGGTCGGTGCGGGCGCGCTCCGCCCGCCGGCGCCGCCAGTCGGCGAGCGCCTGGAAGACCTCCGTCACCGCGCCCGGGTCCACGGCCAGTTCGGCGGCCAGCTCGCCCGGCTCGCCACTGCCCACGGCCCGCAGCAGCGCCTCGTCGGCCGCGTCGGCCGCGTCGGCGCCGCCGGCCCGGGCGGCGGGCGCCGCCGGCGCGGTCGAGTCCAGCCAGTAGTCCTGGTGCTGGAAGGCGTAGCCGGGCAGTGTGATCCGCCGGCCGCCCGGCACCAGCGCGGCCCAGTCCACCTCGATGCCCCGCACCTGCGCCTCGGCCAGCGCGGCCAGGAACTGCCGCGGCCCGCCCGCGTTCCGCCGCAGCGTGCCGGTCACCAGCGTCTCCGCCTCGACGCCCTCCAGCGTCTCCGCCATGCTCAGCGTCAACACCGGGTGCGGGCTGATCTCCAGGAACGCGGTGTGCCCCTGGGCCGCCAACTCGGCGATGGCCGGCCCGAACCGGACGGTGCGCCGCAGGTTGGTGTACCAGTAGTCGGCGTCCAGCCCCGCCGTGTCGATCGTCTCGACCGTCACGGTGGAGAAGAACGGCAACTCGGCGGAGCGCGGCGTGATACCGGCCAGCACCCCCAGCACGTCGTCCCGCACGTGCTCCACGTGCGCCGAGTGGGAGGCGTAGTCCACCGGGACCCGGCGGGCCCTGATGCCCTCCGCCTCGAACTCGGCGATCATCTCGTCCAGCGCCGCCGGGTCACCGGAGACCACGGCCGAGCCGGTGCCGTTCTCCGCGGCGAGGGAGATCTTCCCCTCCCAGCGGGCGACCCGGTCCGCCACCGACTCCGGCGCCAGCGCCACCGACACCATCCCGCCGAGGCCCGACAGGCGGCGCGCGATGGCCTTGCTGCGCGAGACCACCACCCGGGCCGCGTCCGGCAGCGACAGGGCGCCCGCCACGCAGGCGGCGGCGATCTCGCCCTGCGAGTGGCCGACCACCGCGGCCGGCTCCACCCCGTGCGCCCGCCACAGCGCGGCCAGCGACACCATCACCGAGAACAGCACCGGCTGCACCACGTCGACCGGCTCCAGCAGCCCGGTCTCCGGCCCGTCCGCGGCCCGCCGCAGCACGTCGATCAGGTCCCACTCCACCAGCGGCGCCAGCGCCGCCGCGCACTCCCGCATCCGCTCCGCGAACACCGGCGCGCCGTCCAGCAGCTCCACCGCCATGCCGTACCACTGGGAGCCCTGGCCGGGGAACACGAACACCGGCCGGCCCCGCACGTCCGCGGTGCCGCGCACCACCGCGGGCACCGCCTCGTCGGCCGCCAACGCCCGCAGCGCGCCCACCAGTTCGTCCCGGCTCTCGCCCACCACCACGGCCCGGCTGGCCAGCGCGGCCCGGCCGACGGCCAGGGTGAACGCCACGTCCCGCGGGTCGGCGCGGCGCGCCGACCCCAGCAGGCCGTCCGGGTGGTACGCCTCGTCGGTGCCGTCCAGCAGCGCCGCCAGGCGCGCCGCCTGGTCCCGCAGCGCGGCCGGCCCGGCCCCCGACAGCGGCCAGGCCACCGGCCCGGACGCCGGCGCCGGCCCGGCGGGCACCGGCTCGGCCGGCGGCTCCTCGATCACCACGTGCGCGTTGGTCCCCGAGATGCCGAACGACGAGACCGCCGCCCGCCGCGCCCGGCCGGTCTCCGGCCAGGGCCGCGCCTCGGTCAACAGCCGCACCTCGCCGGCGTCCCAGTCGATGAACGGGGACGGCCGCTCGGCGTGCAGGGTGCGCGGCAGCGACCCGTGCCGGATCGCCTGCACCATCTTGATGACGCCGGCCACGCCGGCCGCCGCCTGCGAGTGCCCGATGTTGGACTTGATGGAGCCAAGCCACAGCGGCGCGTCCGCGTCCCGCCCCTGGCCGTAGGTCGCCTGCAGCGAGCTGACCTCGATCGGGTCACCCAGCGTGGTGCCGGTGCCGTGCGCCTCCACCACGTCCACGTCGCGCGTCGTCAACCCACCCTGGGCCAGGGCCTGCCGGATCACCCGCTCCTGCGAGGGACCGTTGGGCGCGGTGATGCCGTTGCTGGCGCCGTCCTGGTTGATCGCCGACGACCGCACCACGGCGTGCACGGTCAGCCCGCGCCGGCGCGCCTCGGAGAGCCGGGCCAGCAGCAGGATGCCGGCCCCCTCCGACCAGCCGGTGCCGTCCGCGTCGGCCGAGAACGCCTTGCACCGGCCGTCCCTGGCCAGCCCGCTCTCGGCGAAGCTGGTGAACGTCTCCGGCGTCGCCATCACGGCCGCGCCGCCCGCCACCGCGATCCGGCACTCCCCCGACCGCAGCGCCTGGCTCGCCAGGTGCAGCGCCACCAGCGACGACGAGCACGCCGTGTCCACCGTCACCGCCGGGCCCTCCAGGCCCAGCGTGTAGGCGATCCGGCCGGACGCCAGGCTGCCGGCGGCGTGCCCGGTCAGGTAGTCGTGGTAGATCAGGCCGACGAACACGCCGGCCGGCTCGCCCTTCAACGAGGTCGGGTCGACGCCGGCCCCCTCGAACGCCTCCCACGCCGTCTCCAGCAGCAGCCGCTGCTGCGGATCCATCTCCCGCGCCTCGTTCGGCGAGATCCGGAACAGGCCCGCGTCGAACCCGGCCACGTCGTGCAGGAACGCGCCGTGCCGCACATAGGTGGTGCCGGGCCGCTCGCCGTCCGGGTCGTAGATCGCCTCCAGGTCCCAACCCCGGTTCTCCGGGAAGGTGGAGACCGCGTCGCCGCCCTCGGCGACCAGCCGCCACAGGTCGTCTGGCCCCTTCACCCCACCCGGGTAACGGCAGCTCATGCCGACGATCACGATCGGGTCGTCCGCCGGGTCCACGACCACGCCCGCCCCGGCGCCCGCCGCCTCGACGTGCGCCCCGGCCGGGTCGGCCTCCTGGAAGTACCGGTCCCCGAGGAACGCGGCGACCGCGCTCGGCGTCGGATAGTCGAACACCATCGTGGCCGGCAGCCGCACCCCGACCGCCGTGCCCAGCGCGTTGCGCAGCTCCACCCCGGTCAGCGAGTCGACGCCCAGCTCCTGGAACGTCATCGTCTCGTTGACGGCGGCGGCCGACCGGTAGCCCAACACCGCGGCCACCCGGTCCCGCACCACCCGCGTCAACTCGGCCGCCCGCTCGGCGGCCGGCAGCGCCAGCAGCGCCGCCCGCACCTCCGAGCCACCCCGCTCGGCCACCGCCACCCGACGCCGTACCGCCGGCACCAACGCGCCGAACACCGGAGCCAGTTCGTCACCCAGCGCGCGCAGCGCCGACAGGTCGGGAACCACCGCGACCACGGCCGCCCGGTCGGCCACCCGGGCCGCGTCGAAGAACGCCAGCCCGTCCGCCACCGAAAGCGCCGGAATGCCGCCCCGCCGCATCCGCTCCAGGTCCGCCTCCCGCAGCCCGGCGGTCATGCCCGCCTCCCGCCACGGGCCCCAGGCGATGGACACCCCCGGCAGGCCCAACGCCCGCCGGTGCGCGGCCAGTCCGTCCAGGAAGCAGTTCGCCGCCGCGTAACTCGCCTGCCCCGCGCTGCCCAGCGCGCCGGCCACCGAGGAGAACAGCACGAACTCCACCGGCCGGGCCGCCCCCGCGGTCAACTCGTGCAGCAGCCACGCGCCGTCCACCTTGGGCCGCAGCACCCGCGCCAGCCGCTCCGCGTCCAACGCCGTCACCACGCCGTCGTCCAACACCCCGGCCGCGTGCACCACGGTGGTCAACGGGTGCGCCGCCGGCACCCCGGCCAGCACCGCCCGCACCCGCTCCCGGTCCGCCACGTCACACGCGGCGACCGTCACCTCGGCACCCAGCTCGGTCAACTCGGCGACCAGCTCCGGCATACCCGGCGCGGCCTCACCCCGGCTGCTCACCAACAGCAGCCGCGACACGCCGCGTTCGGACACCAGATGCCGGCAGATCACCCCGCCCAGGGCACCCGACGCACCGGTCACCAACACCGTGCCCGCCGCGTCCCGTTCGGCCACCGGCACGGCCGGCGCCGGCAGCCGCACCAGCCGCGGCACCCGAAGCGCGCCCTCGCCCACCGCGACCTCCGGCTCGCCGACGCCCAGCGCGGCGGCCACCACGGCCGGCCGCAACGCGTCGCCCGCACCGGGGTCCAGCAGCACGAACCGGCCCGGGTTCTCCGACTGCGCGGCCCGCACCAGGCCCCAGACGGCGGCCGCCACCGGGTCCACCGCCTCGGCGGCACCCGAACCCCCGGGCACCGACAGGACGAAGGTGGTCTCCGCCCACCGGGGCTCGACCAGCGCGGCCCGCAGCGTCTCCAGCGCCCGCCGGGTGGCGACCCGCGCCAGCCCCGCGACATCGGCACCTTCGCTCGCCGCCGCGTCCCGGTCGGCCAGCAGGTTCGCCACCACGACCACCTCGGGGGCGTCCCCGCCCTCCGGGCCGGCGTCCAGCAGCTCGGACAGGCCGGCGAACGCCGGCACCCCGGGCAGCGCCGCCGCGTCCCCCAGCACCGCCCACCGCCCGGTCGCCGGCGCCGCCGCGGCGTCCACCGCGACCCCGGCGTCACGGTCCCAGGCCAGCGCCAACAGGGGCGGGCCCGACCTGGTCGCCGCCGGGTTCGGCTCCCGCAGGGCGAGCGACTCGACGACGGCGACGATCCGCCCGTCGGCGTCCGCCACCAGCAGCCGGTAGCCGTTCTCGCCGGTCCTGGTCAGCCGGACCCGCAGCCGGCTGGCGCCGGCCGCGAACAGGCCGACCCCGGCGAAGTGGAACGGCACCGCGGCCCGCGACCCGCCACCGGCGGCCCGCTCCTCCAGGCCCGCCGCGTGGAGGACGGCGTCGAGGAGTGCGGGGTGGATGGCGTAGTCGCCGGGTTCGGTGGGTTCGGGGAGGGTGACTTCGGCGTAGACGTCCCTCGTGTCGGGGGTGGTCCAGGCGGTGGTCAGGCC